>JAQWYA010000032.1 GCA_029254215.1 Pseudorhodobacter sp. | reverse complement strand
ATGTAGCAGGCCTGACCGGCTTCGACGCAAAGCGAGATACCGACCAGTTCGGCGCGCATCTCATCCAGACTGGTGGTTTCGGTATCCACGGCGACATAGCCGCGCGCATAGATCCGGTCGAGCCAAAGCTGCAACGCCTCTGCGCTGGTCACGCATTCATAGGCGGCATGGTCGAAGGGCAGGGCTGCGGGGGCTTCCATTCCGTCGCCTGCCTCATCGGGGGGCGTGGCCAGTTCGGGCGGCGGCGGGGCGGTGACATTCAGGCTGTCGGCCACGCGGCGGGTGAGGGTCCGAAACTCCATCTGATTGAGAAAGCCCAGAAGGGCTTCGGCCTGCGGTTCCTTTACCTCAAGGCTTTCCAGCGTGAAATCCAGCGGTGTGTCGCAATCCAGCGCCACAAGGCGGCGCGAGATGCGGATCTGGTCGGCGTTGTCCAGCAGCGTCTGGCGGCGTTTGGGTTGCTTGATTTCCCCCGCGCGGGCGAGAAGCGTTTCCAGATCGCCATATTCCTGAATAAGAAGCGCCGCCGTTTTGATGCCGATCCCCGGCGCGCCCGGCACGTTATCCACCGCATCCCCGGCCAAGGACTGCACATCGACCACACGGTCGGGGCCGACGCCGAATTTCTCGAACACCTCCTCCGGGCCGATCAGCTTGTTCTTCATCGGGTCGAGCATGCCTACGCCATTGCCGACCAGCTGCATAAGATCCTTGTCGGAAGAGATGATCGTGACCTGCCCCCCCGCATCGCGCGCCTTGCAGGACAGGGCTGCGATGATGTCATCGGCCTCATAGCCTTCGGTTTCAATGCAGGCGATGTTGAAGGCGCGGGTCGCGTCGCGGGTCAGGGGGAATTGCGGGCGCAGGTCTTCGGGTAGTTCTGGGCGGTTGGCCTTGTAGGCGGGGTAGATGTCATTGCGGAAGGTTTTTGACGAATGGTCAAAGATAACGGCGACATGCGTGGGCGCATCGCCGCTTTTGTTGCCTTCAAGATAGCGGAACAGAATGTTGCAAAACCCCGCCACCGCGCCCACCGGCAAGCCGTCGGATTTCCGCGTCAGCGGCGGCAGCGCGTGATAGGCCCGGAAGATATAGGCCGATCCGTCGATCAGGTGCAGGTGGTGGCCTTTGCCAAATGTCATCTCGCTCTCCCTGCGATGTGCGCCTGACAGGGCCGCCCTTAGCGGAAAGGACCGGCAAGGGCAGGGCGGACAGGGGCGAAAGGGGCCGTTTGGGCCTTATTTTGCCTGTTCGGAGGCGCTTTCATGGATGTAGCGCTTGTCGCAATAGCCGCATTCCACCCAGCCGCGATCCTCGGGGATCGTCAGCCAGACGCGCGGATGGCCAGAGGCGCTGCCGCCGCCATCACAGGCGACTTTCCATTTCGAAACGATTTCAGTCTCGGGGACGGGGGCTGTCATAGAGGTTTTCCTGCACTGGATGGAGCGGCGCAAGGCCGACTGTTCGGGGCGTATGATAACGATAGCGAGGGTGGCGGCAAGGCCAGCGGTGCAAAACCACGGGCTGTTTCAGCTTGAAACGGCATGGTTCAGGGCGCGGGCCGGACAAGCAGCGCCACAAGCCGCCGCGTGACAGGGGCCACCAGCAAAACCGCCGGAAAGGCAACGGCCCAGCTTGCGAGCCAAGAGTAGAGCCAATGATGCAGGAATTCCGGCCCCAGCCCCAGCGCGCGGGCCGTGGCAATGCCAGAAACGATGGAGGACATCAGACCCGACAGGATCAGGCCAAAAACCACCGGAGCAAATCGAGCGGGAATCATGAAGCAGGCTTTCTTTTGGGTATTGCTTGCGGGCTTAGCGCAATTCAGCCGAAGGGATAACCGGGAAAAACACGCCCCCCGACCACAGGCCGAACCAATCCTGCGTGCTTCCGTCTTTTTGGCGGACGGGGTGATGCACGCCCAGATCCACCAGCCGGTAGAAGGATTTGCGGTCAATCAGGGCCTCCAGCCCGCCCCGGACCATGACATAGGGCGACGGCTCTCCGCTTTCTGTGTCGCGGGTCACCCGCAAGGGGGTGTCGGCATTTGCGGTCACATGATCGCCCACCTGCGTCGTAAAGCGGATGGATTGCTGATCGCCCGCGCCCGTTGCCTCGAAATCCACGGCGACGAAGGGCGCGTCATCGACGGTGATGCCGACCTTCTCAACAGGGGTGACAAGGAAATACTTGTCGCCCTCACGTTTGAGGATGTTTGAGAACAGCTTGACCAAGGGCGCGCGGCCAATCGGGGTGCCCTGATAAAACCATGTGCCATCCCGCGCGATGCGCATATCAAGGTCGCCGCAGAAGGGTGGGTTCCACAGATGCACAGGGGCGGGCCCTTTGCCCTTCCCGCTTGCCTGAATTGACGCCATCACGCTTTCAGCACTGGGTTTCACGATCAATTGTCCTGTCATAGCTTTTGCCATTTGTGCCGCGCGTTATAGTTCGGTCTAATGAACATATAATCAGAAACCGAGGATTGTCATGCCCAACGCCGTTGCCCCCGCCGATACCGCTGCCCTCGTCGCCGAGATCGAGGCGCTGGGCGAAAAGCTGAAAGAGGCGAAGGGCTCCATCAATCGGCGGTTCATCGGGCAGGGTCAGGTGGTGGATCTTGTGCTGGCCTCGATGCTGTGTGGCGGGCACGCGCTTTTGGTGGGTCTGCCGGGGCTTGGCAAGACGCGGCTGGTCGATACGCTTTCGACGGTGATGGGGCTGAAGGGCAACCGGGTGCAGTTCACGCCCGATCTGATGCCCGCCGATATTCTCGGCTCTGAGGTGTTGGACGTGGCAGAGGATGGCCGCCGCGCCTTTCGCTTTATCGAGGGGCCGATCTTTTGCCAGTTGCTGATGGCGGATGAAATCAACCGCGCCAGCCCGCGCACGCAATCTGCGCTGTTGCAGGCGATGCAGGAACGGGAGGTGACGATTGCGGGCAAGCACCGGCCCTTGGGGCGTCCTTTCCACGTTCTGGCGACGCAAAACCCGATCGAGCAGGAGGGCACCTATCCGCTGCCCGAAGCCCAGCTTGACCGCTTTTTGGTGCAGGTCGATGTGGCCTACCCGGATCGCGATACCGAACATGACATCCTGCTGGCCACGACCGGCGCCGAAGAGCCAGAGGTCCATGAAGTCTTTACCGCCGATGAACTGATCGCCGCGCAAGCGGTTTTGCGCCGGATGCCTGTGGGGGAGCAGGTCGTCTCGGCCATTCTGGATCTGGTGCGCGCCTGCCGTCCCGGAGAGCCGGAAGGCGCGGCTTTGGCCGGGCAGCTCAGCTGGGGTCCGGGGCCGCGTGCGGCGCAGGCGCTGATGCTGATGGTGCGGGCGCGCGCGCTGCTGGATGGGCGCTTGGCCCCGTCGGTTGCCGATGTGGCTGCCTTGGCGCAGCCCGTGCTGATCCACCGCATGTCACTGTCTTTCGCGGCACGGGCGCGGGGCGAAAGCCTTGCCGGGCTGATCAATGCCACTGTGACCCGCAGCCTTGGGCTTGAGGCCGCGGCGTGAGCCAAACCGCCCCTTCCCTTGCCGCCTTGCAGGCGCGCGCCGAAACGCTGGGGCAATCCTTGCCCGCGCTTCTGGCGCAGGCCGATCAACTGGCCGCAACCGTGATCCTTGGCGATCACGGGCGCAGGCGCGCGGGAATGGGCGATGAATTCTGGCAATACCGCCCCGCTCATGCGGGCGACAGTGCCGCGATGATCGACTGGCGACGCTCTGCCCGGTCGGATGCGCATTTCGTACGCGAGCGCGAATGGCAGGCGGCGCAAACGGTGATGCTTTGGGTGGATCCGGCACGGTCCCTGACCTTCAGCGGCGAAAAGTCCCGCCCGACCAAGGCAGAACGCGCGCAGCTATTGGCGCTGGCGCTGTCCGTCTTGCTGTTGCGCGGAGGGGAGCGGGTTGGCCTGACCTCGGACCATGAGCGGCCAAGGGCGGGCCGGGCGCAGGTCTTGCATCTTGCGCAGCTGTTGACCGCCGAAGGTGAAACCCCGGCCGATTTCGGCGCTCCGGATGTGACGGGCATCGTCAGCCACGGCCGCGCGGTGTTCTTTTCGGATTTTCTGGGCGATCCTGCGGGCGTTGAGGCGGCGCTGGGCATGGCCTCGGACCGGGGGGTGCGGGGGGCCTTGGTGCAGATCCTTGACCCCGCCGAGGAAGAGTTTCCTTTCGATGGCCGCACGATCTTTGAATCGATGGGCGGCACGATGCGGCACGAAACCCTGCGCGCGGGCGATCTGCGGGCGCGCTATCTCGACCGTCTGGCGGAGCGCAAGGCGCGGCTGGAAACCCTCGCCCGTGCGTCGGGCTGGCATTATCTGTGCCATCACACCGGGCAAACCGCGCAATCGGCGCTCTTGTGGTTGTTCACGGCTTTGGAACGGGGGCGCTGATGTGGATGCTTGGCCCGGTGGGCTTTACCTCACCTCTGTTGCTTTTGGGCCTGATCGCCCTGCCTATCCTGTGGCTTTTGCTGCGCGCCGTGCCGCCCGCGCCGATCCGCCGCCGCTTTCCGGGCGTGGCGTTGCTGCTTGGGCTGACGGATGACGAGGTTGAGGCCGACAAGACACCTTGGTGGCTGTTGCTTTTGCGCATGGCGGCGATTGCAGCTGCGATTATCGCCTTTGCTGGCCCGGTTCTGAACCCGCAGCAGCGCGATCAGGCCAGCGGGCCGCTGTTGATCCTGATGGACGGCTCTTGGGCGGATGCGCGCGACTGGCCGCGCCGGATGGACCGGGCCGCAGCTTTGGTCGAGGAAGCCGCGCGCGACGGGCGGACCGTGGCACTGGCGCGGCTGACCGATCCGCCGACGCCACTGGCGTTTCAGGCGGCAAACGCTTGGGCTGAGCGGTTGAACGGGATCCTGCCGCAGCCTTGGGCGCCGGATCTGACCGCTTGGGCCGATGGCTTGCCCGAGGGCGATTTTGCAAGCTTCTGGCTGTCGGATGGGGTGGACCATCCGGGCCGCGCCGATCTTTTGGCAGCCCTCGAAGCCAAAGGCAGCGTCACCGTGTTTGAAAGCCCGCGCCCGATTGTCGCCCTTCGCCCTGCGCGGTTTGAGGATGGTGTCGTCAAGATCACCGCCAGCCGCCTGCCTGCGGGCCCCGAGGCGGGTTTTGATATTTCGGCGCGCGGTCTTGACCCTGCCGGGATTGAACGCGAACTCGCCCGGCTGCCCCTGACCTTCGCGGCGGATGAGACTGAGGCCGAGGCTTCGCTTTCCTTGCCGCCCGAATTGCGCAACCGGATTTCGTGGTTTGAACTGGCGGGGATCCGGTCTGCCGGGGCGATCAGCCTGACGGATGACAGCCTCAAGCGGCGCAAGGTGGCGCTGATCTCGGGGCAGGGCGGGGCCGAGGGGTTGCAGCTGTTGTCGCCCACCCATTACCTGCGGCAAGCGTTGGAGCCTGTTGCCGAACTGATCGACGGGTCGCTGTCGGATGTGGTGCTGGCCAGCCCGGATGTGATCGTACTGGCCGATGTGGCCACGCTGTCGCCGGATGAGGCGGATGCGATCTGGAACTGGCTGGACAAGGGCGGCTTGTTGCTGCGCTTTGCCGGGCCGCGACTTGCTGCCTCGGATGTGTCCCGGTCGTCCGAGGATGCGCTGATGCCGGTGCGCCTGCGCGAGGGCGGCCGCAATGTGGGCGGCGCAATGAGTTGGGGGGAGCCGAAATCGCTGGCCGCCTTCACCGATGCCTCCCCCTTCTACGGGCTGGAGATTCCGGCCGATGTGACAGTCACGGCGCAGGTGCTCGCGCAGCCTGACCCGGATCTTTCGGCGCGCACCATTGCGGCGCTGGCCGATGGCACGCCTTTGGTGACGCGCAAGGCGGTGGGGCAGGGGCAGGTCGTGTTGTTCCATGTGACGGCGAATGCCGAATGGTCCAGCCTGCCGCTGTCGGGGTTGTTCGTGCAGATGTTGGAACGGTTGGCCGTTTCCACCCGCCCCGCCGCCCCGGACGCCGCCGATCTGGAAGGGCAGACATGGGTGCCGCAAGTGATGCTGGACGGGTTCGGCGCGCTGGGCGATGCGGGCGATCATCCCGGTGTGCCGGGGGCCGATCTGGCCCGCGCCATTGGCGGCCCCGGCCCAAGTTCCGCGATGCCTCCGGGTCTATACGCTGGGGATGACCGTCGCCTTGCGCTGAATGTGTTGGGGGTGGAAACGCCCTTGCAGGCGGCTTTCTGGCCTGACCGGATTGCCCGTGAGGGTCTGGAGGTGGACACCGAACAGGCGTTGAAAGGCCTGCTTCTGGCGGCTGCCTTGGCGCTTTTGCTGGTGGATGTTCTGGCGGCGCTGGCCGTGTCGGGGCGATTGACGGGGGGCTTGCGCAATACTGCCGCTTTGCTGGGGCTTCTGGCGCTGCTGATGCCCGCCCCGCCCGCCAATGCCCAAACCGCCCCGGTTGAGGCGCAAACCAACGGCTTGCCGGATGATCTGCGCGCGATTGAGGCGACAAATGCCGTCCGCCTTGGCCATGTCGTCACCGGGAATGCCCAAATTGACCGGGTATCGGAGGCCGGTTTGCGCGGCCTCGGGCGACGCTTGTTTGAGCGCACCACGATTGAACCCGAAGACCCGATTGCGGTGAATATCGAAACCGATGAACTGGCGTTCTATCCCTTCCTTTACTGGCCGATCACTACCGATCAACCTGCGCCCTCGGGGGCGACCTATGCCAAGCTGAACCGCTATCTGCGCACGGGCGGGATGATCTTGTTTGACACGCGCGACGGTGACATCTCGGGTAGCACCACGACGCCTGAGGCGCGCCGCTTGCAACTTCTGGCCGCGCCGCTGGACATTCCGCCGCTGGAAATCCTGCCCGAAGACCATGTTCTGACGCGGACGTTCTACCTGTTGCAGGATTTTCCGGGCCGCTATGCGTCGCGCGCGCTGTGGGTTGAGGCATCGCCCCCCGATGCCGAACAGGCCGAGGGGATGCCCTTTCGGAACCTCAATGACGGTGTGACCCCGGTGGTGATCGGCGGTAATGACTGGGCGGCGGCCTGGGCGCTGGATGATCGTGGCGCGCCGATGTTTCCCGTCGGGCGCGGCTATGCTGGAGAGCGTCAGCGTGAGATCGCGACCCGCTTTGGCATCAACCTGATCATGCATGTGCTGACCGGGAATTATAAATCCGATCAGGTGCATGTGCCTGCATTGCTGGAAAGGCTGGGCCAATGACCGGAACGCTGATCCTTGATCCGCTGATCCCGCTTTTGCCGCTGTATATTTTGGCGGGGGCAGCGGTGTTGATCCTGGGCTTTGGCCTGTGGCGCGGGCTTTCGGGCTGGTGGCTGCGCGGGCTGGCGGCGATGGCCTTTTTGGCGGCGATTGCCAACCCCGCGCTGCAACGCGAAGACCGCGCGCCTTTGTCTGACATTGTGATCGCCGTTGTTGATGAAAGCGCAAGCCAGCGCATCAAGACCCGCCCCGAACAGGCCGAGGCTGCCCTTGCCCGCGTTCAGGCCGAGGTCGCGGCGCTGGACAATACCGAATTGCGGATCGTGCGGCTGGGGGACGGAGAGGGCGATGCAGGAACGCAACTGCTCACCGCCCTGTCCGAAGCCATCGCCGAAGAGCCTCAATCCCGGCTTGCGGGCGCGATCCTGATTACCGACGGGCAGGCCCATGACCTGACGCTGACCCCCAACCTGCCCGCGCCCTTGCATGTATTGCTGACCGGCGAGGCCGCCGATTGGGACCGCCGCCTGATTGTCAAGAACGCCCCCGCCTTTGCGATTCTGGGGGAGCCGATCACCCTGACCCTGCGCGTCGAGGATCAGGGGCGCGTGCCGCAGGCGGTTGCGGGCAGCGCGAATATCTCGATCGCGATTGATGGGGGGGAACCGCAAACCTATCGCGTGCCGGTGAATGAGGATCTGGAGCTTCCAGTGACCCTGCCGCATGGCGGGATGAACGTGCTTCAGTTTCAGGTTGAACTCTCGGACGGGGAATTGACTGACAGAAACAACGCCGCCGTGGTGCAGATCAACGGGGTGCGCGACCGGCTGCGGGTGCTGCTTGTCTCGGGCGAGCCGCATGCCGGCGAACGCGTCTGGCGCAACCTGTTGAAGTCTGACCCGTCAGTGGATCTGGTGCATTTCACCATTCTGCGCCCGCCGGAAAAGCAAGATGGCATCCCGGTGTCGGAACTCTCGCTGATCGCCTTTCCGACCCGTGAATTGTTCATCGAAAAGATTGATGAGTTTGATCTGATCATCTTTGATCGCTATCGCCTGCGGGGGATTTTGCCGAACTCCTACCTTCACAATGTGCGCGATTATGTGCGGCGGGGCGGGACGGTTCTGGTGGCCGCGGGGCCGGAATTCGGCTCTGCCGACAGCCTGTGGCGGTCATCTCTGGCCGAGGTGATGCCGGTGGATGCCACCAGCCGCGTTTATGAGGAAGGCTTCTTGCCGAAGATCACCGATCTGGGCCAGCGTCACCCGGTGACCGAAGGGCTCGATACGCTTTCGGATGGCGATTGGGGCCGCTGGTTCCGCCATATCGGGATCACGCAGACCTCGGGGCAGACTGTGATGTCGGGGGTCGATGATCAGCCGCTCTTGGTGCTGGACCGGGTGGGCGAAGGGCGGATCGCGATCCTTGCCTCGGATCATATGTGGCTGTGGGGGCGCGGCTATGAGGGCGGCGGGCCGCAGTTGGAACTGCTGCGCCGGCTGGCCCATTGGATGATGAAAGAGCCGGAGTTGGAAGAAGAGGCGCTGGTCGCCTCTGCCGTCGGGCAGCGTCTGACCGTGACGCGCCGCACGATTGGCGACGCGCCGGGCGATGTGACCATTACCGGGCCGGATGGGGTGCAATCCGCCCTGCCGTTGCCCGAGATTGCGCCCGGCCGCTATTCCGCCCAATGGGATGCCCCCGAGATTGGCCTTTACAAGCTGGAGCAGGGAAGCCTCACGACGGTGATGGCGCTTGGCCCGTCAGCGCCGCGCGGGTTTGAAGAGACCATCGCCAGCGGTGACAAACTGGATCCTTTCGTGACCCCGATGCGCGGCGGCATCCTGCGGCTGGAGGACGGCACCCCCGATATCCGCTCGGTGGGCGAGGGACGGGTTGCGGCGGGGCGCGGCTGGATCGGGATCACCCCGCGGGGGGCTTATGTGACGCAGGATCTGCGGGTCGGGGCCTTGCTGCCGGGGTGGTTGTGGCTGTTGCTCGCCTCGGGTCTGGCATTGGCCGCTTGGCTTTTGGAAGGTCGCCGGGCAAGCAGCGTCAAACGCTCCGTCTGACGGCTAAACGCCAGAGCAAAGCAGGATGACCCGGCGCGATTCGCTGATGAACTCTCGCCGGATCAGGACTGCGGCGGTGATCAGGCAGGTTACCGTCAGTGCAAGCGGCCCAAAGATCCAGCCGAGTGCGGCCAGGGCGAAATAGATCGACCGCAAGCCGCGGTTGAAGCTGCGCGCGGCGGTGATGTTGATTTGCCCTGCGGCGGCGGCGCGGGGGTAGGCCTGCGGGTCCGAAGCCTCATTCGGGACCGCCGCCATCATCACCGAGCAATAGCCGAACAGCCGGTGCGACCAGATGAATTTCAGCAGGGCATTTGCGACAAACAGCAGGACCAGAAGCAACTTCATCTCCAGCACCGCGCCTTCGGCCTCGATCGTCAGATCGGCGGCAACCATATCCAGTCGCTCGGAATTGCCGATGACCGCGATGCCGCCGCCCAGTGTAATCATGCAGGCGGAGGCAAAGAAAGCCGTGCTTTGCCGCAGGTTTGCGAGGATCGAGGCGTCAAAGATCCGTGGTTGGCGGGTGACGAACTGGCGCATCCAATCCAGCCGGTATTGCGCCATGAGCATAGAGACAGAGGGCCGCCTCGCGGGCGGATGCTCGATCATCCAGCCGATCCCCAGCCACAGGCCGTAAAGCAGCGCCAGCGCCGCCGCGTCCGCCATTGAGAAGCCAGAAAGGGAAAACGGGGGGGCCATGGCAGGATCCTTCTTTGCTGTGGTCTTGGAATGGCGGCAAGGCTGCAGGAAGGAAAGGGGCAATTCGGGCCGAAGGGAAGAGAATGCTTGCCTGAGGGTTAAATTGGTTATATTAGTTTACCAGTTGCGCGTCATGGGAGGGGAAAACCAATGGAAATGCCAATCGCGAATGCGGCGATCGTTGCCGGCAAACCGGCAATCGTTGCCGCGTTGCTGGAGGTTTTGCCGCCCGATGCCGTGATTTTCGATGAGGCGGAAGTGCGCGCCTATGAATGCGATGCGTTGACCGCCTATCGTTGCCCCCCGCTTGCAGCGGTCTTGCCCAGTACCACGGCCGAGGTTTCGGCGGTCCTGAAGATCTGTCATCGCATGGGGGTGCCGGTGGTGCCGCGCGGTTCTGGCACCAGCCTTGCAGGCGGGGCGCTTCCCACCGCCGATTGTGTGATTCTGGGCGTGGCCAAGCTGAACGACGTGCTGGAAACCGACTATGACAACCGCTTTATCAAGGTGCAATCGGGCCGCACCAACCTCAGCGTCACGGGCGCGGTGGAGTCGGATGGCTTTTTCTATGCGCCCGATCCGTCCAGTCAGTTGGCTTGTGCGATTGCGGGCAATATCGCGATGAACTCTGGCGGGGCGCATTGCCTGAAATATGGGGTGACGACCAACAATCTGCTGGGTGTCACGATCGTACTGATGGATGGCACGGTGCTGGAGATCGGCGGGGCGTATCTGGATGCGCCGGGGCTGGACCTTTTGGGCGTGATCTGCGGGTCGGAAGGGCAATTGGGCGTGGTGACCGAGGCGGTGCTGCGTATCCTGCCGAAACCTGAAGGCGCGCGGCCGGTGCTGATCGGCTATGACAGCAATGAAGTGGCGGGCGAATGTGTCTCTGATATCATCAAGGCGGGTATCCTGCCGGTGGCGATCGAATTCATGGACCGCCCCTGTATCGAGGCAACGGAGGCTTTTGCCAAGGCGGGCTATCCGATGTGCGAGGCGCTGCTGATTGTCGAGGTGGAAGGCTCTGCCACCGAGATTGACGAACAACTTGCCCTGATCACCGAAATCGCCCGCCGCCACAATCCGGTGGAGTTGCGCCAAAGCCAGTCGGAAGAGGAAAGTAAGAAGATCTGGCTGGGGCGCAAATCGGCCTTTGGGGCGATGGGGCAGATCAATGATTACATGTGTCTGGATGGGACGATCCCGGTTTCGGCCCTGCCACTGGTCTTGCGCCGCATCGGCGAGATGTCCAAGCAATATGGTTTGGATGTGGCCAATGTGTTCCATGCCGGCGACGGCAATATGCACCCGCTGATCCTGTTTGACGCGAACAAGCCGGGCGATCTGGAGCTTTGCGAGGCGATGGGGGCCGATATTCTGAAGCTATGCGTTGAGGTGGGCGGCTGCCTGACCGGAGAGCATGGTGTCGGGATTGAAAAGCGCGATCTGATGCATGTGCAGTTCGAGCCGCAGGACATGGAGATGCAGTTGCGGGTCAAGGATGTGTTTGACCCGAAATGGCTGCTCAATTCGGCAAAGGTGTTTCCGTTGGATGTCACTGCCGGGCGGCGCGCGGGTTGAGAGCGCCGGGGAAAGGGCTGTCTGCCCTCTCCCCGGACCCCACTCCCGAGGATATTTTTGAACAGATGAAAGGGCGGGGCAGATGAGACCCACCAGTGAGGCCGAACTGGCCGAGATCATTCGGACCGCGACAGGACCTTTGGCGATTGAGGGCGGTGACACGCGGCGGATCGGCCCTTCGGGCGGGGGCGCGCCGCTGGATATGACCGGGCTTGCGGGGATCTCGCTTTATGAGCCGGGGGCTTTGACGGTCGTGGCCGGAGCGGGGACGCCTTTGGCGCAAGTTGAGGCGGCTTTGGCTGCCGAGGGGCAGCGTTTGCCCTTTGAAGTGCCGGATCTGCGTGGGCTTTTGGGGCGGAATGGTGTGTCGACGATTGGGGGCGTGGCCTCGGCAAATGCCTCGGGCCCGCGGCGGATTCAGGCGGGGGCGTGCCGCGACAGTCTGATTGGCATTCGTTTCGTCTCGGGCGAGGGGAATGTGATCAAGAACGGCGGGCGCGTCATGAAGAACGTGACGGGCTATGATCTTGTAAAACTACTGGCAGGCGCTCGGGGGAGTTTGGGTGTGTTGAGCGAGGTGTCCTTCAAGGTGCTTCCGCGGCCAGAAACCGAAGCAACCTTGCTGTGCCGCGGCTTGACGCCCGCGCAGGCGGCGGCGGCGATGGCGAAGGCGCTTGGATCGCCTTTCGAGGTGACCGGTGCGGCCTATGAGACCCAAGGCACGGTGACGGCGCTGCGGATTGAAGGGATGGAGGGATCGGTTGGCTATCGGCGGGCCGAACTCGCCCGGCTGTTGGGCGCGGGCTGGGATGTGTTGGACCCTGCGGCGAGTGCGGCGCATTGGGGGGCGGTGCGGGATGTGTCGGCCTTTGCGGGGGTTGAGGGCGCTGTTTGGCGGATTTCCGTGAAGCCCGGCGATATGCCTGCGGTGCTGG
The DNA here is from genome assembly GCA_029254215.1 of Pseudorhodobacter sp. GTDB lineage: Bacteria > Pseudomonadota > Alphaproteobacteria > Rhodobacterales > Rhodobacteraceae > Pseudorhodobacter. Next base: position 5,234 of record JAQWYA010000032.1, on the reverse strand, counting down.
CCGCGCTTGGCGCGGATGTGCCTGCGATCTGCGACTGGGGGGGCGGGTTGATCTGGGCGCTGGTGCCTTTGGCCGGGGATGGGAAGGCCGCGCCGTTGCGGGGTCTTTTGGCGCAGATCGGGGGCCATGCGACCTTGATGCGCGGGCATGAACATTTGGCCGATGTGCCCGTTTTCCACCCTGAACCCGCCGCCCTTGCCGCCCTTTCGGAAGGCTTGCGGCGCAAGTTCGATCCCAAGGGATTGTTCTCGCAACGCTCTGCCTGAGCTGGCGGCCAAGCCGGCCCCTTTTCACCCGTCATCCGACCCATGTCGGCCTGACCCCAAGATTAGCCTCGTGCCGACAGGATAAGACATGCAAACCCATTTTTCGCCCGAACAGCTGAAAGACCCCGCGATCCAGCGGTCGAACGAGATTTTGCGGACCTGCGTGCATTGCGGCTTTTGTACCGCGACTTGCCCGACCTATCAGGTCTTGGGGGATGAGTTGGACAGCCCGCGCGGGCGGATCTATCTGATCAAGGATATGCTGGAGAACAACCGCCCGGCGGATGAAAAGACCGTTAAGCATATTGATCGCTGCCTGAGTTGTCTGGCCTGCATGACGACCTGCCCCTCTGGCGTGCATTACATGCATCTGGTGGATAACGCGCGGGAATACATCGAGAAAACCTACAAGCGGCCCTTCACGGACCGCGCCTTGCGTTGGGTTCTGGCGCAGATCATCCCGCATCCGACGCGGTTTCGTCTGGCGCTTTTGGGGGCGAAAATCGGGCGGCCCTTTGCCTTTCTGATGCCGGATGCGCGGTTGCGCGCAATGCTTGCGATGGCCCCGAAAACTATTCCCCCTGTCAGTCGCAATGATGATCCTCAAAGCTTTGCGCCCGAGGGTAAGCCCAAGATGCGCGTGGCGCTGATGACGGGTTGCGCGCAAAAGGCGCTGAACACCGATATCAATGATGCGACGATCCGCATTCTGCAGCGATTGGGCTGCGAGGTCGTGGTGGCCAAGGGCATGGGCTGCTGCGGGGCGTTGACGCATCACATGGGCAAGGCGGATCAGTCGCATTCCTCGGCGGCAGCGAATATCAACGCATGGATGGCGGAAAAGCGGGCGGGTGGTCTGGATGCGGTGGTGATCAACACCTCGGGTTGCGGCACGACGATCAAGGATTACGGCCATATGTTCCGCAATGATCCCTTGGCTGCGGATGCGGCGGCGGTTTCTGGCATGGCGATGGACATCTCGGAGCTTTTGATCAAGATCGGCCTGCCGGAGGGGGCGCCGAAGGACCTGAAGGTTGCCTATCACGCGGCCTGTTCCTTGCAGCATGGCCAGCAGATCAAGACCTATCCGAAGGATCTTCTTAAGCGTGCCGGGTTTACGGTGGTCGAACCCGCCGACAGCCATCTGTGCTGCGGGTCTGCCGGGACCTATAACCTTTTGCAGCCCGAAATCTCGCAGCAACTTAAAGCGCGCAAGGTTCAGACGTTGGAGGCGAAGGCCCCGGATATCATCGCGGCAGGCAATATCGGTTGCATGATGCAGATCGGGTCCGGCACCAAAACGCCGATTGTCCATACGGTCGAGCTTTTGGACTGGGCAACCGGCGGGCCAAAGCCTAAAGCGCTGATGCAGGACTGAGGCCATAAATCTGCCCTAAAGGGCGTCTAGTCGGGTCCTGACAACCGGAGGCGCCATGCTGACCCAATTGATCCGAATAGGCCTCGTTCTGGGGATGTGCCTGTCTTTCGCCCTTCCGGCGGGGGCGCAGGAATCGCCGTTGCGGCGGTTGAACACCGGGGATGACAGCCGGGGTTGGAACGCAGTGGGCCGTCTGAACATCGGCGGGCGCAGCTTTTGCACAGGCGCGCTGATTGCGCCCAATCTGGTCCTGACGGCCGCGCATTGCCTGTTTGACCGCACCACCGGCGCCCGGATCGACCCGTCCGAGATTGAGTTTCTGGCGGGGTGGCGGAACGACCGGGCCGAGGCTTATCGCGGGGTTCGTCGGGCGGTCGCACATCCGCAATATGTCTATGGCGGCGGCGATAAGCTGGCGCGCGTGGCCTATGATCTTGCGCTTTTGGAACTGGACCAGCCGATCCGCCTGTCTTCGGTTCGCCCCTTTGAAACCGACCCGCGGCCAGAGCGCGGGGATGAGGTGGGGATTGTTTCCTATGCCAAAGACCGATCCGAGGCCCCGTCTTTGCAAGAGGTGTGCCATGTGCTGGAAAAAGAGCCTGAACTTCTGATCTTGTCCTGCAGCGTCGATTTTGGCTCATCCGGCGCGCCGATCTTTTCGGTGCGTGACGGGATCGCGCGTGTGGTGGCGGTGGTGTCCTCGAAGGCGGAACTGTCGGGACAGCCTGTGGCACTGGGCACCTCGCTTTTGGGGCCGCTCGAAACGCTGCGCGCAACGCTGGAGGCAGAAAGCAATCCGTTCCAGACGGCAAGGCCCGGCCAGCGCGTCCTTGAGACGGGTGCTGGCACATCCGCGAAATTCCTGCGCCCCTGAGGGGCTTGAAACCGCAAGCCGCGCTTCCCAAATCAGAGAGGTCGGGTGCCAATGATGGGCCCGGCAATCTGCCTGTCCGCTTGACGGAGGGCCTGACGCATCGCTTTACGGAGGATGATATGCGCAACCTTGATTTCGCCCCGCTTTACCGGGCAACTGTTGGCTTTGATCGCATTGCCGACCTTATGGACCGTGTGCTGACCGCAGACGTGCCGCAACCCACTTACCCGCCCTACAATATCGAAAAGACCGATGAGAATGCCTATCGCATCTCAATCGCCGTTGCCGGGTTCTCTCCGGATGAACTGGCGGTTGAGGTGAAAGACGCGAGCCTTGTCGTCACCGCCCGCAAATCCGAAGAGGATGGTGCGCGCAGCTTCCTGCATCGTGGTATCGCGACCCGCGCTTTCGAGCGTCGCTTTGCCCTGGCCGACCATGTTCGGGTCACCGGTGCCGGTCATGAAAACGGGATGCTCCACATCGATCTGATCCGGGAAATGCCCGAGGCGCTGAAGCCGCGCCGCATTGCGATTTCGCACTCTGCCCCGACACTCGCGGCCACGATCGAAGGCCAAAGCCAAAGCGGCCTGCAGGCGCAAGCCTGATCGCACGCGACGTTTGATCCGCCCGAAAGGGGCGCGGCCCTTGCGCCGTGCCCCTTTTCCCTTTTAGGATGGTACAACTTTCCGGTTCTTTGGCACGTCCCGCCTTGAACTGACGCCTTGCAAACAAGGTGGCATTCCGGTCAGGACATGTTAGGACATCCTCGTCTATTTTATTTAAGTGACCGATTGTTTTTTTTCGAAAGGCTTTTGCTGCGTTGAAGATTCTCGTCGCAGATGAATTTGATCTTGTCCGGGAAACCATAGCTGCGTTTTTGCTGGCTGAGGGTGTGTCTTCTGTTTCCACTGCCGCCGATCTGCCCGAAGCCCTTGCCGCGATGGAGGCAGAGGCTTTCGATCTGGTGTTGCTGGACCATGAGATGCCGTCGATGAACGGTCTTTTGGGTCTTTCTCAAGCGTTGGAGGTCAGACCCGGTGCGCATGTTGCCCTGATTTCAGCCAGCACCTCCCGCGAGTTGGCAGAGGCTGCGATTGCGGTTGGGGCGATCGGGTTTGTGCCCAAGAAGATGGCGTCGCGCGCGATGGTGGCGGCGGTCAAGCTGATGGCGCGGGGCGACAGTTTCGCGCCGATTGGTCTTTTGCAATCCGATGTGTCCCCCAGCGCGCAACTGGCGCTCCTGACGCGGCGCGAAGTGTCTGTTCTGCAAGGCATTTGCGAGGGGAAGTCGAACAAGGAAATCGCCCGCGATCTTGAATTGCAGGAGGTTACCGTCAAGCTGCATGTCAAAACCCTGACCCGCAAGCTGGATGCCAAGAACCGCACCCATGCCGCGATGATCGCCCGAAACGGCGGGCTGTCTTGACCTTTGGGGGGGAGCGCGTCAGGGGTCGATGCGGATCTCTATGAGGCAGGGCGCGGCGGGCCCTTGGGTAAGCGCTGCGCGCAGGGCCTCTGGCGTTGGAGGGATACAGCGGTAGGGCAGATCGCAGGCGGCGGCGAAAGGCTCCAGCCGCAGGGGGGAGGGGGTGCAGCCGATCACCTCTGTCTGGGCGTCGCGCATGGATTGGGCGATTTCGCCAAAGCCCGCGTTGTTCCACACGATGAAGCGGATGGGGAGGGATTCGTCTACGGCCGTGCGCAACTCGCCGGGGCTGAATTGAAGCCCGCCATCGCCGATCAGGCAGATGACATCCGTGCCGGGTGCGGCAATCGCCGCCCCGACGGCAGCACCCGTTGCAAAGCCCAAAGCGCCATAGCCCGTTGCGGCGTTGAACCAGCCGCCCGCGCGGTCATGCGCGTAGTAGAGGTTGCCCGCGTAGACGGGTTGCGTGCTGTCGCCAACGATCAGGCATCCGGGCAGGCTGTCGCGCATCACCTCCAGCAACCCGAGCTGATGCGCCATGTCTGCCGACAGATCGGCCAAAGCCTCTGACCGGGCCTTTGCAGCGCGGCTGGCCCCATCTGCTGCCCTGTCTGACGGTTGTGGGGCGCGGCTTTCCAAGCGTTCCAGCAGTTGCGCGGTCAGCCGTTCCGCATCGCCCAGAAGCGGCAGATCGGCATTCTGGCGGTGCAATTGATCCGGGCAAATCTCGATCTGGATCAGATTTTTGGGGCGGGGCAGCGGCCCACGCTGATACATGTCATAGTCGGTGGGGCCAAATTCCGTCCCGATGGCGAGGGTGCAATCGGCCTCGCGGATCAATGCCCGGATTGCGGGCAGGCTTGGGCTGGCCGGGACTTCAAGCGGGTGATGGGGAAGCAAGCCGCGCGCGTTCACCGTCTCGACCACGGGGGCGCCGATCCGTTCGGTAAGCGCGCGAAGGGGGGCGCCCGCGCGCTTGGCCCCTCCACCGACAAGAATGACCGGGCGCTTTGCCTGTGCCAGAAGGTCTGCCGCGGCGTCTAGATGAGGCGGCCGGAAGGCCGCGGGGGGAAGGGCAGGCGTCTGTGCCGGGCGCTCCGGGGCGGCTGGATGGGACATGATGTCGAGCGGGATCTCGATATGCGCTGGGCCGGGCCTTGCACCTGTCATTGCGTGAAAGGCGGCGTCCAGAACCACCTCCAGCGCGTCGGCGGTGGTCAGGGTGAAGCTGGGGCAAAGCGTCTTGATCATGGCCGCCTGATCGGGAAGTTCATGCAGATGCCCCCGGCC
>JAQWYA010000029.1 GCA_029254215.1 Pseudorhodobacter sp. | reverse complement strand
GCCGATGGCGCGCCTCATCTGCGCCGGGCTTGGCCCCGGTGATCCTGACCTGATCTCGGTGAAATCCGACCGCGTGATCCGCGCCGCCCGCCAGATCGCCTATTTCCGCAAGGAAGGGCGCAAAGGTCAGGCCCGCCAGATCGTCGAAGGGATGCTTTCCCCCGATGCCACCGAATTCGCGATGGAATACCCCGTCACGACGGAACTGCCCTTTGATAGCCCCGAATACATCGACCTGCTGGCCCGCTTCTATGATGATTGGGCGGAACGGCTGGCCGCTCTGCCGGGCGAGGTCGTGGTGCTGTGCGAAGGCGACCCCTTTTTCTACGGCTCTTTCATGCATCTTTACACGCGGCTTCTGGGCCGGGTGGAGATTGACGTGATCCCAGGTATCACTGGCATGACGGGCTGCTGGAACGCCACGGGCCAGCCGATCACTTGGGGCGATGATGTGCTGTCGGTCCTGATGGCAACCCTGCCCGAGGCCGATCTATTGCACCATATCAAGGCCGCCGATGCGCTGGTCATCATGAAAACCGGGCGCAACCTGCCCAAAGTGCGCCGCGCATTGCAAGACGCGGGGCGGCTCGATCAGGCTTGGCTGGTAGAGCGAGGCACGATGCCGGGCCAGCGCGTGGTGCCCTTGGCCGAGGTAGACGGCGCCGATTGCCCCTATTTCGCGATCGTTCTGGTGCATGGCCATGGCCGCCGCCCCGAGGTCGCGCAATGACCGGCTGGCTGGTTGTCGCGGGACTTGGGCCGGGATCGGACGCGCTCGTCACGCCCGAGGTGACGCAGGCCCTTGCCGAGGCCACCGATATCGTCGGCTACATTCCCTATGTGGCGCGCATCGCCCCGCGCGACGGGCTGACGCTTTACCCCTCTGACAACCGGGTGGAGATGGACCGCGCCGCCCATGCGCTGGAAATGGCAGCGGCAGGCCATCGCGTGGTCGTCGTCTCATCGGGCGATCCGGGGGTGTTTGCCATGGCCGCCGCGATCTTTGAGGCGCTGGAGGATCGGCCCGATTGGCAAAGCCTCGATATCCGCATCCTGCCCGGCATCACCGCGATGCTGGCCGCTGCCGCCCGCGCAGGCGCACCCTTGGGGCATGATTTCTGCGCGATCAACCTCAGCGATAACCTCAAACCCTTTGAAGTGGTCGAAAAGCGGGTGGCCTTGGCCGCGCAGGCCGATTTCGCCATGGCCTTTTACAATCCGCGCTCTGCCAGCCGCCCGCATCAATTCGCCCGTGTGCTAGAGATCTTGCGCAGCCATTCCGCGCCGGATCAGCTGATTACCTTCGCCCGCGCGGTCTCAACCCCCGAAGAGGCGATCCGCACCGTCACCCTGACCGAGGCCACGCCCGAAATGGCCGATATGCGCACCGTGGTCATCGTCGGCAATTCGATGACCCGGCGCGTGGGGCGGTTTGTCTATACGCCCCGCTCGGTCCCGAAACCCGCGCCCCGGCCTCAGCCATGATCCAGCCAGGCCATCGCCTCTGTGACGCTTTGCACCACGCGGCGCGGGGGCAGGATTGGCCGTTCCACCATGATGACGGGCAGGCCCAGCGCACGCGCGGCCTCCAGCTTGGCGCGCGCGCCGCTGCCGCCGGCATTCTTGGCCACGACATGGGTAATGCCCGCCTCTTGCAGCAGGGCCAGATCATCGGCGGTGGTGAACGGCCCACGGCCAAGCACGACCCGGCAATCGGGCAAGGGCGGGGCCTCCGGCGCATCGACCAGCCGCAACAGATAATGATGCTGAGGCCGCGCGGCAAAGAGCCCCGCCTGCTGCTTGCCGATCGCCAGAAAGACCCGCGCGGGCGCGTCGGGCAAGGCCTGCAAGGCGGCCTCCATATCCGCGACGCCGTGCCAGCGGTCACCGGCTTGCGCGGCCCATGCCGGGCGCTCCAACGCGATCAGCGGCAGGCCAAGGCTTTCGCAGGCGGCATGGGCGTTGCGGCTCATCCCGGCGGCGAAAGGATGCGTGGCGTCTATCAGATGGGTGATGCCCTCGGCCTGCACATAGGCGCAAAGCCCCGCAACCCCGCCAAAACCCCCAACTCTTGTGGGCAAGGGCTGCGCCACAGGCTCCGCCGTGCGCCCGGCATAGGAAAACACCGCATCCCGCCCGGCCTCGGCCAGCGCGCGGGCAAGGGCCGAAGCCTCGGTCGTGCCGCCCAAAAGAAGGATGCGTGCCATGTCTGACCCTTGGTTGGTGCTTGTCGGATTGAACGAGGATGGTCTGGACGGTCTGTCTAAGGCAAGCCTGCGCGCGATAGAAGAGGCAGAGTTTCTGATCGGCGGTCCGCGCCATCTGGATCTGGTGGGCGCGGGCGCGCGGGGGCAGGCCTGGCCCGTGCCGTTCTCGGTCGAGCCGGTGCTGGCGCTGCGCGGGCGGCGCGTTGTGGTGCTGGCCTCGGGCGATCCGTTCTGGTTTGGCGCAGGCGGCAGTCTGATGGCGCATCTGTCGCGCGATGAATGGGTGTCGCACCCCGCGCCCTCCTGTTTTGCGCTGGCCGCCAACGCCCTTGGCTGGCGGCTGGAGGA
>JAQWYA010000006.1 GCA_029254215.1 Pseudorhodobacter sp. | reverse complement strand
GCGCGTCCAGCATCGGCATCACCTGACGCGGCACAAAACCCGCATCGGCCCGCGTTTCGCGCCGCAACGCCCAAGCGGTGCGGGTCAGGCGCGCCACAGGCGGGGGCGTGATTTCCCGCGCTGCGCCATCCTTGTCAAAGGCCAGCCCCAGCGCAAGCGTACTGCCATCGCGCCGCACCCCGTCGTAAAAGCAGGTCGCCCCGCCGCCCGCCTGCGGAAACCGCCCCCATGTCCAATAGTTGAAATCATCCTCCAGCGCCGCCGTTCCGAAATTCGCATCGAAATAGCCGTGGCCCTGCCACGCATGGCCCTGCGTCAGATCCACCTCGATCCGGGCCGAGGGCGCGAAGGGCCGCCAGATATGCGCCCCATCCGGGGTCAGCATCGCCTCTACGCGGGTAATCGCCTCCGGGATCAGCCGGATCTGGCCGCGCACCCGGCTGATGAGGGGGGGCGAGGAAATCTCATTGATCTCGATCACCAGTGCGCCGTTCTCCCAGCGCATCTGGCTTGGCCCGACCGTCAGGGCATCCGCAGATTGGCGCAGCGCCCCGCGCCCTCTGTCCGTCATGGTGAAACGCCCGCCGGGTCCATAGGTGGCCACATTGATGCAGCAATGGTTTGCCGGATCGCGCCGCCCCGACCAGCGATACCAAGGCGAGAACACCGAACCGATGAACCCGATCACGGATACCGCTTTTCTCCCATCGTCCGAGATCCCGTCGACATACCACCAGGCATAGCTGTTGGGGTCAACGCGGAGGTCGAAGCAAGGTCGCTCAAGATCGCCTCGGCCGCATGCTTGCCGGATAAGGCTGCCATCGGCACCCCCGCTCCCGGATGTGCTCCGCCCCCCGCCAGATACAGGCCCGGCAGGGCTGTCCGGGCTGTCGGCCTTTGGAAGGTCGCGAAGCTGCCGTGCGGGCTGCGCCCATAGATCGCCCCCTGCGAGGCTGGAAACCGCTCCGCGAACCCGGCTGGGGTCGTCAGCGCCTGCGCCCCCGGCACCGGGTCGAATTCCAGGCCGAATTTCGCCAGCGTCTGAAAGGTGCGTGTGCGGCATTGGTCAATTTCTCCGGCGTGCAAGGGCCGGTTGGCTGGCCCGTTCATGATGATCTCAAAGCGCTCTGGCCCCGTGGGGCGTTGCCCCGCGGTTCGATCTTGCGCGCAAACGTAAAGCGTTGGGTCCAAGGGCATCTGGCCCTTGGCGACAGGTCCGAATTCCAGCTTCGGGTCCGCCCCGAAAAAGACGTTGTGATGCACCAGATCCGGGCCCGAGACCTTTGCCGCAAAGGCCCAGACCCATGCCGACAGGCTGCGCGGCGTTGTCGCTGTTCTCGGCACGGCCTGTTGGGGGGCTTGCCCCAGAAGGCCAACCTCAAGCGCGCGGGGATCCCCGTTAAACACCACGTGACCGCAGGGCAGGCTGCTACCATCTGCCAGTGTGACCGAGGCCACGCGCCCTTTTTGCCGGGTGATCGTCTTGACGCTCTGCCCATAGATCAGCCTGACGCCCAGCCCCTCTGCCAAGTCAGCCAGCGCCGCTGCAAGCCGCCGCATTCCGCCCTCAACCGCCCAGACGCCCTGTGCCTCGGCCCGCCAGATCAGGGCAAGCACCGCCGGAGACAGGTCAGGCGCCCCCCCCACATAGGTCGCATAGCGTCCAAACAACTGCCGCAGCCGATGGTCCCGAAAGCTGAGCGAAAGCCGCCTTTCCAGCGACAGGCCGGGAAGCAGCGCGGGCCACAGGCTAGGGGCTACGACAGTATTGCGGACGATCCCCATCAGATCCGGGCGCGACGCCTGCATGACCGGCCCTTCGAACGCCTTGTAAAGGGCTGCGGCCAGCACATCGAACCGCTTGAAATCTGCCGTGGCAGCCGCCCCTCCGAACGCCTCGATCGCGGCGGCGTTGCGGACGGGATCTGCGAAAAGATCAAGCTGGCTGCCATCGCGCCACCAATGCCGCGCAAGGGTGGTCTGCGCCAAAAGCGTCAGGTGCTCCTCCAGCCTTTGGCCAGCAAGCGCAAAAAGGTCGTCGAACACGGCCCGCATCGTCAGAACGGTCGGCCCGCAATCGACCGGACCCGCCGCGCTGGGAAAGCTGCGCATTTTGCCGCCGGGGCCCTCTGCGGCTTCGATCAAGGTCACGGACAGCCCCGCCGCAGCAAGCCGGATCGCAGCCGCAAGCCCGCCCATTCCGGCGCCGATCACCACGGCCTTTTGATCCATGCGAGTGCTCATCTGTGGATTGTTGACTCGCGGCGTCAAACTGTCCAGTATGATTTACAGTACAGTGTAATAAAAAATTGACACATAACTGCAAGCGAGGCCGAAATATGGGATTGAATGCGCGGATCGAAAGCGCCCTTGGCGCGGTCATTGCGCGGGCGCAGGGGCCTCAGGCCCCGCAGCGTTTGGCGCAGGCCCTGCACTATGCCGTGACGCCGGGGGGCGCGCATATCCGGCCCACGATCCTGCTTTCGGTGGCCCAAGCCTGCGGTGACAGCCGCCCTGCCTTGTCGGATGCCGCCGCCGTCGCGCTGGAGATGATCCATTGCGCAAGCCTTGTGCATGATGACCTTCCCTGTTTTGACAACGCTGATATGCGGCGCGGCAAGCCGACCGTTCATATGGCCTATTCCGAACCTCTTGCCGTCCTGACGGGCGACAGCCTGATCGTGCTCGCCTTTGACACGATTGCCGAGGCCGCCGGGCTTTCCCCTGACCGGGCGCTGGGCTTGATCCGCGTTCTGGCCCGGCGCACCGGGATGCCGGATGGCATTTGCGCAGGGCAGGGCTGGGAGAGCGAGAAATCCGTCAACCTTTCCGCCTATCACCGCGCCAAGACCGGGGCCTTGTTTATCGCCGCCACCCAGATGGGCGCGATTGCCGCGGGCCAAGAGCCTGAGCCTTGGGAGGAACTCGGCGCACGGATCGGCGAGGCATTTCAAGTTGCCGACGATCTGCGCGACGCGCTTTACGATTCCGAAACGTTGGGCAAACCCGCCGGGCAGGATGAGATTCACGCCCGCCCGAACGCCGTTGCGGAACTTGGCGTGCAGGGGGCCATTCGGCGGCTGAAGGACATCATTGGCGGGGCGATCGCCTCCATCCCGTCCTGTCAGGGCGAAGCGATGCTGGCCGAGATGGTCCGCCGCTATGCCGAACGGATGACCCCCGTCGCCCCCGTCAGAACCGGGGCCTGAGATGGCCGATGCCGCCGATGTGCCGAGCAAGGCGCGCGCGCCAGCCCGCCCGCTTCGGGATCGGCTGATCGGGGTCTTTGCCTCGCGCGGGTTTCAACGCTTTGCAGCCCGCGTGCCGGGCCTGCGCCGGATCGCCAGGGCCGAGGGGGAGGCGATCTTTGATCTGGTCGCGGGGTTCGTGCACTCTCAGGTGCTGATGGCCTTGGTGGAACTTGATGTGCTGCGCAAGGTGCAGGACAGGCCGCAATCGGTTGAAGCCCTCGCGCGCAGTTGTGGTTTGGCGGTGGACAGGATGCAGGTGCTGATCCGCGCCGGGGCCTCGTTGCACCTTCTGCATCTGGGGCGGGATGGGCAGGTTGGCCTGACCCTGCGCGGCGCGTCTGTTCTGTCGGTGCCGGGGTTGGAGGCGATGATTCTCCACCACCGCGCCTTCTACCGCGATATGGCTGATCCGGTTGCCCTGCTGCAGGGCGGATCCCAGACAGAGCTGTCACAATTCTGGCCCTATGTCTTTGGCGCGGCGGGGGCCGTCGATCCGAAGGTGACGGCGCAATATTCCTCGCTGATGGCCGATAGTCAGGTGCTCGTCGCTGAGGATACCCTGCGGATGGTGGATTTCAGCCAGTTTCGCCGCGTTCTGGATATCGGGGGCGGCACCGGCGCATTTCTTTCGGCGCTTGGGGCGGCGTGTCCGCAGGTGGGCCGGATGCTTTTTGATCTGCCCGTTGTGCTGGATGGCATGCGGAAAACGCCTCTTTCCGGTAGTGTGTCAACTTTAATTGACAGTCAGGTCGCCCTCCATCCCGGCAGCTTTCGCGATGATCCTTTGCCGGCCGGGGCCGATTGCATCACCTTGAACAGGGTTCTTTACGATCACAGCGACACAACCGTCGCGGCTTTGCTGGCGAAGGTCCATGGCGCCCTTCCTGAGGGCGGATCTGTGGTGATTTCAGAGCCGATGTTGGGCGGATCGACCCCGAATCGCGCCACAGACGCTTATTTTGCGCTGTATACGCTGGCAATGCAGACAGGCCGCACCCGCTCCGGGGCTGAGATTGGCGCGTTGCTGGCCGCCGCCGGATTTCGGGATGTCCGGATTCTGCCCGGCTATAGGCCCTTTGTGACTTCGGTCGTGACGGCCCGCCGCTGATCGGCATTTTTGCAGCCTGCGCGAAAATCAATTCATGGCCCCTGCCGAAATGTCTATTTTAGTTGACACTAACATCTGTAAGTTTAATGTTACAGACAGGGAAGTGCCTGAAAATGAGTCTCGTCACGAAACGAGTCAGGGCATCAGGGGATAGAACTTGAAAACGGAAGCAATCATCTTGAAAGGCCCACGCCAGCTTTCGCTGTCGCAAGTGGCGCTTTGCCCGATTTCCGCGGGCGATGTGGTTGTTGAAGTGGCCCATTCCGGCATTTCCACCGGGACGGAAAAGCTCTTCTGGTCCGGCACGATGCCGCCCTTTCCCGGCATGGGGTACCCGCTGGTCCCCGGCTATGAAGCCGCCGGTGAGGTGGTGGAGGCTGGCGCTGATTCGGGCCTGCGGGTTGGCGATCATGTTTTTGTTCCCGGTGCCAATTGCTTTGCGCCGGATGAGCAGGGTCCGGTGCGCGGATTGTTCGGCGGGGCCTCGCGCCATCTGGTGACCGCTGCCAGCCGAGTGACGCGAATCGATCCGGGGCATGGCGCGAAGGGGGCCTTGCTGGCGCTCGCCGCTACGGCCCGCCACGCGATGGCCGGGTTCAACACCGCCCTTCCGGATCTGATCGTGGGTCATGGCGTTCTGGGCCGGTTGTTGGCGCGGCTGACACTCGCCGCCGGTGCGCCCGCGCCTATGGTCTGGGAAACCAATCCCGACCGCCAGTCAGGGGCTAAGGGCTATCCCGTTTCCCATCCCGATGAGGATCCGCGCCGTGACTACAGGGCGATTTACGACGCCTCAGGCGATGCGGCCCTTCTGAACACGTTGATCGGGCGTCTTGCCCGTGGCGGAGAGGTGGTCTTGGCCGGGTTCTACACCGCGCCGATCAGCTTCGCCTTCCCACCCGCCTTCATGAAAGAGGCCCGCCTGCGCATCGCTGCCGAATGGGCGCCGGCTGATATGTCTGCAACCCGCCAACTGGTGGAATCCGGGGCGCTGTCTCTCGACGGGTTGATCACGCATCGCAGCACCGCCGCTGGCGCGCCTGCGGCTTATGAAACGGCGTTCACTGATCCGACCTGCCTCAAAATGATCCTTGATTGGAAGGCCAACGCATGACGCTCGATATCCCAAATCTGAAAGACTTCGATCAGCGCCTGCGCGATGAGGCACAAGAAGAGCCGACACTGGAAGTGCCACAGGGTGAGCCCACCAAGAAAACCCAGATCATTGCGATCTATGGCAAGGGCGGAATCGGCAAATCCTTCACGCTTGCCAATCTCAGCCATATGATGGCCGAACAGGGCAAGCGCGTGCTTCTGATCGGCTGCGACCCGAAGTCTGACACAACGAGCCTGCTGTTCGGCGGCAAGGCCTGCCCGACGATCATCGAAACCTCGACCAAGAAGAAACTGGCCGGAGAAGAGGTGAAGATCGGCGATGTCTGCTTCAAGCGCGGCGGCGTCTTCGCGATGGAGCTTGGCGGGCCCGAGGTTGGTCGCGGCTGCGGCGGCCGGGGCATCATCCATGGCTTTGAGCTGCTGGAGAAGCTGGGCTTTCACGACTGGGATTTCGACTATGTTCTGCTCGACTTCCTGGGCGATGTGGTCTGTGGCGGCTTCGGCCTGCCGATTGCCCGCGACATGGCGCAAAAGGTCATCCTCGTGGCCTCCAACGATCTGCAATCGCTTTATGTGGCCAATAACGTGTGTTCTGCGGTCGAATATTTCCGCAAACTGGGCGGGAATGTTGGCGTGGCGGGTCTCGTCATCAACAAGGATGACGGCACCGGAGAGGCGGCGGCTTTCGCTGAATCCGTGAATATCCCGGTTCTGGCCGCGATCCCGCAAGACGATGACCTGCGCAAGAAATCCGCGAATTATCAGATCGTTGGCAGCTCAAAAAGCCAATGGGGCACGCTGTTCGGGGCTTTGGCCGATGCGGTGGGTGTGGCCCCGCCGATCCGCCCGACGCCGCTGTCACAAGACGGTCTGCTGAACCTCTTTTCGGCGGAAAGCACGGGCAAGGATTTCGTCCTGACCCCGGCCACCGATGCCGATATGCGCGGCAAGAATGCCGTGGTCAAAGCCAGCCTCGAAGTGGTGTATGACAATGTTTGATCTGGAAACCCTCGCCCGGATGGAGGCCGAACTGACCCGCCTCGCCTCCGAAAAGGGGGCGAAATGACAGAAGTCAGCTATGACGCCGCAGGCAGCGCGCCCCTGACCGCAAACACCGCCGTGGATGCACCCGAAGCCTCGGGTCTGCCGCCGCAGGGCGGGGATGGCATGGGCTGTCATGCGGGGGCCGCCACGATGGAGGCCGCGGCCCGCGCTGCCGGGAAATCCGAAATCCTCGATCAATATGCCGCCGACTATCCGCAAGGCCCGCATGACAAGCCGCAAAGCATGTGCCCTGCCTTCGGGTCGCTGCGCGTGGGCTTGCGGATGCGCCGGGTGGCGACGGTCCTGTCGGGGTCGGCCTGCTGTGTTTACGGGCTCAGCTTCGTATCCCATTTCTATGCCGCGCGCCGGTCGGTGGGCTATGTGCCCTTCAACTCTGAAACGCTTGTGACGGGCAAGCTCTTTGAGGACATCCGCGACGCGGTGCATGAACTCGCTGATCCCGATCACTATGACGCGGTGGTCGTGACCAACCTCTGTGTGCCGACCGCAAGCGGCGTGCCGCTGCGCCTTCTGCCGGATGAGATCAACGGCGTGCGTATCATCGGGATCGACGTTCCCGGCTTTGGCATTCCGACCCATGCCGAGGCAAAGGATGTGCTGGCTGGTGCCATGCTGAACTACGCCCGCAAGGAAGTGGAGGCTGGCCCCGTTCAGGCCCCTGCCTCGGGCAAGTCAGACCGCCCCACCGTCACCCTTCTGGGCGAAATGTTCCCCGCCGACCCGATGATGATCGGCGCGATGCTGGCCCCCTTGGGTCTGGCCGCTGGCCCCGTGGTTCCGACCCGCGAATGGCGCGAACTTTATGCGGCGCTGGATTGCGGCGCCGTTGCCGCCATCCACCCGTTCTACACCGCCTCCGTGCGTGAATTTGAGGCCGCAGGCCGCCCGATCATCGGCTCTGCCCCGGTGGGCCATGATGGCACCGCCGCTTGGCTTGCCGCGATTGGCGAGGCATTCAACCTGCCCAAGGATCGCGTCGCTGCGGCACAAAACGCCTTCCTGCCCGCGATCAAGGCAGCCTTCGCGGCCCGCCCGATCAAGGGGACGATCACGCTTTCGGGCTATGAAGGCTCTGAACTTCTGGTGGCGCGTCTGCTGATCGAAAGCGGCGCCGAGGTGCCTTATGTCGGCACCGCCTGCCCGAAAACCCGCTGGTCGGATTCTGATCGCGACTGGCTGGAGGCGCGCGGCGTTAAGGTCAAGTTCCGCGCCTCGCTGGAGGATGATCTCTCCGCGATGGAGGCAATCCGCCCCGATCTGGCGATTGGCACCACACCTGTCGTGCAAAAGGCCAAGGAAAAGGCGATCCCCTCGCTTTACTTTACCAACCTGATTTCCGCGCGCCCGTTGATGGGCCCGGCGGGGGCGGGCAGCTTGGGCGAAGTGGTCAATGCCGCGATGGCAGGCCGCGACCGGATGGAATCCATGCGCGAGTTCTTTGAAGGCGTGGGCCATGGCGATACCGCCGGGATCTGGGAGGGCAGCCCCAATCTGCGCCCCGATTTCCGTGCCGCCCATCAGAAAAAGCTCGATAAAGCGGCCCGCGCTGCGCAGGCGGAGGCGATGATATGAGCCTTTGCCCATCGACAGGGGGGCGCACCCCATGCTGATCCAGGATCATGACCGCGCAGGCGGGTATTGGGGGGCGGTCTATGCCTTCTGCGCCGTTAAGGGTTTGCAGGTTGTCATCGATGGCCCGGTGGGCTGCGAAAACCTGCCTGTGACCTCGGTTCTGCATTACACCGACGCTTTGCCACCGCATGAACTTCCCATCGTCGTGACCGGCCTTGGCGAAGAGGAACTTGGTCGCGAAGGCACCGAAGGCTCCATGCGGCGCGCTTGGAAAACCCTTGATCCGGCGCTTCCGGCGGTGGTGGTCACTGGCTCCATCGCTGAAATGATCGGCGGCGGCGTGACCCCGATGGGCACCAATATCCAACGCTTTTTGCCGCGCACGATTGATGAGGATCAGTGGGAAGCCGCCGACCGCGCGATGACATGGATCTTCACCGAATTCGGCATGACCAAAGGGCGGATGCCGCCCGAGGCCAAGCGCGTCGAAGGGGCAAAACCCCGCGTGAACATCCTTGGACCGATGTATGGCGTGTTCAACATGGCCTCCGACCTGCATGAAATCCGCCGCCTGATCGAAGGCATCGGGGCAGAGGTCAACATGGTGATGCCGCTGGGCGCGCATCTTGCCGAAATGCGCCATCTGGTGAACGCCGATGTGAATGTCTGCATGTATCGCGAATTTGGCCGCGGCCTGAGCGAAGTGCTGGGCAAACCCTATCTGCAAGCCCCCATCGGCATGGAAAGCACCACAAAATTCCTGCGCAAACTGGGTGAGATGCTGGGGCTGGACCCGGAACCCTTCATCGCGCAGGAAAAGCATTCCACGCTCAAGCCCGTCTGGGATCTGTGGCGCTCGGTCACGCAGGATTTCTTTGCAACGGCCTCTTTCGCGATTGTCGCGAATGAGACCTATGCCCGTGGCATCCGGCATTATCTGGAATCCGATCTGGGCCTGCCTTGCGCCTTTGCCGTGGCCCGCTTGCCCGGCAAAAAGACGAATAACGAGGCGGTTCGCGCCCTTCTGGCCCAACATCGTCCGCTGGTGGTGATGGGGTCGATCAACGAGAAAATGTATCTGGCCGAGCTGAAATCCGGCCATGGCCCGCAGCCAAGCTTCATTCCGGCCAGCTTTCCGGGGGCTGCGATCCGCCGGGCCACTGGCTCGCCAATGATGGGCTATGCCGGCGCGGTTTGGATCTTGCAGGAAGTCTGCAACTGCCTCTTTGACGCGCTTTTCCACATCCTGCCGCTTGGCACCACGATGGACAGCGCCGCCGCCACACCGACCACCCTGCGCCGCGATTTCCCCTGGGATGCCGATGCACAGGCCGCGCTTGACAGGATTGTCGAGCAACACCCGATTTTGACCCGGATCAGCGCCGCCCGCACCCTGCGGGACGCGGCTGAGAAAGCCGCCCTCGACCAAGGCGCGGAACGGGTTGTTCGTGAAACCGTCGAGGGCCTGCAAGGGCCATCTGCTCGACAATCAAGGGAGGACTGACAATGACCGACCAAAGCGTAAACCGCCCCGTCCACACCGGGCCGCGGACCCCAAGGACGGAGTTCTTTGTCTATTTCACGCTGATCTTCCTCGTGGCAATTCCCTTTGCCGCGCTGGGCTGGGTCGGATTGCTGCTGCGCTACGGCAAGCTGCCCGAAGGTGGGCCGCTCCGGCGGGCATGGTCCGATGCCCGCAAGATCACACCCATGATTTTCCTCGGCTGAAAAGCCGCAGGTAAGAAATTCGTCATCCCCACCGGATGGCGGAGCGTCGGAAGGGCATTCCGCCCAACCGTTACCCGGCCGCGGGGCGTGCGGCTTCAGTCTGACGATCCGGAGGATACTATGGCTGATAAATCTGACCTTTCTTTTACAGGTCTTACAGACGAGCAGGCGCAAGAGCTGCACTCCGTCTATATGAGCGGGCTTTGGCTGTTCTCAGCCGTTGCCATTGTCGCTCATCTGGCGGTGTTCATCTGGCGCCCGTGGTTCTGAGGGGGATTGAGACATGAGCAAGTTCTACAAGATCTGGCTGATTTTCGATCCGCGTCGCGTTTTCGTGGCGCAAGGGGTCTTTCTCTTCCTTCTGGCAGCGATGATTCACCTCGTCCTGCTCAGCAACCCCAGCTACAACTGGTTTGACATTGCAGCGGCCAAATATGACCGCGCCATGCCTGCCGAATAAGCTGGAATACCCTTGTTGCGGGCGGTTCATGCCGCCCGCGACGATACCCATTCGACACGTCGGCCACGGATCGCAACGATACCGGACCGCCAGCAAGCGGAGAGGGAAGCATGGCACTGCTCAGCTTCGAACGTAAATATCGCGTGCCGGGTGGCACGCTCGTCGGCGGCGATCTGTTCGACTTCTGGGTCGGGCCTTTCTATGTCGGCTTTTTTGGGGTCACGACGTTTTTCTTCGCGGCCCTCGGAACACTTCTGATTTTTTATGGCGCAGCAATGGGGCCAACTTGGAACCCATGGCTGATCTCGATCAACCCACCCCCCATTGAAATGGGCCTCGCGGCGGCGCCGCTGATGCAAGGCGGGCTTTGGCAGGTGATCACCATCTGCGCGATCGGCGCCTTTGTAAGCTGGGCCCTGCGCGAGGTAGAGATCTGCCGCAAGCTGGGCATGGGCTACCATGTTCCTTTCGCCTTTGGCGTCGCGATTTTCGCGTATTTGACCCTGGTGGTGATCCGCCCGGTTCTGATGGGCGCATGGGGGCACGCTTTCCCCTATGGGATCTTCAGCCACCTCGATTGGGTGTCCAATACCGGCTACACCTACGGCAACTTTCACTACAACCCGGCGCATATGATCGCGGTGAGCTTTTTCTTCACCAACTGTCTGGCACTGGCCTTGCACGGCGCGCTGATCCTGTCAGCGGCCAACCCTGAAAAGGGCAAGACCATGCGCACGCCGGATCATGAAGACACGTTCTTCCGCGATCTGATCGGCTATTCGGTCGGTACCTTGGGGATCCACCGTCTTGGCCTGCTTCTGGCGCTGAACGCCGGGTTCTGGAGCGCGGTTTGCATCGTGATTTCTGGCACCATCTGGTTCGACGCTTGGGTCGATTGGTGGGATTGGTGGCTGCAACTGCCGCTTTGGGCTGGTGTTGAGGGAGGCATCAATGGCTGAGTATCAAAACATCTTCACCCAGGTGCAGGTTCGCGCCGCCCCCGAAATGGGCATGGTCGAGGACGTGGAACTGGGCAACAGAACCTCATCGGCAGGCTTCTCGACGCTCGCCGGTTGGTTTGGCAACGCGCAGCTTGGCCCGGTCTATCTTGGCACCATGGGGGTCGTTTCCCTTGCCACGGGGGCGATCTGGTTCATGCTGGTGGGCGCAAGCTTCTGGATGCAGGCCGGGTTCAACCCCGCCGTCTTTGTCCGGGATCTGTTCTGGATGGCGCTGGAACCACCGGCACCGGAATGGGGTCTGCGCATCCCGCCCATGGGCGAGGGTGGCCTTTACCTGCTCGCCAGCTTCTTCCTCTTGATCTCGGTGATGACCTGGTGGGTCCGCACCTATCTGCGGGCACAGGCGCTGGGTATGGGCAAGCATGTTTGCTGGGCTTTTGCATCGGCGATCTGGCTGTTCCTCGTGCTGGGCCTTATCCGCCCAGTTCTGATGGGCAGCTGGTCCGAGGCGGTCCCCTACGGCATCTTCCCGCATCTGGATTGGACCAACCTCTTCAGCCTCACCTATGGCAACCTGTTCTATAACCCCTTCCACGCGCTTTCGATTGCCTTCCTCTATGGCTCGGCCCTGCTGTTTGCGATGCATGGCGCGACCATTCTGGCGGTCAGCCGTCTGGGCGGCGACCGGGAGCTGGAGCAGATCGTCGATCGCGGCACGGCCTCGGAGCGGGCAGCCCTGTTCTGGCGCTGGACCATGGGCTTCAACGCCACGATGGAGGGGATTCACCGCTGGGCCTGGTGGTTTGCGGTTCTGACCACGCTGACCGGCGGGATCGGGATTCTGCTGACCGGGACGGTCGTCGATAACTGGTATGTCTGGGCGCAGGACCACGGCTACGCCCCGATGTAACGAAGCTTCGCAAAAAGGAAAGAAACCATGTCGGAAAAACCTTATTTCGAAGAAACGCATGAAGCCCGCCTCCGCAACTGGGTCTTGTATCAGATGCTGCGCGGGGCCGGCTGGGCCGCTGTTCTTATGATCGCGATTGGTGCCTTCTTCCTCGTGCTGCGGCTGATTGCCGGCCTGCTGCCCGAGAACCCCTATGCCGCTCTGGATGTGATCGAGGCGGGGAAAACGCTTCTTCCCCTGATCTGATCCGGACGCCGAAAATGGGGTTGGGCGGTGGCAAGGCCGCCCGACCCCCAAAGAGGTACGGGCCAGAATAGCCGGTCCGCTACACGGGGCAACTCCACAGCCCGGTTCCCTCCTGATGGCTACAGGGACCTGGTGCCGTGTGTCGCCCACACGGCACCTTTTTTCCGTTCGGAGGAACCGCCCATGACCCGCCCCGTCACCCCAACCCTCGACCGCGTTGCAGGCCCCGCCGATCTGCGGGCGCTTCCGGACGCTGATCTTACGACACTGGCCCATGAGTTGCGCCAGGAGGTGATCTCGGCTGTATCCGAAACCGGGGGGCATCTTGGGTCTTCGCTGGGGGTGGTCGAACTTTCGGTGGCCATTCACGCGGTGTTCAACACGCCCACCGACAAGCTGATCTGGGATGTGGGCCATCAATGCTATCCCCATAAGATCCTGACCGGGCGGCGGGATCGGATCCGCACCCTGCGCAAAGGCGGCGGGCTTTCGGGCTTTACCAAACGGTCGGAATCCGTGTTCGACCCCTTCGGGGCTGCGCATTCCTCAACCTCGATCTCGGCGGCGCTTGGCTTTGCCATGGGGCGCGAACTTGGCCAACCTACGGGCGATGCGATTGCCGTGATCGGCGATGGCGCGATCACCGCCGGAATGGCCTATGAGGCGATGAACAACGCGGGCCATCTGGGCAAGCGGTTGTTCGTGATCCTGAATGACAATGATATGTCCATCGCTCCGCCGGTCGGGGCCATGTCGTCTTACCTTGCGGGGCTTCATGCCTTTCCGCCCTTCGCCGTTCTGAAAGACATCGCGGAAGAGATGGAATCGGCCCTGCCTTCTTCCATGCGCGATGGGGCGCGGCGGGCGCGCCAGCTTGTCACTGGAATGCCCGGCGGCGGCACCCTGTTCGAGGAGTTGGGCTTTTCCTATATCGGCCCGGTTGACGGCCATAACGTGCCGCAGCTTCTGGCGACCCTGCGCGCGGCCAAGGCTCGGGCCACCGGGCCGGTGCTGATCCATGCGGTCACGGTGAAGGGCAAGGGCTATGCCCCGGCCGAGGCCGCCGCTGACAAATATCACGGCGTTGCCAAATTCGACGTAGCCTCTGGCGCGCAGGCGAAATCCAAGCCCAACGCCCCCAGCTATACTGCTGTTTTCGGCAAAGCGCTGGAGGATGAAGCCGCCAGCGATCCGCGCATCGTGGCCGTCACCGCAGCCATGCCCTCGGGCACCGGGCTCGACAAGTTCGCAAGCCGCTTTCCCTCGCGCGTTTTCGATGTGGGGATCGCCGAACAGCATGGGGTGACCTTTGCCGCCGGGATGGCCGCCGCCGGGCTGCGGCCCTTCTGCGCGATCTATTCGACCTTCCTGCAACGCGGCTATGATCAGGTTGTGCATGACGTGGCGCTGCAAGGCCTGCCCGTGCGCTTTGCGATTGACCGGGCGGGGCTTGTCGGGGCCGATGGCGCCACCCATGCCGGGGCGTTTGACGTGGCTTTCCTCGCCAATCTGCCGGGCTTTACCGTGATGGCCGCCGCCGATGAGGCCGAATTGCAGGATATGGTCGCCACCGCCGCCGCGCATGATGAAGGCCCGATCGCCTTTCGCTATCCGCGTGGCGAGGGCGTGGGTGTCGAGATGCCCGAACGGGGCCGCATTCTGCCCATCGGCAAGGGCCGTGTGGTGCGCGAAGGCGAAAAAGTGGCGCTCCTGTCCTTTGGGGCGCATCTTTCGGAATGTCTTTTGGCCGCCGAACTGCTGGAGTCGATGGGCGTCTCTGCCACAGTGGCCGATGCCCGATTTGCCAAGCCCCTGGATCTGGATCTGATCGACCAGCTTTCGCGTCACCACGCTGCTATCATCACGGTCGAGCAGGGGGCAGAGGGCGGCTTTGGCGCGCAGGTTCTGCACCGGCTTGCCAATACCGGGCGGCTTGATGGCCGCTTGCGGGTTCGCACCATGACCCTGCCGGATCGCTTCATCGAACAAGCCAGCCCCGAGGCGATGTATCAGGACGCGGGCTTGACCGCCGCCGATATCGCGCGGGTGGGGATGCAAACCGTGGGCGATCTTGTGGCCCATAAGACAGGCGGCAAGCTGCACGTCCTTTATCCGGGGCAGTGAACCGGCCGATGGTTTAAACTGGCCGAGGCTGTAAACCGGCCAAGGGTCTAAACCGACCGGCGCTTAAACCGGAAAATCCCGGTTATGCGCAATCGCCTCCATCGTGATGTAAGAGGTTACGGCCTCCAGCTCTACCTTTGAAATCAGGTGCTGATACACCCGGTCAAAGTCGTTCATATCCTCGGCCATGACCTTCAGCATGTAGTCATAATCCCCCGCGATGCGGTAGAAATCGATGACATTGGCAAGGGTCGTCACCTCGCGCCGGAAGGTTTGCAGCCAGTCGCGTGAATGATGCCGCGTGCGGATCATCACAAACACCGTCAGCCCCAGCCCCAGCTTCACCGGATCCAGCCGCAGCGTCTGCCCGCTGATCAGCCCCGAGGCATTCAACGCCTTAAGCCGCCGCCAGCAAGCATTCTGCGACAACCCCACCCGATCGGCGAGCTCCCGTTGTGACAAGCTGGCATCTTTTTGCAGAACCCGCAGGATCGCCCGATCAAAATGATCTAATTTCTCTGCCATTTCAGCGCATATGACCCAATAATCCGGAAATATCATAAGAGAATGGTAGAAATTCCGAATCCGGGCAAGGTGTATGATTGAAAAACCCGTTCTCACCGCAAGAAAGCCGTTCACATGACCCATTCCTGCACCGCCCTGCAAGATTTCGCCGCAAGCCTGCAAGGGCCAGACCGGATTGCCGCGCTCCGGCAAGGGGTGATCGGCGAGGGTGCGGGTTTTGACGGACCTTTCGGCGCCAAAAAGCTGATCTACGCCGATTACGTCGCCTCTGGCCGTGCGCTGCGTCAGGTCGAAACCTTCGTGATGGAACAGGTGCTGCCCTATTACGCCAACAGCCATACCGAGGCGTCCTATTGCGGCGGTCAAATGACCCGGATGCGGCGCGAGGCGCGCAGCATCATCGCCGCTGAATGTGGTGCGGATGACCGCTATGCCACGATCTTTGCCGGATCGGGGGCGACGGCGGGCCTCAACCGTCTGGTGCATCTTCTGGGCGTCACCGAAGCCGTGCAGCGCGGCGAAACCCCGTTGGTTCTGATCGGCCCCTATGAGCATCACTCCAACATCCTGCCCTGGCGCGAGAGTGGGGCTGAGGTGGTGGAGATTGCAGAAGCCGAAACCGGCGGGCCGGACCTTGGCGCGCTGAAGGGCGCGCTGATCGCCGGGCAGGGGCGGTTGATTGTCGGCAGCTTCTCGGCAGCGTCGAACGTGACGGGGATCCTGACCGATACCGATGCGGTGACACGGCTTCTCAAGGCGCATGGGGCTTTGGCGGTTTGGGATTACGCAGGCGGTGGGCTTTACCTGCCCATCGACATGGCGGCGGGCAGTGATGCGCAAAAAGACGCTGTTGTCTTGTCCTGCCACAAGTTTCTGGGCGGTCCGGGGGCCTCTGGCATCCTGATCGTGCGGAAGGCTGCGGTGACGGCACAGCGTCTGTTCATGCCGGGCGGCGGCACCGTTCGCTTTGTCTCCAGCGCCGGGCATGATTATTCAACCGACATCGCCACGCGGGAAGAGGCGGGAACGCCGAATGTCGTCGGCGATATCCGCGCGGCGCTGTGCTTTTTGGTCAAGCGGGCCATCGGGCAAGACTTCATGGAGGCCCGGCACGCCGCCCTGAGGTCTCGGGCGCTTGCCGTCTGGTCGCGCAATCCCGCGATGGAGATCATGGGCAATCCGAAAGCCAGCCATGCACTGCCGATCTTTTCCTTCCGGGTCCGCGATCTGGCGCGGGGCGGGCATCTGCATCACCAGCTTTTCACGCGGCTTTTGTCGGATCTGCACGGGATTCAGGCGCGGGGCGGCTGCGCCTGTGCCGGGCCTTATGCGCATCGGCTTCTCGGGATCGGGGCCGCGCAATCCGAGGCGATCCGCCAATCCATTCTGGGTGGAGAAGAGATGGAAAAGCCCGGCTGGACGCGACTCAACCTGTCTTGCCTGCTGGACGATTCGAAGGCCGAAACGATCATTTCCGCCGTGTCGAGCCTTGCTCTCGCCCATCATCCCCATGCCGAGGCCTATCATTGCGACACCGCGACCGCGCGTTTCAAACCCCTCGCCGCGGCGTGAGGACGCGGAAATCACCTGAAATAAGAAGGGATTGCGGCGTTTTATCCGGCTTTTTCGGAAAGCTGCCGCCAGAAAAACGGGAAAACATATACTTTAGTATATACTTCGGCCTACTCTTAAGTATAGGATGAGGACAGATAGCAAGACAAGATTTTACAATCAGAACGCCGCGATTTCGGCGCAACGCTCCCTCCGGCTGTAATGCGCCGCAGGGGGCGTTTTTCATTTCAACCCAAGCGCAGCGCGA
>JAQWYA010000236.1 GCA_029254215.1 Pseudorhodobacter sp. | reverse complement strand
TCCTCGCGCTGTGGATCGGCTTCGGTATCTCGGGGGAGCGGGTCGCCTTCGGCGGCATGTTCTCGGATGATCCCTTCGGGCGCTTTGCCAAGGTGACGATCCTGCTGGCGGCGGCGGCGGTGCTGCTGATCAGCCATGACTACATGATCAAGCGAGATCTTTTGCGCTTTGAATACCCGGTGCTGGTTGCCCTTTCCGTGCTTGGCATGATGATGATGGTCTCGGCGGGCGACCTGATGACGCTTTACATGGGGTTGGAGCTGCAATCCTTGGCGCTTTACGTCGTGGCCTCCCTACGGCGCGACAGTGTGAAATCGACCGAGGCGGGCCTGAAGTATTTCGTGCTTGGGGCGCTGTCCTCTGGCCTGTTGCTTTACGGCGCGTCTCTGACCTACGGCTTTTCCGGCACCACGCTGTTTTCTGGCATCCTGTCGACCGTCGGCTCGGGCGAGGCCTCCTTGGGCCTGATCTTCGGTCTGGTCTTCATGATCTCGGCACTTGCCTTCAAAGTCTCGGCGGCCCCGTTCCATATGTGGACGCCCGATGTCTATGAAGGCTCGCCCACGCCGGTCACCGCTTTCTTTGCGACCGCACCGAAAGTGGCCGCGATGGCGCTGCTGGCCCGGCTGATGCATGACGCCTTTGGCGCAATTCCGGGCCAATGGGGGCAGGTCATTGCGGCTTTGGCCGTGGCCTCGATGTTCCTTGGCGCGATTGCGGCGATCGGGCAGCGCGATATCAAGCGTCTGATGGCTTACTCCTCGATTGCGCATATGGGATTTGCGCTGATCGGTCTGGCGGCTGGCACGGTCGGCGGCGTTCAGGCGATGCTGGTCTATATGGCGATCTATGTGACAATGAATATCGGCACCTTCGCCTTCATCCTGTCGATGGAGAAGGACGGCCGTTCCGTCACGTCGATCGACAGTCTGAACATGCTGTCCAAGCGCGCGCCTTTGCAGGCGCTGGCGATGCTGGTCTTGCTGTTCAGCCTTGCGGGTGTGCCGCCGATGGTTGGCTTCTTCGGGAAGTTCTATGTGCTGCAGGCTGCGGTTGATGCGCATATGGCTTGGCTTGCGATTGCAGGGGCTGTGGCCTCGGTGATCGGTGCCTTCTATTACCTGCGCATCGTGTTCTACATGTATTTCGGCAAAGAGGGCGAAGGCCTTGATGCCCGGATTGGCGCTGTGCAATGGGCGGCGTTGATGGGGGCTGCGGTGATCATGGTGGTCGGTGTGATCAACCTGTTCGGCGTTGAAGGGGTTGCGCAAGTGGCCGCGGAAACGCTTGTCCGCTAAGCCGGAGGCCGAAGGCTGGCCCGTGGGAACGGGCCGCTACGTCTTCGACGCGATTGACAGCACCAATGCAGAGGCGGTCTGCCGCGCCCCAAGCCTGACGGGCCCGGCGTGGTTCGTGGCAGCCGAGCAGACCGGGGGCCGGGGGCGCCGGGGGCGGCCTTGGTCCAGCCCGCGCGGCAATCTTTATGCCACGCTGCTGTTGCAGCCCAAGGAACCCGCCGATCAGGTGGCGCTGCGGTCTTTCGCGGCGGCCCTTGCACTGCGGGAGGCTTGCGTCGCCCTGACCGGACTGCCTGAGGCGTTTACCCTCAAATGGCCGAATGACGTTTTGCTGAATGGCGGCAAGCTGGCCGGGATCCTGCTGGAAAGTGCGGGCGGGGCAGGGCGCGTGCATCACCTTGCCATCGGGATCGGGGTGAACCTTGTCGCCGCGCCGACACTGGATCAGGTGGAGCCGGGAGCGACGGTTCCAGTCTCCCTTTGGGCGGAAACTGGCCTACGCATCTTGCCCGAGACCTTTCTGACGCAGCTTGCGATCTGCTATGACCGCTGGGAGACGATCTTTCAGGCCGAGGGCTTCGCGCCCCTTCGCAAGGCTTGGCTGTCGCAGGCCGCCCGGATCGGTGAACCGCTGCGGGCGCGCACGGGAACAGCGGTGTTTGACGGCGTGTTTGAGACGATTGACGAGGCCGGAGCGCTGGTTCTGGCGACGGCAAAAGGGCGGATGACCATTGCGGCGGCGGATATCTATTTTCAAACCGGGGGGGCTGGCGATGCTTCTGGCGATTGATTGCGGCAATACCAATACCGTCTTTTCGATCTGGGACGGGGCAGAGTTTCGATCGACCTGGCGGATCGCCACAGACCACCGCCGCACGGCGGATGAGTATTTTGTCTGGCTTAACACGCTGATAACGCTGACCAAGGTCGAGGTTCAGGTGACCGAATGCATCATCTCTTCGACCGTGCCGCGGGTGGTGTTCAACCTTCGGGTGCTCTGTAATCGCTATTATGATTGCAGGCCGCTGGTGGTGGGCAAACCTGAATGCCGCCTGCCGGTAGAGCCGCGTGTCGATGCGGGCACCACCGTTGGGCCGGATCGGTTGGTGAATACGGTTGCAGGGTTTGCGCGCCATGGCGGCAATCTGATCGTGGTGGATTTCGGCACGGCCACGACCTTTGACGTGGTGGATACCGACGGGGCCTATGTGGGCGGGGTGATCGCGCCGGGGGTGAACCTGTCATTGCAGGCGCTGTCGATGGCGGCGGCGGCGCTGCCTCATGTAGACGTGACGCGACCGGCGCAAGCGATTGGCACGAATACGGTGGCTTGTATGCAATCGGGCGTGTATTGGGGCTACATCGGCCTTGTCGAGGGTATTACGCGCCAGATCCGGGCGGAACGCAACGCCCCGATGAAGGTTATTGCCACAGGGGGCCTAGCGCCCTTGTTCCAGCAGGGAACGGACGTATTTGACGCTATCGAGGATGATTTGACCATGCAGGGTCTTGTCCTCATCAACGAACTGAACAAGGAACGGGACACCGCATGAAAGCGAACCGGCTGATTTATCTTCCCCTCGGCGGCGCGGGGGAGATTGGGATGAACGCCTATGTCTATGGCTATGGGCCAGAGGACAAGGAACGGCTGATCGTGGTCGATCTGGGCGTGACTTTCCCGGATATGGATACCACCCCCGGCGTTGATCTGATCATGCCCGATATTTCGTGGCTGGAGGCCCGCAAGGACCGGATTGAGGCGATTTTTATCACTCATGCCCATGAAGATCATATCGGCGCTGTGGCGCATTTCTGGGGCCGGTTCAAATGCCCGGTCTATGCGCGCCGCTTTACCGCGACCATCGGGCGGTTGAAATTTGATGAGCATGGCCACCCGAAAGACGCGATCACGGTGGTGGAGCCGCGCCCGGCCGTCGTCAAGGCTGGTCCGTTTGATGTGCAGTTTGTCCCCGTCAGCCATTCGATCCCTGAAAGCTCGGCGCTGGTGATCGACAGTGCAGCGGGCCGGATCGTGCATTCCGGCGATTTCAAGCTGGATCTGCAACCGCTGGTGGGCGAACCGTGGGACCCGGAGGCTTTTGCCGCCATTGCTGCGGAACGCCCCGTCAAGGCGCTGATGTGCGACAGTACCAACGTGTTTTCCCGCCATCCGGGGCGCAGCGAATCCACTCTGCGCGCGCCCCTGCGCGATCTGATCAAGGCGCAGCGCGGCATGGTGGTGGCCACGACCTTTGCCAGTAACGTGGCCCGTCTGAAAACGCTGGCCGAAGCAGCGCAGGATGCCGACCGCACGATCTGCCTGTTGGGCCGTGCGATGCGGCGCATGGTGACGGCGGCGGAACAGTCGGGGGTCCTGAGCGGCTTCCCCCGCACCGTCAGCCCCGAAGAGGCGCAAGACGTGCCGCGCGGCAATTTGATGCTGATCGTGACTGGCTCGCAGGGCGAACGCCGTGCCGCCTCTGCGCAACTCAGCCGGGGCAAGTATCTGGGGCTGGAGATGAAAGAGGGCGATACCTTCCTGTTTTCCTCCAAAACCATTCCGGGCAATGAACGCGGCGTGATCTCGATCATGAATGCGTTTTCGGAAATGGGGGTGAATATCGTCGATGATAATGACGGGCTTTACCATGTTTCCGGCCATGCCAACCGCCCGGATCTTGAAACCGTGCACAAGGTTCTAAACCCGGCCATCGTGATCCCGATGCATGGGGAACATCGCCATTTGCGCGAACATGCCCGCATCGCGCTTGAGGCGGGCCGGATGACGGAAGTGACGACCAATGGCATGATGCTTGACCTCACGGGCGACGCGCCGGAGGTTGTGGAATACATCGAAACCGGGCGCAGCTATCTGGACGGCTCGGTCATGGTGGGGGCTCGTGACGGCGTGATCCGCAACCGGATCCGCATGGCGCTCAACGGGCATGTGCTTGCAACGCTTATTCTGGACGAGGCGGATGAGCCTTTGGGCGACGCTTGGGTGGAAATCTCGGGCCTGTCGGAAAAGGGCCGCACTGGGGCGCCGCTGGCTGAAACGCTGGAGGCAGAGCTGAACGCGCTGCTGGAGAAAACCGGGCGCAAGGTCATGGCCGATGATGACAAGCTGGATGAGGCTGTTCGCCGGGTGATCCGTCAGGTCGCCATGGAAGAGATCGGCAAGAAGCCCGAGGTGACGGTGGTGGTGAGCCGTTTGTCAGAAGGCTGACCCCGTCGAAAGAACGGCTTCGGCTGATTTATAGAAAAAAGGCGGGCCAGAGCGGCCCGCCTTTTTGCATTTCGTCCCTCAGCAAGGGTGAGATCAGGCCTCGGCGTTGGTCGCACCCTGATCAGCGGCCTCATTCGGGCCCGTATCATCGGCATCATCATCGGTCTGATTGTCGATCACAAAGCTGCGCAGGATGAAATCAGGCACATGATCGCCCATTCCGACGACACGATTGTCATCGCGCCGATCCCGCCGGTCGCGGCGGTCATCACGACGGTCATCCTGACGGTCGTCGCGGCGATTGCGCGGGCCACGGTCTTCGCGGGCCGGGGCAGGTCTTGCCTCGGGCGCTGGGTCTTGCTTGGCTTGCGGCTTTGGCTCGGGGGTGGATTGCGGCTGCGTGGCTGCGGCCTGTTCGGCTGCGGGCTGATCCACCACCGGCTTTTCGGCCACGGGCTTTTCGGTCTTGTCAGACTTCCCACCCCTGTCACGCCCACCGCGGCTCCGGCTCCGGCTGGAGCGTTCGGGTTTTGCTTCGGTGGTTTCCTCCGCCTCGGGGGCGGTCGAGGGTTCAAACCCGGCGGGCAAAGCGCCGCGCGGAATGGGTTGCTTTACCAGGGCTTCAATCGCGGCCAGATACTTCGCATCCGACGGGGCCGAGATCGTATAGGCCTTGCCCGAACGCCCCGCGCGGCCCGTCCGGCCGATGCGGTGAACGTAATCTTCGGGGTGGCTGGGCACGTCAAAGTTGAACACATGGCTAACGGCCGGAATGTCCAGACCCCGCGCGGCCACATCCGAGGCTACAAGCAGATGCACGCTGCCATCACGGAAGCCATCCAGCGTCCGGGTCCGCACGGATTGGTCCAGATCACCATGGATCGGCGAGGCGTTGAACCCGCTTTGCTTGAGGAATTTCGCAACGATATCCACATCGGTCTTGCGATTGCAGAAGATGATCGCGTTGGTGCAGGCATCGCCCTCGGCGCGAATGATGTCGCGCAGGACCGACCGTTTTTCCGATGCAGTCCGGTCCTTGCGGCTGGGTGCGACCTCGATCAAGGCTTGCTCGATCGTCTCGGAGGTAGTGGACTGGCGCGCCACTTCGACCTTCACAGCAGCGCTGAGGAAGGTGTTGGTGATCCGCTCAATCTCGGGGGCCATGGTGGCCGAGAAGAAGAAGGTCTGACGGGTGAAGGGGGTCAGGCTGAAGATCTTTTCGATATCGGGGATGAACCCCATATCCAGCATCCGGTCAGCCTCATCGACCACCATGATCTGCACGCCCTGAAGCAGCAGTTTGCCACGCTCAAAATGGTCCAGAAGGCGGCCCGGCGTGGCGATCAGCACGTCAACGCCCCGGTCGATCAGCTTGTCCTGTTCGCCAAAGGCGACGCCGCCGATCAGCAGGGCTTTCGTCAGTTTGGTGTATTTTGCGTAGACCTCGAAATTCTCGGCCACTTGGGCGGCGAGTTCGCGGGTCGGGGCCAGCACCAGACTGCGCGGCATCCGGGCGCGGGCGCGGCCTTTGCCCAGAAGAGTGATCATCGGCAGGGTGAAACTGGCGGTCTTGCCAGTGCCTGTCTGGGCAATGCCCAAGACATCCTTGCCTTCCAGCGCGGGCGGAATGGCCTGTGCCTGAATCGGGGTTGGGGTTTCATAGCCGGCTTCTAAAACGGCTTTGAGCACGCGGGGGTCCAGCGCGAGATCGGAAAACTTGGTCATTTGCGTCCTGTGAATGCGGTATCGGACCGCAATTGTGGGGAGGGACGCATATTTCCGGGCGCCCCGGCAGCTTGGCCCGAAGGCCTGACAGTCGCTACCGCGATTTTCCGCAAAGGTCAAGTTCCGGGCTGGCCGGGGACGACGGTAGAGCGAATTGACCCGACGCGCCGAGCGATCGGCCCGCCGGGGCCGCCAAACCTAGGCGATGATACCCTTTTTGGGCGCGGCTTTAGCCTTTGCCCCGATTGCCGACGATTTGGAGGCCGCAGCTTTTGAGGACGCCGTCTTCGATTTCGGTTTGGCCGAGGATTTGGCCGAAACCCGTTTGGTCGCAACTGTTTTCAGCTTGATTGCCTTTGAGGGCTTTGCCGGTTTTTCGTCCTCTGACGCTTCTACGAATTCTTCCTCGGTGTTGTCGTTCTGATCCTCATCCGGGTCGGCTTCGTCAAGATCCATATCCTCTTGATCGGTAAGCTGCGGATCAAGCGTTGTCAGAGTGCCATTGCAGAATTCGAGGAATTGACGGTGCCGTTTTTTCTGAACCATGGTGTAGAATTGCTCCAGATGTTTAAACAACGCCATCTCGGTCAGGGCCTTGAGCTTGCCGCCTGAGGCTTGATCCAACGCCTCCATCCGGGCGCGCACACGACCCAGAAACGGATCGACGCAATCGTCGCGCTCAAAGTTCATGTTGCGCTGTTTCCAATAGCGATGCCCGATCACCCGGTCTGCCTGATGGGCCGAGCCACGGACGGTCTTGAGCATGAAACTGGCTGTATCCCGAACGATGTAATGGTTGATCTGCGCAAGCTTGCAGCCCTCCGGGTCAGAGGAGTTGTAGTTCTTGACGCGGTATTCCGCCTCCGGCAGGCCGCTGCCGTTGCAATAATGCAGTGTCTTCGTGTCGACCTTGGATCCGGCGGGGCGATGGATGCCGGGCCGGGTGAAATGGGCAGGGCGGAACAGGCATTTAAAAGCGCCCATCTTTCCTTCTGGCCCAAGCTGATAATTCGCCATCCGAAACCGGTCCATCACCAGATCTGAGGTCGGGAGGGCATGGCCCGAACTGCCGTAAATCCGCCAGTTGATCCGGTGCACATCGGCGTCTGGGGTGGCCGCGATCAGATCTTCAAGCCGCCCGTTGCCGGTTTTCACAACCAGAAATTCATCCATATCAAGCGCCATGGCCCAATCGGCATCCTTGAACTCGGGCAGGCTCCCCCCGCGGACATAGGCTCGGACCTGGTGCCGCCCGCGCCCCGCCTTGTTGTAGAAATACTGGATAGCCCCCACATCGCGCAGCGCGGACAGAATGTTATGCGTGTAGTCATCGCTGTCGTTTTGATAAACGATGATGTCTGTGAACCCAACTTCAAGATGATGGGCGACCCATTCCAGAAAATACGGCCCTTCGTTTTTCGCGGTCGTGATGAGAGCTGCTTTCATGGCTTGTCTGGTCCCTGTTCTACGGCCTGCTCAGTCTCGGGCTTCACGTCGGCCAGCTGCCGGAGCCGTTCAATCCTTGCCTCAATATCCAACCTTTTTTGGACCAGTTTTTCGTGATCGGGTGGGTCATCCAGATTGGCGGGCATCTCCCAGATGAAGGGAACGCTTGTGATGCTGGGTTCCGCCAGGTGAAGAAGATCCTGCGTTGTCAGATTGGCAAAACGGTAGGCGGTGTCAAAGCTGAGCGACAGTTCGATGAGCCTGCGGCTGTTGTAGGGAGAAAGGTAAAACCCGTGTGTCATACCGTTGAACAGTTTGCCCAAAGCGGTGCTGATCAGGGTCTCGATGAAGGTGATCTCGGCGCGGCGGATGTTTGCGTTCTTCGACTGGCTGGCAACCACGCCCTCGATGATCGGGTAAAACCGCTTCGCCGCCTCCATGTCAGCGACGGGGCGCGGTAGCAGATCCATCCGTTTGACTTGCCATGGCACGCGCATCCAGCGACCTTTCGCAGCACTTGGCAGGTACTGGCCGCGCAAATGGTTTGTCTGATGCCCGCGCATGATGACCAGATTGTCCGGAAGCCGCTTGACCAGCCCGTTTCTGACCTCTGCGGGCGCGGGGCCCACGGTGCCCGCCGCGATCTGATACTGTGCGATCACCTTATCCAAATCCGTCGGCATGATGCTTTTGGAGCGGTTGAAGGTCGCATGACGCAGCCCCAAGGCTTCGCAGGTCATCTGGGCGCACACGGCATCCCGGCGGCCTGCATAGTTGTTAATATTGGTATGGATAATCGCGAAATTCTCGCGCGCGGGTCCGGCAAGAGCCAACAGGACCCGACTGTCATTGCCGCCGCTCATTGCCAGCGACGTGGGATGCGCGGATGTGATGGCGGTGATGATGTTTTGCTCTGCGGCGATGATCTCGGAGTAGACGTCGAGGTATTGCTCTTCTTTCGCCTCAAACAACTCCGTCAGGGGCCAGAACCGTTCTTGGCTGAGATCCGAGAGGCGGATGAAAAAACTGGGGTTCAGGCGTTTGACTGTCTCGTCTTCCGTCATCAAAAGGCCGTCAATGGCCTTGCCGGCTTCGATTTCGTCGCGGTTGAAAACCGGATTGAAGCGCAGTCCCTGATCAGTGCAAAGAAAGGTGCTGGACGCGATGCGCCCGGTTTCGGACGAATAGCACGCCCCGATCATTCCAACAGCATCGCAGTAATAGCGGGTCTCACCACGAGCGGTGACGACAACGGCATAGCGGCCCGCGACATGGCGGATCCATTCGGCAAACCGCTTCCAGAAGGCAGGGTCCCCGGCGTCGAGCTTTGCAATCGGCTGCCCGTCAATCAACGCTCCATCATGCCCGGCGGCGACCCCGAGGAAGCAGCCGATGACCGCGCCTGACCCGTCAATCAGATCACAAACCTTCAGATCTTTTCCGCTTTGGATCAAAAATCCATCCACAACCCGGCTTTTGAACCCAGGCAAGGACGACGCCGTTTTCGAAATGACATATTGATAGCGAAAGGTTTCCTCGAACGAGATCCCCTTGGCTTGGCATTCTGTGACGGCCTGCACGGTCATTGGGAACTACTCACTTTTCGGGTTACCGGCGCTTGCCGCCGCCTTCTTTCGGGCGGATTGTCTGTGGCGCATGGTTTGTAGGCGGGCAAAGAGGCTACGTTTGTCTTGGTTCAATCGTTCCAGAAGGGTCAGGGCGATCGGTCCCGCCAAG
>JAQWYA010000232.1 GCA_029254215.1 Pseudorhodobacter sp. | reverse complement strand
CTTGGCTGGGTCACCTATACCAGCGGCCCGTTCTGGGGGCTTTTGGTCTTTGCCGGGGCCGCCTCGATCCTGCGCTGGCCGCTGATCCGCCTCTGGCGCTGGGCCCGCCACCGCACCGTCGAGCCCGCCGAGTAAACCCGCTTGCCTCGCAACGCCTGACCGCCCATCCTGAGCGCAGAGCCTGTGGTGAGAGGCGAAAGATACCATGACGCGAGGCTAAAGATTGCAGTAGCCTTCGAGAACAGCAGAGCGTCTGACCAAAGGAAGAGGTTGCCCGGTTAACAAGTTGTGCTCCGCCGAGGTTTGTGCTGAGTTGGTCCAGATTTTTTTGATGTGCTGGGCCAAAAGCCGCTAGTCGAGATCCCGCAGTGGTATCTTTATCGTTAAGGCGCAGTGTCCTGAGCGAACCCAAAAACTCAGCGGTCGATACGACACTCTTTCGTTCGGCGTGATTGATACCGCATTTGCAGCCCTAACCATCAAAGAAAGTCAGGTAGACTTTGCTTTCGACCTCAAGAGTTTTCAATTTGCAAACGGACGTTTTTCAAATCAAGGAAGTCAGATGATACGTTCCTAACAATAGGTGCATTTCGAACGTTATGGAAACGCTCAAAGTTCGAAACGTCGATCTGCAATTTATAGCGTTATCGCCGAAGAGGTGACTATGGCAAACATGAGTAGTACGTTGGATTGCAGACCCGAGTGTTGGCAGCTTGTTTTGATTGCTTGGGGGGACAAGTACCCTGTCAAAGAAATTAATAGGCTGACGCAAGCTGTTCTGAAGTTATCGTTGAATAAACCGCGGGTGGTTCTGATCTCTGATCGAGAAAGACCGGGTTTGGATCAAACCACCATAGTTGTGCCATTCCCGGCATATTGGTTGCGACCGGATTTCCTGCGCGGTGGATGTCAGGCAAAACTTGCGATGTTTGAAGTTGGCGTTTTACCGGCTGATCTGCCCTCGCTCTATGTTGATCTTGATACAATGATCCTGCGTGATGTCGAGCCAATCCTTCGGAACATGAAAAGTAGTAACGCTGTTGCTATGATTAAATCTGCAAACTTGCCTTTCGGTAGCCTGGCCCGGCTACTGTACCGCATTTCCTCCGGCAAAGTTTATGCACGGGGAAACAGTTCAGTGGTGGCCTTTCATCCTGCAAATTGCGGATACATAGCGGAAAGCTTTAAGAGGCTTGAAGCCTTGCATGGCGTGACAGGATTCAAACCGCTGCGTGCTGACGAGCGATTTATTTCATGGATTGCGCAAGAATGCATGCAAGAAGTTTCACGGAAAGATGCTGTAAAGTTTCCGACGGAATTCATGTTCCCATGGAGGTGGTTTGGCTTTTTGCTGCAATCCACACCGTGGATCGCCTCGCGACGGCGCAACTTGCGGGTAGTTACTTTTCCCGGTCTTGAAGTTAAGTTTGAGGAGCTGATTGCTTTGAATGATGGCGATGAAGTCGTGGATCGGAAAGGACGACGATTGATTTGGTCCAAATCCCACATCGGAGCCCTCAAAGAACAAATCCAGGAATATTGGGGCACATTCTCAAGCTACAAGAGTTAGTAATACGAACTCCAACTCCCCCATCCCCCGTCTGTACGGAAGCTGTACAGATGCTGTACGCAAACCCGACGGGGCGGAGGCGGGGTCTTGCTCTGTGCGGGCGGGGGCGGTAGAGCAGCGGCATGACCCTGACCCTTCCTTCTGTGCGCGGCACTCTGACCGCTGATCGTCTCTTGGCCGATCTGACATGGCTGCGCGTTGGCGGGCCTGCGGATTGGCTGTTCCAGCCTGCGGATGAGGCTGATCTGGCCGCGTTTCTGGCGGCTCTTGATCCGGCGATCCCGGTGTTTCCGATGGGGGTCGGCTCCAACCTCATCGTGCGCGATGGCGGTATTCGGGGCGTGGTGATCCGCCTTGGGCGCGGCTTCAACGCTACTGATATTGCAGGGGAAATCGTTACCGCCGGGGCGGCCGCGCTGGATGCCCATGTGGCCCGGAAAGCGGCTGAGGCCGGGCTGGACCTGACGTTTTTGCGCACCATTCCCGGCGCGATCGGCGGGGCCGTGCGGATGAACGCGGGCTGCTATGGCTCTTATGTGGCGGATCATCTGGTCGCCATCCGGGCGGTGCTGCGCGATGGCAAGGTGGTCGAGATTGCCGCCGCCGATCTGCATCTCGCCTATCGCTCCTCGGTTGTGCCCGAGGGGGCTGTGGTGATTTCGGCACAGTTTCGCGCGGCCTCCGGCGACCCCGCCATCCTTGCCGCCCGGATGGAAGACCAGATCGCCAAACGCGACGCGACCCAGCCCGTCAAAGATCGCTCGGCAGGCTCAACCTTCCGGAATCCTTCGGGTTTTTCCTCAACCGGTCGGGCCGATGACAGTCAGGAATTGAAGGCCTGGAAGGTGATTGACGCCGCCGGATTGCGGGGCGCGATGCGCGGAAAAGCGCAGATGAGCGAGAAACACTCGAACTTCATGATCAACACTGGTGGCGCAACTGCCGCGGATCTGGAAGAATTGGGTGAAGAAGTGCGAAAAAGGGTTTTCGAGCAGAGCGGAATACAGCTAGACTGGGAAATCATGCGGGTTGGCGATGCTAAACGCGGCGTAACCCCTTAAAAACAATAAGAACGGCCCAAAAAGGGCTATGAGGCAGTAGAACAATGGCGGGTATGTCGAGCAGGGCAGCCTCCAAAGTGGTCGTATTGATGGGCGGGCCTTCCTCGGAACGGGAAGTGTCGCTGGTCTCGGGGCGTGAATGCGCCCGCGCGCTTGGGATGGCAGGCTATCAGGTAGAGGTGTTGGACGCGGGGCCGGACCTTCCGCAGCGTCTGGTTGAGATGGCGCCCGATGTGGTGTTCAACGCGCTCCATGGCCGCTGGGGTGAGGATGGCTGCGTGCAGGGCCTGCTGGAATGGCTGCGCATCCCCTACACCCATTCTGGGGTGCTGGCCTCGGCGCTGGCGATGGACAAGATCCGCACCAAGGCCGCTTATCAATCGGCGGGATTGCCGGTGGTCGAAAGTGTCCTTGCCTCCAAGGCTGAGGTCATGGCCCGCCATCTTTTACCGGCCCCTTATGTGGTCAAACCCTATAACGAAGGCTCTTCGGTGGGGGTCTATCTGGTGATGGAGAACGCGAACTCTCCGCCGCAACTCTCTGATAAGATGCCGGAAATGGTGATGGTCGAAACCTTCGCGCCGGGGCGGGAGCTGACCGTCAGCGTTTTGGGGGATCGCGCGTTTTGTGTGACGGATATCCTGACGGACGGCTGGTATGACTACGACGCCAAGTACAAACCCGGTGGCTCTCGTCACGTTTGCCCGGCGGAGTTGCCGGCCGAAATCGAAGCGGCCTGTCGGGACTATGCCCTTCGTGCCCATGATGTTCTGGGTTGCCGAGGCCTGAGCCGCACCGATTTTCGGTGGGATGAAGCGCGGGGTCTGGACGGGCTGGTTCTGCTTGAAACCAACACGCAACCGGGCATGACGCCCACCTCTTTGTCGCCCGAACAGGCGGCCGAAGCGGGGTTCACCTTCCCCGATCTCTGCCGCTGGCTGGTCGAGGATGCGTCATGCGATCGCTGAACCCCTTTGGGCGCCGGGCGCGCGACCCGCAAACGACACGCCGGGATCCCGCGCCAAGCCGGGTCTCGTATCGTTTGCACCGCTTGTGGCTGACGCCGTTCTTTCGCGTGGCGTTTAGGGTTGGCCTGCCGGGCTTTGCGCTGGCTTTCGGGGGCGGGCTGTATCTTTCTAGCCCGGATCGCCGGGCGGATATTGGCTCGATCTATGTCGATTTGCGCGAGCATGTGAAAAACCGCCCCGAATTTCTGGTGACACTTCTCTCGGTGGATGGGGCATCCCCCGAATTGGCGCAGGTGGTCCGAGAGACGCTGTCCTTGCCTTTGCCGCAAAGCTCGCTGGACATTGATCTGGAGGCCGCGCGGGCAAGCCTTGCTGCCCTAGACCCGATTTCTGACGTGCAGATGCGCGTGCAACCCGTTGGAATCCTTCAGGTTCTGGTGACAGAGCGGGAGCCCGCAATCGTCTGGCGGATGCCGCAGGGCGTGTTCTTGCTCGACGAAGAAGGCACGCGGGTTGCCCAGATCGAAAGCCGCCTTCTGCGAGAGGATCTGCCGTTGATCGCGGGGGAGGGGGCCGAAAAAGCGGTCCCCGAAGCGCTGGCCATTCTGGCCTCTGCCGGGCCGATCTTGCCGCGGGTGCGCGGTTTGGTGCGGATGGGCGCACGGCGCTGGGATATTGTTCTGGACCGCGAACAGCGTATTCTTCTGCCCGTCGATCAGCCGATCCGCGCGTTGGAGCGTCTTTTGGCGCTGGATCAGGCCGCCGAATTGCTGGAGCGGGACGTGCTGGCGGTTGATTTGCGCCTGCAAGACCGCCCGACGCTGCGCCTTGCCCCCTTTGCTTTGGCGGAACTGCGCCGGATGCGCGGAATTATCTCTGTGGAGAGCGATCTATGACCGACTTCTATCATTCTCAGCGCGCCATGCGGAATATGCGCCGTGTTGCGATGCAGCGCGGGGTGATTGCGGTGCTGGACATCGGCTCGTCCAAGGTCGCGTGCCTGATCCTGCGTTTCGACGGGGTAGAGCGGCTACGCGAGTCCGATGGCGTGGGGCCGATGGCGGGCCAATCCTCCTTCCGGGTGATCGGCTTTGCGAATGTTCAGTCGCGTGGCGTTCGTCTGGGCGAAATCAGCGTCATGAACGAAACCGAAAGCGCCATTCGCACCGCCGTTCAGCGGGCCCAAAAGATGGCGAATGTGCGTGTGGATCATGCGATTGCCTGCTTTTCGGGGGGCGAGGTGCGCAGCTACGGCCTCGCGGGGGAATGGGAGCTGCAGGACAGCGTTGTCAGCGAGCATGACGTGGCCCGCGTTCTGGCTGCCTGCGACGTGCCCGACATCGGCGAGGCGCGCGAGGTGCTACACGCCCAGCCTGTGAACTTCGCGCTGGATCATCGCAGCGGTCTGGATGACCCGCGCGGGCAGATCGGCAACCGGCTGGCCTGCGACCTGCATCTGCTTTCGGTCGATGCCTCGGTTGTTCAGAACCTGATCTACTGTATCAAACGCTGCGATCTGGAACTGGCGGGGATTGCCTCTTCGGCTTACATGGCCGGGAAATCCAGCCTTGTGGAGGATGAGCAGGAACTGGGGGCCGCCTGCATTGATATGGGGGCAGGATCCACCGGGATATCGGTCTTCCTTAAGAAACACATGATTTACGCTGATTGCGTTCGCATGGGCGGCGATCACGTTACGTCCGACATCTCCAAAGGCTTGCAAGTGCCGCTGACCACGGCGGAAAAGATCAAGACGAAATTCGGCGGCGTGCATGCGACCGGCATGGATGACCGCGACATCATCGAGATCGGCGGCGACAGCGGCGATTGGGAAAAGGACCGCCGTCAGGTCAGCCGGACCGAGGTGATCGGCATCATGCGCCCGCGCGTCGAGGAAATTCTGGAGGAGGCCCGCGCCCGCCTCGATGCCGCAGGCTTTGACCATTTGCGCAGCCGCCAGATCGTGCTGACGGGCGGCGGAAGCCAGATCCCCGGTATCGACGGTCTGGCCGCGCGCATCCTTGGTCAGCGTGTCCGTTTGGGGCGCCCCTTGCGGGTTCAGGGCCTGCCAGAGCGGGGAACGGACCCGTCCATCTCGGCGGCGGTGGGGCTGTGCCTCTTTACCGCGCATCCGCAGGACGAATGGTGGGATTTCGATATTCCGACCGAACGTTACCCCGCGCGGTCCTTCAAGCGAGCCATGAAATGGTTCCGCGACAACTGGTAACCGCAATATCCGGCAAGATCGTCGATATCGCGCGAAACTGTGCATGTTTTTGCCTATATTTTGTGGCAAAGCCATGTTTTTCTCGTGACCTTTGGCTTGGTTACAGGTACGATTCACTAGAATACGGGATAGAATGCGCCGCTTAAGGCGCGCGGGACAACAATGAGCAGGCGGACTGGCAATGACACTTAATCTGATGATGACCTCTCAGCGCGAAGAGCTTAAGCCACGGATCACTGTTTTCGGTGTTGGTGGGGCGGGCGGCAACGCTGTCAACAACATGATCGACAAGCAGCTTGAAGGGGTCGAATTCGTCGTGGCGAATACCGACGCGCAAGCCTTGCAGCAAAGCCGCGCGACAGCGACGATCCAGATGGGTCTCAAGGTCACCGAAGGGTTGGGCGCAGGGGCGCGGCCCTCGGTTGGGGCTGCTGCCGCTGAAGAAACGATCGAAGAAATCGTTGATCATCTGGCTGGCGCGCATATGTGCTTTATCACCGCCGGAATGGGCGGCGGCACCGGGACGGGGGCCGCACCGATCATCGCGCAAGCCGCGCGGGAACTGGGCGTTCTGACGGTTGGCGTTGTCACCAAGCCGTTCCAGTTCGAAGGCAACAAGCGCATGAAGCAAGCCGAAGAAGGCATTGAAGCGCTTCAGAAAGTTGTCGATACGCTGATCATCATTCCGAACCAGAACCTGTTCCGTTTGGCGAATGAACGCACCACCTTCACCGAAGCCTTCGCTATGGCCGATGATGTGCTGTATCAGGGCGTAAAAGGCGTCACCGATCTGATGGTGCGCCCCGGCCTGATAAACCTTGATTTCGCCGATGTTCGCGCCGTGATGGACGAGATGGGCAAAGCCATGATGGGCACCGGTGAGG
The DNA here is from genome assembly GCA_029254215.1 of Pseudorhodobacter sp. Classification (GTDB taxonomy): domain Bacteria; phylum Pseudomonadota; class Alphaproteobacteria; order Rhodobacterales; family Rhodobacteraceae; genus Pseudorhodobacter. Next base: position 100 of record JAQWYA010000232.1, on the reverse strand, counting down.
CCGAGGGCGAAGATCGCGCCGTTCAGGCCGCCGAAAAGGCCATCGCCAACCCGCTTCTGGATGAAATTAGCCTCAATGGCGCCAAGGGCGTGCTGATCAA
>JAQWYA010000220.1 GCA_029254215.1 Pseudorhodobacter sp. | reverse complement strand
GGCAGTTGGGGCTTTTCGATGGACGCCTTTGAAGAAGGCCATCGGATGATCTACACGCCAGATCCCCCGTCAAAACCGGACTCCGAAGCGGCCGCCCAAGCCCATTCCGCCTGAAATGCCCGCCGGATCGGGGCCTCTGCGAAGCATGTTCTCGCCTTGCGAATTTATTTGCAAATGCATCTAACTCCTCCTAGCCTTCCGTGAATGGCGGCGTGGGCCGTCTGGTGCAACGCGGAGGAGTGACAGATGGGTTCAACGGCAGTTCTGGAAAATCTTGGGGCGATGCTTTTGTCTGGTGGGGTGACGGTGGTGGATTGTTCCGGCACGCTTGGCCCGGAGACGCCCCTGTTGAAACTGCCCCCGGATTTCGCTGTTGATACCCCCGCGATCGAGATTCACCGGATCTCAGAATATGATCAGAACGGCCCTTTCTGGGCGTGGAACTGGCTCAAACTGGGGGAGCATTCCGGCACCCATTTCGATGCCCCCCATCACTGGATCACCGGCAAGGATTACGCCGATGGCTATACCGATACGCTGCCCGTTCAGCGGCTGGTCGCCCCGGTCAATGTGCTGGATTTCGCTGCCGAATGCGCCGCTGACCCGGACTTTCTTCTGACCGTAGACCATGTCAATGCATGGGAGGCAGAGCACGGCGCCATTGGGGCGGGCGAGTGGGTCGTGTTGCGCTCTGACTGGGACAAGCGGGCGCATTCGGAGGCGGAGTTTCTGAACGCCGATGAAACCGGCCCCCACACCCCCGGCCCAACCGCCGAGGTGATCGCATTCCTGCTGGAAAAGGGGATCGTCGGCTGGGGCAGCCAATGTATCGGCACCGATGCCGGGCAGGCGGGGGGCATGACGCCGCCGTTCCCCGCGCATAACCTGCTGCACAAGGCCAATTGCTATGGGCTGGCCAGCCTTGCCAATCTGGATCAGTTGCCGCCGAAAGGGGCCATTCTGATCGCGGCACCCTTGAAGATCGTCAAGGGCACGGGCAGCCCGATCCGCGCTCTGGCATTGGTTCCCAAAGCCTGAGCCGGGCCGTGACGCATGATCCCAAGCATCCGCTGGATCCGGGCCTTGGCTTGGCAGAGATCGGCTTGGCGAACTACCCGCCCTATCTGATGAACCGGATCATGGGCCGCTATAACGAAAGCCTGCGTCAGGAAATGGCGCAGCTTGGCCTGACCACGCCCAAGATGCGGGCGCTGGCCGTGCTGACCGTGATCGATGCGCCTCTGGCGGGGGAACTCGCGGTTTATGCGGTGGTGGAGGCATCGACGCTGAGCCGCGCACTAGATCAGTTGCAGAACGATGGTCTGATCGACCGCGCCACCGACGCTCAGGACAGTCGTGCGACGCGGGTTTCCATCACGCCCGCAGGCCGCGCGGTCTTTGCTGAACTCTGGCCGCATATGGCTGCTGCACAGGGGCGGATGTTCAAGGGGATCGCCCCGGCTGAACGCCGCGCCTTTGTCGAGACGCTGGGCAAGATGCTGGCCAATATCCGCCAGCATGATTTTTAGGGGGCGAGGATGGCAGAACGCTCTTTCAAGGCCGAGGTCGAGGATCTGCGTCTGGGCGCGGGCGATACCTTCACCGGCGAGGGTATTCTTGCGATCACCAAGGCGCTTTTGGAAAACGGGGTCGGTTATGTCGGCGGCTATCAGGGGGCCCCGATCAGCCACCTGATGGACGTGCTGGCCGATGCCGAGGATCTGATGGCAGAACTGGGCGTGCGCTATGAGGCGAATGCCTCTGAGGCGGCGGCAGCGGCGATGCTGGCCGCCAGCGTGCATTACCCCATCCGCGGGGCCGTCACGTTCAAAGGGCCAGTCGGGGTGAATGTGGCCTCTGATGCGCTGGCGAACCTTTGTTCCAGCGGGGTGACGGGGGGCGCGCTGATCATCGTGGGCGAGGATTACGGTGAAGGCTCCTCCATCATGCAGGAACGCAGTCACGCCTTCGCGATGAAATCCCAGTTCTGGCTGCTGGACCCGCGCCCGAACCTGCCCTCTATCGTGCAAGCGGTGGAGCAGGGTTTTGCGCTGTCAGAGGCGTCGAACACGCCGGTGATGCTGATGGTGCGCATCCGGTCCTGCCATGTCACCGGCAGCTTTGCGGCCAAGGACAACCGCCCGCCGCCCTTGACCGTGCGCGCGGCGCAGGCCAATCCGCAAAGCAATTTCGCGCGGGTGGTGCTGCCGCCGATGTCCTTCGCGCATGAACAAGACAAGATCAAGAACCGCTGGCCCGCTGCCGAAAAGTACATTTTGGACAATGGGTTGAATGAAAAATTCGGCCCCGATGCCCCGGTCGGGTTCGTGGTGCAGGGCGGCATGTACAATGCCGTGATCCGCGCCCTTCAACGGCTTGGGCTGGCCGATATCTATGGCGAGACGCAGGTTCCTTTATATGTGCTTAACGTCACCTATCCGCTGATTTCGTCCGAGTTTCTGGCCTTCAGCGCCGGGAAATCTGCGCTTTTGGTGGTCGAGGAAGGCCAGCCGGATTTCATCGAACAAGCGCTTGGGGCGATGCTTTACCGCGCGGGGGCCGATATCCGCCTGCATGGCAAGGATGTGCTGCCGATGGCCGGGGAATATACTGGGCAGGTGATGCTGGATGGCGTCACGGCCTTCCTGCGCAAGGCCGCGCCTGAGATGTTGCCGGGCCAGGTGCGTGCGCCCAATGCCGATGCGCCCGCGATCCCGGACCTGTCGAAAACCGTGCCAATTCGCCCGCCGGGCTTTTGCACCGGCTGCCCAGAGCGCCCGATCTTTGCCGCGCTGAAACTGGTGCAGCAGGAAACCGGCAAGTTGCAGATCACCGGCGATATCGGCTGTCACCTGTTCGCCTGCCTGCCCCCGTTCGAGATTGGCGGCGCAACGATGGGCTATGGTCTTGGCCCCGCCGCCAATGCGGCCTTTGACGGAGGCGGCGATCGTCGCGCGCTGTCCATCCTTGGGGATGGCGGATTCTGGCATAACGGGCTGTCGTCCTCCATCGGGAATATGGTGTTCAACAAATCCGACAGCGTGGCGGTGATCGTTGACAACTACTATTCGGCGGCGACGGGGGGGCAGGATATTCTATCCTCGCGCGCGGCCAATGGCAGCAAGGCCACCGGCAACCCCATCACCCGCGCGCTGAAAGGCGTGGGCGTCAACTGGGTCCGGCAGGTCAACCATACCTATGATGTTGGCCATATGCGCGATGTTCTGCGCGAGGCGCTGACCACCGATCAGCCGGGGCCAAAGGTGATCGTGGCCTCCTCAGAATGTATGCTCAACAAGCAGCGGCGCGAAAAACCCCTGCGCAGTGCCGCCATCCGCGAGGGTCGCCGCGTCGACATCCCCCGCTTTGGCGTGGATGAGGCGATCTGCACCGGGGATCATGCCTGTATCCGGCTTTCTGGCTGCCCTTCGCTCTCGCTGAAAAAGCTGGACGATCCGCTGCGCGATGATCCGGTGGCCAGCATTGACCAATCCTGCGTTGGCTGCGGCAATTGCGGCGAGGTCGCGGATGCGGCTGTCCTTTGCCCCAGCTTTTACCGCGCGGATGTGATCCATAATCCAGCAAGGTGGGAACAATCGCTTGCCCGGTTGCGGGCGCGGATCATCGGCTGGCTGCAAGCCCGGCGGGCGCGGGGCCGCTTGAGCTTTGAGGCGGGGGCGAAATGACCGCGTTGGGCGCGATAGAGCCTGCGGGCAGCGGCGATCAGGGGCAGATCCTCAAGCTGGCGGTGATGGCCGTGGGCGGGCAGGGTGGCGGCGTTCTGACCGGCTGGATCGAGGCGATGGCCCGCGCCGAAGGCTATGCCGTGCAGGCGACCTCGGTTGCGGGGGTGGCACAGCGCACCGGGGCCACGATCTATTACATCGAAATGGCCCCAAAGGCAGCCCAAAGCCCGGTCTTTTCGCTGGCTCCTGCGGCGGGCGACGTGGATATCGTGATCGCCGCCGAGATGATGGAGGCGGGCCGCGCCATTTTGCGCGGGTTTGTGACGCCTGACCGGACGGTGCTTATCGGCTCCACCCACCGGGCGCTGGCGGTGTCGGAAAAGACCGTGCCGGGGGATGGCATCGCAAAGGCCGAAGAGGTGCGCGCCGCCGCTGAGATGGCCGCAAAACGGCTGGTGCTGGCGGATATGGAGGTGCTGGCCCTGCAGGCAGGCTCGGTCATCTCCGCCTCGCTTTTTGGGGCATTGGCGGGGTCGGGGGCGCTGCCCTTCAAACGGCCCGCGTTCGAGGCGGCGATCCGCGCCGGGGGCAAAGGGGTTGACGGCTCTTTGCGGGCTTTCGCCGCCGGGTTTGATGCTGTCCAAAAGACCGCTGCGGACGCGCCCAAGCCCCAATCGACGCAAATCCCGAACCCGACGGGTAAGCCCGATTTGTTGGCCGAATGGGAGGCACTGATGCGCCGGGCCGGTGCCTTGCCGGACCCGGCGGTCACCCTCGCACAGGCCGGCCTGCGCAAACTGGTCGATTTTCAGGATCTGGCCTACGGGGCGGAGTATCTGACCCGGATTGAGGCGATTTTGGCGCAGGACAAGGCCGAACACTCCTACGCCCTGACCGCGCAGGCGGCAAAATATATCGCCAACGCAATGGCTTATGACGATGTGATCCGGGTTGCGGACCTCAAGACCCGATCAGGGCGCTTTGTCGCGATCCGCAAAGAAATGGGCGCGACAGAGGCGCATCTGCTGCAGGTCACCGAATATATGCACCCCCGCGCCGCCGAGGTTGCGGGCATGTTGCCTGCGGGCCTTGGTCGGCGTGTCATGGCCAGCCCGCGCGCCCTGAAGATATTGGAAAAGCTTTTCAATCGCGGGCGGCATTTTCGATCAGACGGGCTTTGGGCCTTTGCGCAGCTTTACGCCTTGGGGGGATTGCGCTTTTATCGTCGCCGCACTCTGCGCCATGCCGAAGAGGTCGCGCATCTGGAAAGCTGGCTGGCGCAGGCGATGGCCTATCTGCCGCAGAATTACGATCTGGCGGTGGAGGTGATCCGCTGTCGCCGTCTGATCAAGGGCTATTCCGACACCCATGCGCGGGGCCGGTCGAAATACGACCGGGTTTTGGACGGGATTGCGGTTGTTGCCAGCCGCGCGGATGCCGCCGACTGGGCGCGCCGCTTGCGAGAGGCGGCATTGCAAGACGAAGAGGGCCGCGCTTTGGACGGTGCGTTGGACACGATCCGCAGTTTTTCCTGACCTCAGGCAGGCTTAGCGCGGCAGAACGGCCTCTGCCTCGATCTCGATCCGGAAGTTTCCGATCAGGCTGCCTGCCAGAAAGGTCGTGTTCGCGGGTGGAAAATCCGCAAAGAAGCGACCATGCGACAGGGAGGCAGGCTCCACATCTTCCATCCCTTGCAGATACATCCGCGTGCGCAGAATGTCCGAGGGCTTGCCCCCAAGGGCGCGAACGGCGGCGGCGATCTTGTCCAGAATATAGGTCGTCTGGGCGGCGGCATCGCCGGGGGCAACGGTATGATCGACCCCATGGGTCGCCGTGGTGCCGGATACCATGATCCGGTTCCCATCCCGGATGGCGCGGCAATAGCCTGCGATCGGCTCCCATTTTGACCCGGTAAAGACCCGCGCGCGGTCGGGCACAACCGGGTCCGGCGTTGCCTCATGCGCTTTGGGCATCTCGTTGAGGTGATGGCTCAGATCGCCCGAGGCGGTGAGGAAGGGCGGCTGGCGATACTCATCGCCGCAATCGCCGGGGATTGGCACCGTCTGGTCAAAAGCGGTCTGCAACAGGGCGTGATCTTCGGCGTCCAGCGCGAATTGGAACAGTTTGAGATTGGCCGCGCGATGCTGGTTTTCGCCCAGCCGTGCGCCGATGATCGTGCCCGCGACATGCGCATGTTCCAGAACCCAGCGCGTTGCCACGTTGGACAGGCTGACCCCATGTTTGCGCGCGATGATGTCAGCGGCCCGCAGGATCGCCTGAAACCCGTCCCAGCCCCCGGCGGCATTGATGAACCGCAGGTATTTTGACCGGCTCCAATCGCCCATGCTGCCGGGATCCTTCTGTCCCAGCCAACGGTCCGACAAGAACCCCCCGCACAGCGTCCCATAGGCCAAAAGCTGCACGCCATGCTGCGCGCAAACCCGCGCCAAGGGGCCAGCGGCACGGCGGTCAATCAATGAAAATGACACCTGATTGGACACCAGCGGAATGCCATCGGCCAACGCCAGATGCAGATGCGCGGCATCGAAATTTGTGACCCCGATCTGCCCGATCAACCCCTCATCGCGCAGGGCCTTCATCTCGTGCAGCGCATCAAGCCAGGCCGGATGCTCAAAGCTCCACCAGTGGAATTGCAGCAGATCGACGCGGTCAACGCCCAAGCGATCAAGCCGTTCCTGCACGCCTGCGCGCACGATTTCTGCCGTCATCGGGCCGGGGGGTGGGCACCATTTCGTAAAGGCGAGCGGGCGCGCGATGCCGGGCCATTGGCGCAGCATTTCGCCGGTGATCAGCTCCGCGCTGCCATAGTGATCGGCCATGTCGAAGGTGTTGAACCCGTCAATCGCATATTCCGCAAGGGCTTTGGCTGCCGCGCCCCGGTCCAGCAAAGTGCCGTCTTTTTCCTGATCAGCGACTTGCCAAAGCCCGGTCAGGATGCGGCTGATCTCCAGTCCGGGGGCAAGGGTGCGGCGGTCGGGTTGCATGGTCATTGATCCTTGTGGCGGCGGCCAAGATGGCGCGAGACGGAACGGATTTCGGGCAGGATGCCTTGGGGACGCCACAACAGGATGAGGCACAGCATCACCCCGATCACAACGATCTGAAGCGAGGCGGCGCGGGCCTGTTGGTCGGCGGGAAAGACTTCGGCGATGAGAGCGCCCGACAAGGCCCAGATCGCCCAAACCAGAACCGCGCCCAGAATCGCGCCCCGGTTATTGCCGGACCCGCCAACGATCAGCATCGCCCAGACTTGAAACGTCATCATCGGCAGGAAGTTTCCGGGCGCAATGAAGCCGATGAAATGCGCCTGCACCGCTCCCGCCAGCGCCATGATCGCCCCACCAAGCGCGAAGGCCTGCAACCGTAAGGAGGCGGGGTTCTTGCCAAGCGCCTGGGCTGCGACCTCATCTTCGCGCACGGCGCGCAGGGTGCGGCCCCAAGGGCTGCGCAGCAAATGCTCCAACAGCAGATAGAGCGCCAGAACCACCGCGCAGGTCACCGCCAGATTGGCGAGGTTGAAGGCAAAAGCATTGCCCTGAAACCCGGCAAACGGGCGCGGCACGAATGCCATCCCGAAGGCGCCGCCGGTCAGAGTCTCGGCGTTCTGAAACACCAGTTGCAAGGCCACCGCGATGCCAAAGGTGGTGATCGCCAGATAGTCTGATCGCATGCGCAGCGTCAAAAGCCCCACCGCAAGCGACAAGACCGCCCCGCCCAGCATCGCCCCTGCCCAGCCCGCCGCAATCGGCAAGCCAAATCCGCCGATCCGCTCTGCGGCCTCGGGCGTGGTCAGAATGGCCGAGATATAGCCCCCCAACCCCACGAACCCGGCAATGCCGACGTTGAAAAGCCCGGTCTGCCCCCATTGCACATTCAGCCCAAGGCAGATGATGGCATAGGTCATGGCGATGGTCAGAAAGAAGGCGCAATAGGCAAGAAGTTCCACGCTCTAACCCCCCGCTTTGCCAAACAGGCCCTGAGGCCGCAGCATCAAGACCAGAACGAGGATCACGAAGGAAATCGCCGCCCGCCATTCTGCGCCGACGATCTGCACGGCAAAAGCCTCGGCCAAGCCGATGATCAGCCCGCCGATCATCGCTCCGGGAATAGAGCCGATGCCCCCCAGAATGGCCGCCGCAAACAAAGGAAGCAGCAGGTCAAACCCCATATAGGGCCGGATCTGCACCAAAAGCCCGGCCATAACCCCCGCGATACAGGCCATGCCCGCCCCGATGATCCATGTCAGCCGGACGATCTGCGCCACGTCAATGCCGTAGACCCCGGCGAGCGCAGGGTTCTCGGACACGGCGCGCATGGCGCGGCCCATCGCGCTATGGGTCACGATCAGATGCAGCACCGCCACCAGCACAAAGGTCATCCCGATGACCAGCAGCTGATCCGGCGTGGCCCGCAGACCAAGCCCCAGCGGCTTTGCGATTTGAAGCGCGGTCGTGAAATAGGCGGGCTGGGCAGTGTAGATGAACTCCAGCAAGGAACGCAGGGCCATGGAGGCCCCAAAGCTTGCCATCACGATGATGATCGCATCCGCCCCCCGCGCGCGCAGCCGCCCGAACAGCAGTTTGTCCAGCGCCAGCGCCAGCAGGACCGTCAGGGCAATGCCACCGACCACCGCCAATGGCAGCGCCAGCGTGAAGCTGAAGGGCGCAAGGCGCACCCCCAACTCGGCCAGAAGCCCGCCGATCAGACCCATGAGAGACAGGCTCAGATACGCGCCCCAAGCCAGAAAATCGCCATGGGTGAAATTCGCAAAGCGCAGGATTGAATAGGTCAGCGTGAGGCCGATGGCCCCAAGGCCAATGGTCGACCCTGCAATGAGCCCGTCGATGATGGCTTGCGGGTTCATGGCATGGCCTCGGCCCTGTGGCCCAGAAAAAGCCGCCCCAGCAAAGCACCATCGGCAAGCGGAGCGGATGGCCCGTCATGCGCCACTTGGCCATCCACCAGAACCAAGGTTCGTTCTGTCAGCGCAAGGGCGGCGCGGACGTTCTGCTCCACCAAAAGCAAGGTCACTCCGGCCGCCGAAATTCGTCGCAGCGTGTCAAAAACCTGCCCAACCAATTTCGGCGACAGTCCGGCTGACGGCTCATCCAGAATAAGAACCGAGGGTTCCGTCAGCAGGGCGCGGGCTGCGGCAAGCATCTGGCGTTGTCCGCCTGACAGCGCGCCGGCCAAACTCCGGGGCCGGGCGGCAAGATCCGGAAACATGGTGAACATCGCCTCGATCCGTTCCTCGCGCCGGGGGCGGGCCAAAAGCTGCGCCGCGATTTGCAGGTTTTCGCGGATCGTGAGCCGGGTAAAGATGTTCTCGGTCTGCGGCACAAACCCCAAGCCCCGGCGGATCAGATGATGCGGCGCAAGCCCCGTCACATCCTGCCCGGTCAGGTGAACGGCCCCGCCAAAGCACGGCACCAGCCCCGCCATCGCCTTGATCAGGGTCGATTTTCCGGCCCCGTTTGGCCCGAGGATTGACAGCGACTGCCCCGCAGGCACTCCAAAGCTGACGCCTTTGACGATCGCCAGATCGCGGTCATAGCCCGCGCGCAGGTCCTGCACCGTCAGCACAGTCATCCCGGCATGCCCTCCAGATAGACCTCGATCACATCGGCGCGGCGCGAGACATCCTCGGGTCTGCCCTCAGCCAGCGGTTTGCCTGCCGCCATGACGATCACGCGCGGGCACAGCCGGGCGATCATTTCCATGTTATGCTCGATCAGCAGCACGGCCACGCCTTGCGCGTTGACGGTGGAAATGCGGTCGATGATCAGATCCAGAAGTGCCGGGTTTACGCCTGCGGCAGGTTCGTCCAGCAAGATCAGGCGCGGCTCGGCCATCATCGCGCGGGCGAGTTCCAGAAGCTTGCGCTGCCCGCCCGACAGAACCGCGGCAGGCTGATCCTCCAGATGCGACAGAGAGACGAAATCCAGCAGATCACGGGCGCGGGCGGCATTGGCGCGCTCTTGGGCTGCGGATCGCGCCGGGGCCAGCAAGGCCGAAAACAACCCCTCTCCGCTTTGGCCCTGTGCTGCGGTCATCACATTTTCCAGCACGGTCATGCGGGCAAAGGGGCGCGGGATCTGAAAGGTCCGGGCCAGCCCGGCCCCAATCCGCGCCTCTGGCCCTTTGCCGCTCAGGTCTTGGCCATCCAGCACGATCTGGCCCCTATCCAGCGGGATCGCCCCGGCCAACAGATTGAAAAGCGTGGTCTTTCCGGCGCCATTCGGGCCGATGATCCCAAGGATTTCGCCGCGACCCATCTGCAAGGACATCTCGTTCACAACCGTCATCCCGCCAAAGGCCTTTGCCAAGCGGCGCGCGTCCAACAGCAAGGAAGGGGGGGCTTGGTCCATCGGCGTCCCAAAAGTTGATCAACTATCATTCATCATTTACAGGAGCACGCCGCGCCCCTAAAGTAAAGCCAGAACGGAGCCCAACCTGCGGGGGACTGGATGGATCTGCAAACCGCCCTTCGACCTGAGACGCCGGGGCTGGACCAGCTTTTGCCGGTCGGTCGTGAAACGGTGCAGGACCGGATTTACCACCAGTTGCGCGACAGCTTGATCCGGGGCGGCTTTGACGCGGGCGAGACATTTCTGGTCGGCGATATCGCGCAGCGGATGTCGGTCAGTTCCATGCCGGTGCGCGAGGCGCTGGCCCGGCTCGTGTCGGAACATGCGCTGGAGGCGATGCCCAACCGTCGGGTCCGGGTCCCGCTTTTGACGCTGGAACGGGCGCGTGACATCGCGCGGTCTCGTGCGTTGATTGAAGGGGAGCTGGCCCGGCGTGCGCTGCCCAACCTCGACCCCGCCCAGGTCGATCAGCTGGCGGCCCTGACCGATGCCTATGAGGCGGCCAGCGACACCCGTGATGTGGCCCATCTGAACCATGCCTTTCACTTTGCGCTTTACGCGGCGGCCGGGTCTTCGGTGCTTTTGTCCTTTGTCGAAAGCCTCTGGATGCAGGCGGGTCCCTTCGTGCGCGCGGCGGCACGGCTGCACCGCCCCTTGTCGGACGCCGCCGCAACGGTTCATCACCGGGGCCTTCTGGCCGCGATTGCGGCGCAGGACGCCGACCGCGCCGAGGCTGAATTGACCGCCGATATCTCTCAGGCTTTCGCCATTCTGGAACGGGCGGGGCCAGAGTTCTGGGAACGACAAGGGGCATCAAGATGACGCGCGACGACGGGTTTGAACTATGGGATCTGCGGGTCGAGGTGGTCGCCCCGGAAGGCGCAAAGATCTGGTGCGGCGCAAAGGTTGGCGACTATTTCGACTTGCACGGTGAGATGCTGCATTTGCCGCCGGGGCAGGGGATCTCTATCTACTCGCTGGCCTCGGTGCTGCCTTTGCTGGCCGCCAAGCAGCGCATGACCGACCCCAATGACTGGATGTCCACGGATGCCGAGATTGCCTGCCCGGACCCGAACTGCCCCTCGCGGCTCAGGATCACCCGAACGGGCAAGCGGCGTTTCAGTCATGCGCAAACCACCGCCGTAAGCTTGGGGGATGCGGATGCAAACGGTTGATCTGGCCCCCGGCCACCGGATTTCACGCGTCATCAAGGGCGGCTGGCAATTGGCGGGCGGGCATGGCCCGGTGGACCGCGCCGAAGGCATTGCCGATATGATCGCCTTTGCCGATGCCGGGATCACGACTTTTGACTGCGCCGATATCTATACGGGCGTGGAGGCAATGATCGGGGCGTTTCGCGCCGAATACGCCCGGCAGCGTGGGGCTGATGCCTTGGCTGCGATCAAGGTGCATACCAAATTCGTCCCCGATCTGGGGGCGCTTGCGACGATCACCAAAGCCGATGTTGCGCGGGCGATTGACACCTCTCTCACCCGGCTGGGGATGGAGCGGCTCGACCTCGTGCAATTCCACTGGTGGGATTACGAGGTGGACCGGCTGGTTGATGTGGCAGGCTGGCTGACCGAACTGCGGGCCGAGGGCAAGATCGCCAATATCGGCGGCACGAATTTCGACAGCACACAGTTGCAGCGGCTGATCGCGGCGGGTGTTCCGATCGTATCGATGCAGGTGCAATATTCGCTTCTGGATGATCGACCCGCCCACGCCATGACCGCGATCGCCAAGGCCGCGGGCGTGCAGCTTTTGTGCTATGGCTCGGTGGGTGGCGGGCTTTATTCAGAACGCTGGCTGGGGGCCGCGGAACCCATGGGCGCGATGGAGAACCGCTCCTTGGTGAAATACAAGCTGATCGTCGATGAGTTCGGCGGCTGGGATTTGTTTCAAGACCTGCTGGCCGTATTGGACCGGATCGCAAAGCGGTTGGGCAGTGACATTGCCTCGGTCGCCAGCCGCGCCGTGTTGGAGCGGCCCTGCGTTGCAGCGGTGATTGTGGGCGCACGCAACCGCAGCCATCTGGCGCGCAATCTGGCCCTGCCCGATCTGGCGCTGACCCAAGCCGATTTTGCCGAGATCGGGGCCGTTCTGGCCCGCGCTACCCCCGTTCCCGGCGATGTCTATACGCTGGAGCGGGATCGCAACGGGCGCCACGGCTCTGTGATGAAATACAATCTGAACAAAGAGGGGCATTGACCTGATGGACCTGACCGCCGCCGCCTGGGCCGAGATTGAAAACCGTCACCACTTTTTTGTGGAGTGGTTCACGGGCCGCGCCGATGGTGCCGCGATGGAAGCCTCTGCCCGCGCCTTTGCCCCGGACATGGCGATGATCGGGCCAAGCGGGGGTCTTGCCGGGGCGGATCAGGTGATTGAGATGCTCCGCGCGGCGCGGGGCAGACGCGGCCCTGACTTTACCATCCGTGTGGAACTGGTCGCGGCCCGCCTTCTGGCCCCCGATCTGGTGCAGATCATTTATGACGAACACCAAGCCCATGCCGGCGAGACCTCTGCCCGCCGATCAACCGCGCTTTTTTCCCCAGACGAGGCTGCCCCCGAAGGGGTGGTTTGGCGGAGCCTGCACGAAACCTGGATTAAGGCCGACTGAAAACAGCCCTCAACCGGGCGACCCAACAAGGAGAGAAAGAATGAAAATGTTCAAGACGACCGGGCTTGCAACGGCCCTTCTTTGTGCAACCGCGTTGAGCACACAAGCCTGTGAGATCACCATCGGCATGGTGATGGAACTGACCGGCCCTGCCGGGGCCTATGGTCAGGCCGGGGCGAAATCGGTCGAGATGGCCTTTCGCGACCTGAATGAGGCGGGCGGCGTTCTGGGCTGCCAGCTTGTCACCGATACGCGCGACAGCCAAAGTCAGGGCAATGTGGCCGTGGATCAGGCGACCCAACTTGTGAACATCAAGCAGGTTCCGGTGGTGATCGGGGGGATCATTTCATCTGTGTCGATCCCGATCCTGACCTCTGTGACGGCGGCGGCGGGTGTTGTGCAAGTCTCTCCGGCGTCCTCCAGCCCGACGCTGACGCAATTGAGCCGCGACGGCAAAACCGATGGGTATTTCTTCCGCACCATCACCTCGGACGCGCTGCAGGGGATTGCGGCGGCGAAATATGCGATGGACAGCGGCTTGACCAAGCTCGCGATCGTGCATGTGAACAATGATTTCGGCCTGAACCTGATGCGCGAATTCAGCGCAACTTATGAAAAGCTTGGCGGGGTGATCACCTCGGTCACGCCCTATAATGAGAGCCAGCCGAACTACGGCGCCGAAGTGACGGCGGCCATGGCCGGAGAGCCGGAGGCGCTGTATCTGATCAGCTATCCGGTGGATGGCGCGACCGTGGCACGGGCCTGGATCAGCCAGGGTGGGCCGCAGAAATTCCTGCTCAACGACGGCATGAACTCCACCGATTTCATCACCGCGGTTGGGGCGGAATATCTGGAAGGCGCGTTTGGCACCTCTTCGGGGACGACCGAGACGGAATCGACCAAGTATTTCTATGCCAATTATGAGGCGATGTCGGGCGGGATCGCGCCGTCGGCCCCGGCCGCAGACCGGTCCTATGATGCGGGGGCGATTGTGGGCTTGGCTGTGGCGAAAGCGGGCAGCACCGAATCCGCCGCGATCCGCGATGCGGTGCGCTCGGTCGTGGATCCTGCGGGCGAGGTGATCTTTGCCGGGCCGGAGGAGTTCAAAAAGGCGCTTGCGCTGATCGCTGAAGGCAAGGCGATCAACTATCAAGGCGTGATCGGCAATGTGGCCTTCGACCAATATGGCGACATTTCCGGCCCGTTCCGCCTGTGGCAGATCAAGGGCGGGGAAGTGGTGACCAATGGCCAGATGACGGCGGAGGATGTCGCGGGGGTCAAGGCATCATTACAGTAAGCGGTGACGTCAAGGCTTTGACAGAAAAGCAGGGGGGCTGTCTGCCCCCCTGACCCCCCGAAGGTATTTTTGCCAAAAAGAAGTCGGGTGTTTGGAGGAAAAGAACAGGGCCAGATCCGGTTGGATCTGGCCCTGTTTCTTTAGCCGCGACCCTTCCAGGGCACGAGATGTTTTTCCGCCATGCGCATCAGGATGTCGATGCCATAGCCGATGATGCCGATCAGGATGATCCCCATCACGACGATATCTGTGAGCTGGAATTTCGAGGCGGCGATGATCATCATGCCTGCGCCCTTCTGGGCGGCGACCAGTTCGGCGGCAACCACAGTGCCCCAGCAGACGCCCATCGCGACCCGCGCGCCCGTGAAGATATCGGGGAGCGAGTTGGGGATGATGACATGACGCATGATCTGGGTCTTGCTGGCGCCAAGGCTGTAGGCGGCGTGGATCTTGGAGATCCGCACGCCTGACACGCCCGATCGCGCGGCGATGGTCATGATCCAGAGCGCTGCGAGGAACAGGAGCACGATCTTGCCTGTCTCCCAGATGCCGAACCAGATGATGACGAGCGGGATGAGGGCCAGAGGCGGCACGGGGCGCATGAATTCAACAATCGGGTCGAACCAGCCGCGAAACCAGTTGGACAGCCCCATCGCATAGCCCAGCGGAATGCCGACCAGGGAGCCCAGCAGAAAGCCCCCCAGCACCCGTGCGAGCGAGGAGCCGAGATGTTCCATCAGCGGGATGTTCTGGTAGCCATTGCTGAAGATGTCGAGGAAACGGGCGGCGACGGCCTCGGGGGAGGGGAGCCAGAGCGGCTCCATCTGATAGCCGCGTTCGGCGACGAAATTGATCGAGCCGCGCTGGGTGAGGGTCACGGTGCCATCCGCCAATGCGACAGTCCCATCTGCTGTGATGGGGGTGCCGTTGACATGGGTGATCTGATAGCCGTCGACATTGCCGCCATCGTCATTGCCAGCCGGCCGGATTAGGACCGACCGCCAGGCCGCGACCAAAGCGCCGTCGTTCTTGGCAAAGCCATCGCCCAGTTCAGGCTTCGGCGTTTCGGATTTCTCTGTACTGGGATGGACGCGGATAAAGACCGTTGCGTCATCGGTTTCGCCCTGAGCATTCACGGCGGTGTAGGTAAAGCTGGTATCGCCGACAAACGGGCCGGGCACATGCAGCGGGGTGATGACGGAGCCCGTGAACGCCCCCCAGATCAGGAAAATCGTTACGATCGAGATGACCGAGGCCGCGCGATCCGGCGAGATTGCGCTTTCATCGCCGAAGGTTACCGTCTTGAGGCTGGTGTAGTCGACACTGCGGGCGCGGGCCCGGCGAAAGGCTGTCACAAGCGCAAGGCTACCGATGAACAGGGCGAGGTAGACGAACAGAACCAGCATTATGCACCTGCCTTCGGCGCGTCCATGCGCCCCATGATTTCCTCTTCCATCCCCCAGATCATCGAGAGGATTTCCTCACGCGTGTTGGCGAAACCGTCAGATTTCTTGACCTCGCGCAGATCCTGGCCGACGCCGCGTTCGGCGAAGGGCAGGTTATATTCCTTGAAAATCCGGCCCGGTCTGGGGGCCATCACGATAAGCCGTTCGCCCAGCAGCAAGGCTTCTTCGACCGAATGGGTGATGAGGACTACGGTCTTGCCGGTTTCCTTCCACAGTTTCAGAACCAGTCCCTGCATCTTTTCACGCGTCAGCGCGTCCAGCGCGCCCAGCGGTTCATCCATCAAGATCACATCGGGGTCATTGGCAAGACAGCGGGCCAAAGCCACGCGCTGTTGCATCCCGCCCGAAAGTTCATAAACGGCCTTTTCCTTGAAATCCTGAAGGCCCACGACTTCAAGCAGGTGATCGGTGATCTGATCGCGCTCGGCCTTGGGCATCCCCTTCATCCGCGGGCCGAAATCGACATTCTCACGCACGTTCATCCATTCAAACAGCGCGCCTTGCTGGAACACCATGCCGCGTTCAGCGGCAGGTCCCGTCACGCGCTTGTCGTTCAGCATGATCTTGCCTTCGGTCGGGGCCAGAAACCCGGCAAGGATGTTCAGAAGCGTGGTCTTGCCGCAGCCAGACGGCCCCAGAACAGACAGCAACTCCCCCGGTTTGAGAGTGAGCGAAACGTTTTTAAGCGCCTGCACGGACGTCCCGTTCGGCAGATCGAAGCGCATGGAAATATTGTCGATGATCAGGCCCGTCATGGCACCCCCACAGAGGAAACAGAAAGGATGGCCCAAATCCTTGGGCCATCCGCTTCGCATTTGTGGCCGAAAGCTTACATGCCGCCAGCAGCTTTCAGGGCGCCGGTGTTCACGGTGCCATCATAGCTGGGCAGGGCTGCGGGGATGCTGCCTGCGTCCACAAAGACGGCGGCCACACCCTGCATGAATTCCTGCGCACCACCGCCAAGCCATTTCGCGCTCAACTGCTCTTCGACCGAGGGGAAGATGAAGGTTGCGAGCGTTTCCGCGGTTGCCGTTTCATCCATACCGGCATCTTTCGCGATCACCGGCAGCATTTCTGCCTGCTTGGAGCCCTCGTTCCACATCGTATTCGCATCCGCGGTGATCTTGAGGAATTTGGCCAGCAGTTCCGGCTGTTCGGCTGCAAAATTGGCGGGGGCAGAGGTCACGTCAAAGACCAGAATGCCCAGCTCTTCCTTTTCGGCGCCGGTCAGCAGCACGTTGCCGCTTTCCTTCATGCGGCGCAGCGCCCCACCCCAGCCACAAGCCATGTCGAGGTTGCCCTGTGCAAAGGCGGCTGCCGCATCCGGCGGGGCCATGTCGACGACTTCAAGGCTGGCAACGTCGACGCCGAAATGGGCCATCTGACGCAGGAAGCCGTAATGCGCGGCGGTGCCGATCGGAACGGCGACTTTCTTGCCAGCAAGTTCGGCAGCATTTGTCTTGTCGATCTCAAGATCGGTGCGCACGACGCAGTTGTCATTCTCGGAATAGGACACCGCAACATCGACGATCTGAATGTCCTGACCGGCCGAGGTGGCAACAACGAAGGGCGGTACACCCTGGCTGACCGAAAGCTGTACATCGCCCGAGGCCATGGCCGCCGACATCGCGGTGCCGGTGTCGAAGGCGCGCCAGTTGATCTTGACGCCCATTTCTTCCTCATAGGTGCCCATCGCCTTGGCATATTGGAAAGGCATCGGCCATTCGAGGAAATAGGCGACGGTGATTTCATCCATCGCATGTGCGGCCTGTGCACCGGCCAACAGGGCGAAACCTGCGACGGCACCTTTGAGTTTGTTCAGCTTGGTCATCATACTCTCCTTGTTGTGTTCGGCCCTTTTTTTGGGCGCATTCATTTTAATCCCGAAAGGCGCCCGCCGCTAAATACCGCTGTCGCGCCGCTCTTTCTTCTACACTGTTCTCTCTCAGAGGTCATCGGACCAAAGCCAATGTGTATCTGGCCTTATCGGGTGCGACATTCTGGCCCTACGGAAGGCGCGGGCAATCTTGAATTATCATCATATGAATGGTTCCTGCGTGGTTAGCAGGCAGCAGCGAATCGGCTTATCCGGAAAAGGCATACCTCCATGAACGCAACGACCTACAGCAACGATATCTCGGCTGTCGTGGCAGCCGACCGCGCCCATATCTGGCACCATCTGATCAACCATAAACCGTTTGAGGCTGTGGATCCGCGGATCATCGTCGAAGGGCGGGGGATGCGCGTTTGGGACGCCACGGGGAAAGAGCATATTGATGCCGTCTCGGGCGGCGTCTGGACGGTTAACGTAGGCTATGGCCGCGAGAGCATCGCCAATGCGGTGCGCGACCAGTTGGTCAAGATGAACTTCTTTGGTGGCTCGGTCGGCTCTGTCCCCGGCGCGCAATTCGCTGAACGGCTGATCGAAAAGATGCCGGGCCTCAGCCGAGTCTACTACGCAAACTCTGGCTCCGAGGCGAATGAGAAGGCCTTCAAGATGGTGCGCCAGATTTCGGCGCGTCACCACGGCGGGCGGAAGTACAAGATCCTGTTCCGCCACCGTGATTACCACGGCAGCACCTTGGCAACCATGTCGGCGGGCGGGCAGGAACAGCGCAATGCACAATACGGACCCTTTGCGCCGGGCTTTGTCGAGGTTCCGCACTGCCTTGAGTATCGCAAGCAATGGGATGTCGAAGATTATGGCCGCCGCGCCGCTGACGCGATCGAAGAGGTGATCCTGCGCGAAGGCCCCGATACCGTGGGCGCCCTGTGTCTGGAGCCGATCACCGCTGGCGGTGGTGTGATCGTTCCACCCGCTGGCTACTGGGAGCGGGTGCAAGAGATTTGCACCAAATACAACGTTCTGCTGCATATCGACGAGGTTGTCTGCGGTATGGGCCGGACGGGCACCTGGTTCGGCTACCAGCATTACGGGATCAAGCCGGATTTCGTGACGATGGCCAAAGGCGTTGCCTCTGGCTATGCCGCGATTTCCTGCATGGTCACGACCGAGGCCGTGTTCGATATGTTCAAAGACGACATGGGCGATCAGCTTAGCTATTTCCGCGACATCTCGACCTTCGGGGGCTGCACGGCGGGCCCGGCGGCGGCGCTGGAAAACATGCGCATCCTCGAAGACGAGAATCTTCTGGAAAACACGGTTGAGATGGGCGCCCGGCTGATGGGCAACCTTCATGCGCTGATGGACAAGCATCGGGTCATCGGGGACGTGCGCGGCAAGGGGCTGTTCTGCGGGGCGGAACTGGTGGCGGACAGACTGACCAAAGAGCCGACCGACGAGAAGAAAGTCCAGGCGGTTGTCGCCGATTGTATGGCGCAGGGCGTCATCATCGGGATGACCAACCGGTCGATGGCCGGGTTGAACAACACGCTGACGCTGAGCCCGGCGCTGATCGCCAAACCGGATGATATCGACCAGATCACCGATGCCATCGACAAGGCGTTGACGCGCGTCTTCTCCTGACAAGGGCGCGCCGCGGGTTACAGCGGCGGCGGTAGCAGCAAGGACAGATACGGGCCGGGGCTTCGCCTCGGCCCGTTTTTCATTTGCATGTGGTGGGGCAGGCGCAGGATCGGGCTGTCGGGGCTGGGCAAAGATGCTTGGGCGCCTGCGGCGGGCAGGTATTTTTTCCAAGAAGAAGCCCTGTAGCCGGGGCTTGACAGCGCGGCTGAGGAGGCGCGCAATAGGGCCAGATTTTTGCTGCGATGGTGCCAGATATGCCGATCCCTCCCGAGGCGTTTTTCTTGTCGCCGCATTTGAGCGGCACCTTGCAGCAACGCATCCGCCAGCTTGTGGCCGAGGGCGTGTTGGGGGGGCGGTTTCGGGCGGGGGATAAGATGCCCTCAAGCCGAAAACTGGCGCTGCATCTGGGGGTCAGCAGAATCACGGTGACGCTGGCCTATACCGAGCTTGTCGCCTCGGACTATCTGGTGTCCGCCGGGCGGTCGGGGTATTTCATTTCTGAGACAGCGCCGCGGCAGGCGGAGTTTCCGGCGATCCGCAAGCCCGGTGTGCGGCAGGTTGACTATGGCGCCATGATTGGCGGGCGGTTTACCGGCTCGCGGCGGCTGAAAAAGCCGGAGGATTGGGCGAGCTATCGATATCCGTTCATCTATGGGCAGACTGATCCCAGCTTGTTTGACCATCAGAATTGGCGGCAATGCGCGTTGCGGGCCTTAGGGAAGCGGGATTTTGAGGCGCTCACCTCAGACTATTACGAGCGCGATGACCCGCTGTTGATCGAATACATCCGGCGCAATATCCTGCCGCGCCGGGGTATCGACGCGCCAGCAGGGCAAGTTCTGGTCACGCTTGGGGCGCAGAACGCGCTTTGGCTCGCCGCGCAGGTGCTGCTTGGGGCGGGGCGGTTGGGAGTGCTGGAAAACCCCTGCTACCCCAGTCTGCGCGGGATTTTGCAGCAGACCAACTGCCGGGTTGCCTCGGTGGATGTGGATGAAAGCGGCTTGCCGCCGCATGCGATTCCCGAAGGCACGGATGTTGTCTTTACCACCGCTAGCCATCATTGCCCGACCAATGCCACCATGCCGATGGAGCGCCGCCGCGCGCTGTTGGACAAAGCCTCCGCTGAGGATTT
>JAQWYA010000217.1 GCA_029254215.1 Pseudorhodobacter sp. | reverse complement strand
GGCGCGCGGTGGCAAGGCTGATAATCTTAAGGCAATCAAGGGCATCGGCCCGAAACTTGAAGTGCTTTGCAACAGCTTGGGCTTTTATCATTTCGACCAGATCGCGAATTGGACGGCCGAAGAAATTGCTTGGGTGGATGACAATCTGGAAGGGTTCAAGGGCCGCGTGACCCGTGACGCTTGGGTCGAGCAGGCGAAACTGCTTGCCTCGGGGCAGGAAACGGAATTCGCCGCGCGGGTTAAGAAAGGTGATGTTTACGACTGATTTGAAGGGTCCGCCACGCCGCTAAGGCGCCAAAACAGGAGAATTCGAGATGAAGCATGTCGCGATGAAGCAGGCCCCGTCCTTGGCGGGGTGGATGATTGCAGCAGGGGTGGCCGTTGTGGCCTTCGCGCTGTGCATGGTGGTTTTCGGGTTCTCTCTGACGCAAGCGGCTTTCACGGCGCTGGTTTTGGGCGGGATTGTAGGGCTGATCCTTGGGATGCCGCGTGCGGAGGCTGCAGCGCCTGTGGCAGTGGTAGCCAAGGTTGAGGCCCCGAAAGCCGAAGCAGCACCGGTGTCAGTTGCCCCGGCCCCCAAGGTGGAAGCCGCTCCGGCAGCTTCGCCAATGGCGGCCAAGCGGCCCGAGGCGCTGACGGCGGCTCGCGGTGGCAAAGCGGATGACCTGAAGCAAATCAAAGGGATCGGCCCCAAACTTGAAGTGCTTTGCAACAGCCTTGGTTTCTATCATTTCGATCAGATTGCCAATTGGACGGCGGATGAGATTGCTTGGGTCGATGACAACCTTGAAGGGTTCAAGGGCCGGGTGACACGGGATGAATGGGTTGCTCAGGCTCGGGCGCTGGCCGGGGCGAAGGGCTAAGATGAAGAAGACAGAGCCAAGCAAGGCCGATCTCCAGAACGGGCGCGATGCCCGGATGGTGGCGGTTGTTTTGGTGGCGACGATGGCGCTTTGGCTGGGCGCGCAATTTATCGGGGGCCGTTTCGGCTGGGAGGCGCGCTTTGTCTTCCTGTTCGATCTGGCCGCTTTGGCCGCGTTCATCTGGACGATGGTTGTAACTTATCGGATCTGGCGTCGGCAAAAGGCCGACTCCAACGGGAATTGAGGGCGAGACATGCTGAAAGATCAGGATCGGATCTTTACCAATCTTTACGGGATGCATGACCGCTCCCTTGCTGGCGCGAAAAAGCGTGGGCATTGGGACGGGACGGCGGCACTGATCGCCAATGGCCCGGCTTGGCTGATTGACCAGATCAAAGCCTCCGGGCTGCGGGGCCGGGGCGGCGCGGGCTTTCCCACGGGTCTGAAATGGTCCTTCATGCCCAAGCAATCGGATGGGCGTCCTTCCTATCTGGTGATCAATGCCGACGAATCCGAACCCGGCACCTGTAAAGACCGCGAGATTATGCGCCATGATCCGCACACCCTGATCGAAGGGGCGCTGATCGCCTCTTTCGCGATGGGGGCGCATGCCTGCTACATCTACATCCGCGGCGAATATATCCGCGAGAAAGAGGCGCTGCAGGCCGCTTTGGACGAATGCTATGACGCGGGGCTTTTGGGCAAGAACGCCGCCGGGTCGGGCTGGGATTTTGACTGCTATCTGCATCACGGTGCAGGGGCCTATATTTGTGGCGAGGAAACCGCCCTTCTGGAAAGCCTTGAGGGCAAGAAGGGCATGCCGCGAATGAAGCCGCCATTCCCGGCGGGGGCAGGGCTTTACGGTTGCCCGACCACGGTGAACAACGTTGAATCCATCGCCGTTGTGCCGACGATCCTGCGGCGCGGGGCGGATTGGTTCGCGGGCTTTGGCCGCCCCAACAATGCGGGCACCAAGCTGTTCGGCATTTCGGGCCA
>JAQWYA010000205.1 GCA_029254215.1 Pseudorhodobacter sp. | reverse complement strand
CGCCCCCTTCCCCGCACCGATCAGCGCGCCTCGGCCGATCCCAAAGGCCCCGGCCGCGTCTCTTGTGTCAGCAGCACATTCGCCTCCACCTGCCCCACCCCCGGCAAGGTCATGATCCGGCGGCGCAGTACCCGTTCAAAATCCGCAATGTCCCGTGCCACGACCCGCAAGCGATAGTCGAACAGCCCCAGAACATGCTGCACAACCTGCACTTCCGGAATGGCCGTGACCGCCCGTTCAAAGTCTTCAAGGCTGACCCGCCCCTTGGTGGCCAGTTTCACGCCCAAAAACACCGTGACCCCGAAACCGAGCGCCGCGTGATCCAACTCCACCCGACGCCCCCTCAGAATCCCCGCCTCTTCGAGCCGCCGGATCCGCCGCCATGTCGCAGGTTGGCTCAGCCCCAAACGCCGCCCCAAAGCCCCCGCCGTTTGCGTGGCATCCAGACTAAGCGCGCGCAGCAAGGCCCGGTCGTGATCGTCCAGATCCATCATATCGGGATCCCCGTCTCATTCTTGATCGTCGCAATCAGCATCAGGGCCTCGATATCGGTGATATGCGGCAGGGTCAGAATGCGGCTGCGGTAAATCTCTTGATATTGCGCCATATCGCGCGCGATCACGTTCAGACGCACATCGACCCGGCCCAGAAAAGTCTCGATTGCGATGACTTCGGGCACCTCACGCGCGGCCTCCAGAAAATCATCGAAAGCGCGCGGCTCGGTCTTGTCGAGCGTGAAGCGCAAGGAAACCTCCACCCCGTACCCCATGGCCCGCCAGTCGATCACCGCCGCTTGCCGCGCGATGATCCCCGCCGCCTGCAACCGCTCCAGCCTGCGCCAGCAGGTGGCCGAGGTCACCCCTGCCCGATCCGCCAGAACGGCCGTTCCCGCCGCAGGATCGGCCAGCAATTGCCGCAAGATCCGCCGATCCGTGTCATCCACTTGCATGATTTTTTCGTATTTTCCACTTTGACGCATGATCTTTCTTAGAAATCGCGGGATTCGTCAAGGATTGCACGAAACAAACGGCTGAAATCTCTATGCTGCCGCCATCCGGGGCATTTGCCCCTCATCGAAAAGGAAATCATCATGCGCGTTTACTATGACCGCGATTGCGACATCAATCTGATCAAAGACAAGAAAGTCGCGATCCTCGGCTATGGCAGCCAGGGCCATGCCCATGCGCTGAACCTGCGCGACAGCGGCGCCAAGAACCTCGTGGTTGCGCTGCGCGAAGGCTCGCCCTCGGCCAAGAAAGCCGAAGCCGAAGGCCTCAAGGTCATGGGCATCGCCGAAGCGGCAGCCTGGTGCGACCTGATCATGTTCACCATGCCCGACGAACTTCAGGCCGAAACCTACAAGAAATACGTCCATGACAACCTGCGCGACGGTGCGGCGATTGCCTTCGCCCACGGCCTGAACGTGCATTTCGGCTTGATCGAGCCGAAAGCCGGTGTCGATGTCATCATGATGGCCCCCAAAGGCCCCGGCCACACCGTGCGCGGCGAATACACCAAAGGCGGCGGCGTGCCGTGCCTCGTGGCTGTGCATCAGGATGCAACGGGCCGCGCGATGGAACTGGGCCTCTCCTATTGCTCCGGCATCGGTGGCGGTCGCTCCGGCATCATCGAGACGAACTTCCGTCAGGAATGTGAAACCGACCTCTTTGGCGAGCAGGCTGTTCTTTGCGGTGGCTTGGTTGAACTGATCCGCATGGGCTTTGAAACCCTGGTCGAAGCTGGCTACGAGCCGGAAATGGCCTATTTCGAATGCCTGCACGAAGTGAAGCTGATCGTTGACCTGATCTATGAAGGCGGCATCGCCAACATGGACTACTCGATCTCCAACACCGCTGAATATGGCCAGTATGTCTCTGGCCCGCGCATCCTGCCCTATGATGAGACGAAGGCCCGCATGAAAGCGGTTCTGTCCGACATCCAGTCCGGCAAATTCGTGCGCGACTTCATGCTGGAAAACACCGTTGGTCAGCCGACGATCAAAGCCTCGCGCCGCTCGAATGATGAGCATGAGATCGAGCTGGTCGGCAAGAAGCTGCGCGACATGATGCCGTGGATCTCCAAGGGCAAGATGGTCGACAAAGCCCGCAACTGATCTGCCCTCAAAGGCAATCCTCGGAACGCCCGGCCCGCCTCAGCGCGGCCGGGCGTTTTGCGTTTGCAGACAGGCGGCGCGGGGGTTCGCGCGCAGGCCCTAACGACCGGAGCCGGAAAAGCGTGCTCCCTTGCCTCTTCCGCCCCCCCGGCATAGGCAAGGCATAATCCCTTCCCTTGCCAGAGCCTCCCCATGCCCCCCAGCCCCCCAATGCCCACCCAGAGAGACTGGCTGTCGATCATCGCGCTTGGCGTGATCTGGGGCGGCACTTTCATGGTGGTGTCTTTTGCCCTGCGCGGTTACGGGCCCGTCACCGTGGCCACGGCGCGGGTGGTGCTGGGGGCCAGCGCGCTGATCGCGCTCGCCTTGGTTCTGCGCCGCCCGATGCCGCAATGGTCGCCTGCGCTGATCGGCTCGGTCATCGCCATCGGTATTCTGACCAGTGCGCTGCCGTTCATGCTGCTCAGTTGGGGGCAGCAATCGGTCACCTCGGCCTTTGCGGGCCTGTCGATGGCGGCGGTGCCGCTTTTTGTGCTGCCATTGGCGCATTTCTTTGCGGCAGAGCCGTTGACCCGGCGCAAGGCATTCGGCTTTGGCCTTGGCTTTATCGGGGCGGCAATTCTGCTGGGGCCAGACATCCTTGCGCCCGGTCTATCAGGCAACGCGGCCACGCAGGCAGAGGTTCTGCCCCGCATTGCCTGCCTCACGGCCCCTTTGTGCTATGCCTGCGGCTCTGTCCTCACGCGCCGCTGCCCGCCAATTGACCCGATCACCCTTGCGGCCCTGTCGCTTGTGGTCGGCTCCGTGATCCTGCTGCCGCTGATGCTGGTCACCGAGGGCGTGCCGGTATGGGCCGGGGCGGTGCCGGGAACAGCGATCATCCTGCTGGGCCTCGTTCCCACGGCCTTTGCCGCGCTGTTGCGGGTTTCGGTGATCCGCAGCGCCGGGTCGAGCTTCATGACACTGACAAGCTATCAGGTGCCGGTCTGGTCCATGGTGTTTGGCGCGACAATTCTGGGCGAGGCGCTGCCCCTGCGCTTTTTCGCCGCTTTGGGGTTGATCCTGATCGGGCTCTTGATCAGCCAGCGCAAACCGAAGGCTGGCTGACCAATCGGGCTTCCTGCTTAGCCCGCAGCAATTTTGACGGCGGCGACGATCTCTTCGACGACCTCGGCCAACAAAAGCGAATCCTCGGATTCCGCCATGACGCGGACCAAAGGCTCCGTCCCGGATTTGCGGATCAACAAACGCCCGTTGCCCTGCAAACGACCCTCGGCGGCGGCGATCACCCGCTTGACCGCCTCTGCCTCCAGCGGCTGAGAGCCTTGCCCATAGCGCACATTCTTCAAAAGCTGCGGAACCGTTTCAAAGGATTTCGCCAAGCGGCTGGCCTTTTCGCCGGTGCGAGCCATCGCGGCCACGAATTGCAACCCCGCGATAAGCCCGTCGCCGGTCGTGGCGTAATCGGTCATCACGATATGGCCTGATTGCTCGCCGCCAAGGTTAAAGCCCCCGCGCCGCATCGCCTCCACGACATAGCGGTCGCCCACGGGCGTGCGCTCCAGCCGCAAACCGCGCGCGTCCAGAAACCGCTCCAGCCCAAGGTTGGACATCACGGTCGCCACAAGCGTGT
The DNA here is from genome assembly GCA_029254215.1 of Pseudorhodobacter sp. Classification (GTDB taxonomy): domain Bacteria; phylum Pseudomonadota; class Alphaproteobacteria; order Rhodobacterales; family Rhodobacteraceae; genus Pseudorhodobacter. Next base: position 6,870 of record JAQWYA010000205.1, on the reverse strand, counting down.
CGCCCTGCAAACGCCCCTCTTCGGCCCAGCGCGCCGCCATCATCGCCATGATCTGATCGCCATCGGCAACCTGCCCCGTTTCATCGAGGATCATCACGCGGTCGGCGTCGCCATCAAGGCAGATGCCCACATCCGCGCCATGCGCCACAACCGCTTCCGCCGCCGTGAGCGTATGGGTAGAGCCGCATTTTTCGTTGATATTGGTGCCATTGGGCGCGACCCCGATCGCGATCACCTCTGCCCCCAGTTCCCACAGCACTTCGGGCGCCGCGCGGTAAGCGGCACCATTGGCGCAGTCAATCACCACCTTCAGCCCGTCCAGCCGCAAGCCTGCGGGGAAGGTCGTCTTGGCATATTCCTGATAGCGCCCGCGCGCATCGTCGATCCGTTTCGCGCGGCCGATGTTTTCGGGCTGCGCAGGTTCGATCTCTCCGGCAAGGATCGCCTCGATCTCGGCCTCGGCCTCATCCGACAGTTTGAACCCATCGGGGCCGAAAAACTTAATCCCGTTGTCTTTGGCCGGGTTGTGGCTGGCCGAGATCATGACCCCAAGGTCCGCGCGCATGCTGCGGGTCAGAAACCCCACCGCCGGGGTCGGCACCGGCCCCAGCAAAAGCACGTTCATACCCGTGCTTGTCAAGCCGGCGGTCAGCGCGTTTTCCAGCATATAGCCCGACAGCCGCGTGTCTTTGCCGATGACAACCCGATGCTCATGCCCTTGGTCGCGCCGGAAATACCGCCCCGCCGCCGCGCCCAGACGCAAGGCCATCTCGGCGGTCATCGGATAGCTGTTCGCCGTTCCGCGCACGCCATCGGTTCCGAATAGTTTTCTGCTCATCACGCGTCATCCTTTGTCCAGAGCGCCTGCCACAGGGCCAGCGCCTGACGGGTTTGCGCGACATCATGCACGCGCAAAATCTGCACCCCCATCGCCGCCCCATGCAGGGCCAGCGCAACCGAACCCGGCATCCGGTCCTTCGGGTTTTCGCCCCCGCCGATCGTGCCTATAAAGCGCTTGCGCGACACCCCCAGCAAGAGCGGTAAACCAAGGCCGTGGAAATCGGCAATGTTCCGCAGAAGGGCCATGTTATGATCCAGCGTCTTGCCAAAGCCGATGCCCGGATCGACGACGAGGCGGTCACGCGCAATTCCGGCTGACAGGGCAAAATCGACGCGCTCGGCCAGATGGTCGCGCACCTCGGTCACCACATCCGCATATTGCGGGTCATTCTGCATCGTTGTGGGATCGCCCAACGAATGCATCAGGCACAGCGGCACACCTGCCTCTGCAACGACCTGCGCAAGGTCAGGGTCATGGCGCAGGGCCGAGACATCGTTGACCATGGCCGCCCCGGCCTCAAGCGCCGCGCGCGCCACCTCTGCCTTGCGGGTGTCGATGCTGATCGGGGTGGTGATGCCCGCCTCTCGAATGGCTCGGATGACCGGGACCACGCGGGCAATCTCTGCCGTCACGGGGACAGGTTCGGCACCGGGGCGGGTGCTTTCTCCGCCGATGTCCAGAATATCCGCGCCGATCATCTCTCGGACCCGCGCCAGCGCCGTGGCCACCGTCGCCGCGTCGCCCCCGTCCGAAAAACTGTCCGGCGTGACGTTCACGATCCCCATGATCCGGGGCTGATCAAGCGCAATCCCGCACAGTTGCGCCGCCGGATGGACCAGCGCCTTATGGGTCGGTTCCGGCAGGCCCGAAACCGGCTGGCGCTGCCCTTGCGCGCCAATCACAGCGTCAAACCACACATAGCGACTGCCCGCCAAGGCGACCGCACCAGCGGGCCTTGGGCCAAGGCGAGGATCTGGGGTGGGGTACGCGGGCATTGCTTTTAGGCTTTCTCGACCGGAACGCGGCTTCCGGCGGGAACCCCCTCTGCGCCGCGCAGAACCAGACGGTCCGCCGCCAGCGTTTCGGCCAGCCAAAGGGCCAAAGCCACCGGCGCGCGCGAGGTCGGGCCGTCAACCGCATCCAGAACCAGCTTGGACGGAGCCCAGACAATGGTTTTGCCATGCTTCATGGCCCAGTCAATCTCGGTCCTTGTGGCAACCACGACGCAACGCGGATCCCGCGCCGCCAGCGCCCAGGCATTCTGCTCAATCGCCAGAAGGTCGATGCGCCGTTGGGTCGGGCCGTGGCCGGTGCTGGACAGCGGATGATCGGGCAGCCCGACCGCAAGGATCAAGGGAAGGCCCCGCGCCTCCAGCCCGTCCAGCACCTGCGCCAGATCCGAAGAGGCGATCGTCGCATTGTCCAGATAAGCCACCAGCGGGTGCAGAGCGGCAAGATCGCCGTTCGATTGCACCGCCCGCAGCGGTTTTTCAGCCCGCGCCCGGACAATCTCGACCCCAAGCGCGCCGGGGCCACGATCCAGCTTTTCGATCCGCACGAAGGCCCGCATCGCCTGCGGCTCGGCCAAGACCCGCTCCGCCACTTTTTCAGCCAGCGTTTCCAGAAGGTTAAGCCGTTCCTCGGCCAGTTCGGCGCTGATCGCCTCGGTGATCCGGTCATAGGACAGGATCAGATCGACATCATCCGCCAAAGGGGCAGGATGCGGCCGCGTTTCCACCACAACATTAAAGCGAAGTCGCTGTTTCTGGCCGCGTTCTTGTTGAAACGCGCCGATATCCACCTCGACCACATAGTCGCGCAGCGAGATCCGATCTCGCGGATCGGCAGAGGCGGAGGCCTCGGCCCGTTCTTCGGGATGTGCGAAGGCAAGGCGGATATCGTCAGACATCGAGGGCTCCCCCAACGCGCCAAACGGCGCTCAAATCAGCGTGACAGCGGCAAAGCCCCATCAAGAGACAAGCGGCCCCTGCCTCTGATCGCAGCCATGCCCGATCCGGCCCCTCAAGGCAAGTCGGGCGACCTGCCTGTCAGGAGGGTTGGCGGTAAAAAAGATGGCTGCCGATCTGGGCCGTGTTGGGAAAACGGTGTGCCCAGCTGGGACGAACTTCGGTGGTGTGGAAATGCGTGGCCCCATCCGTCAGCGCACGCGGCGCGCCGTCCAGCATGATCCGGGCAACTTTTCCGACTGCCGTGAAGGCCGCCTTTTCCGCAATCTGGTCATCGACCCCGTCGCAGGTGAAGGAAAACTGGCAGGCATGTTTGCGCCCGGTGCCTTGGTTGACCACTGCACAGACGGAATTCGGATAGCGGCTGCTGTCAACGCGGTTCAGGATCACCTCGGCCACAGCGAACTGACCCTTGACGGTCTCACCGCGCGCCTCAAAGTACAGCGCCGTTGCAAGGCAGGACCATTCGTCGCCGCCCGCCGCCGCGGGCTGCTTGGCAAGCCAGTTGCGATCATATTTGAAGGAACTGACCGGTTGCACGGTCGCCTTGTCGGCAGACTTCGATTTTGCGGTCGTTTTGGCAGGCACGGCAAGCGCGTCACGGGGCAGCGCGTCAAGCGCGCTCCGCTCTGCGCGCATCAGGGCACCAAAAGGGGCGACAGAGGCATTGGATTGGCTCGTCGTCATCTCGGCCGACACAGGTTGGGTCAACGCGACAAGCAACGCGAGGGCACCAAACCAGCAATTTTGCGGACTCATTCTTCCGATTCCCGGATCCGTTTCATCGCATTGCCCGCCTCCGATCAGATCGGCCCCCTCGGACAACACAGCGCTCCATTAGCCGAAAAATTCTCAAGAGTCCAGTTACTGTGCTATAATTACAACACCCACCTAGGCCGTTTCTCGCCTAATATGTCATAAGTAAGGCGTAACACCCTGACATTCAAAGATTTTCCTTGGGCCGATCCAAGATCGCCAGATGCGCTGCAGCCAGCCGCGCCAAAGGAACCCGGTAGGGAGAGCAGGACACATAGTCAAAGCCGGCCTTGCGACAAAAGGCGATTGATTCGGGGTTGCCGCCATGTTCGCCACAGATCGACAGGGTCAGATCGGGGCGCGTCTGACGGCCCCGGCTTGCCCCGATCAACAGCAATTCGCCCACCCCTTCCACGTCCAGAATATGGAACGGATCTTCGCGAAACACGCCCTGCTGCACATAGGTATTCATGAACCGGCCCGCATCATCGCGGGAAAGACCATAGGTCATCTGCGTCAAATCATTGGTCCCAAAAGACAAAAAGGCTGCGTGTTGGGCAATGTCACCTGCCCGCAAGGCCGCGCGCGGTGTCTCGACCATCACACCCAGCTTATAGCGGAACTCGGATTGTTTGGCGGTGCGCACCTCGGCGGCGACCGTTTCAATCCGGGTTTTGACCAGTTCGACCTCTTTCTTCGCGGAAATCAGCGGGATCATGATTTCCGGTTCGATCGCGCCACCGCGACGGGTGACCTCGATCACGGCTTCAAAGATCGCGCGGGCCTGCATTTCATAGATTTCCGGCAGTACGATCCCAAGCCGCACCCCCCGCATCCCGAGCATCGGGTTGAACTCGGCCAGATTTTCGGCCCGGCGGGTGACTTCGGACAAGGGGCGGTCCAGCGCCTCGGCCAGATCACGAAGCCCTTCGCGGGAATGGGGCAGGAATTCGTGCAGCGGCGGGTCAAAGAGGCGAATACAAACCGGCAAACCCTCCATGATTTCAAAGAGTTGCACAAAGTCATCGCGTTGCATCGGCAATAGGCGCGCCAGCGCCGTGGCGCGATCTTCTGCCGTATCGGCAAAGATCATTTCCCGCATCGCAACAAGGCGGGCCTCTTCGAAAAACATGTGTTCGGTGCGGCACAGGCCAATGCCTTGCGCATCGAAATCCCGCGCCGTCTGTGCATCGGCGGGCGTATCGGCATTGGCGCGAATGCCAATGTCGCGCACCGCATCGGCCCAGGACAAAAGCGTGCGGAAGGCATCATCCAAGGCGGGGGGCAGCATTTCGGCGGAGCCTGCCAGCACTTCGCCCGTGGTGCCATCGACGGTGATCACGTCGCCCTCCCGGAACACCCGGCCAGAGCGCGTCACCAGCTTGCGATCCTTCGTGTCAAAACGCAGCTCTGAGGCGCCCACGATGCAGGGCAGGCCAAGGCCACGGCCAATCACGGCCGCATGGCTTGTCATCCCGCCGCGTTCCGTCAAAACGCCCGCAGCGGAATGCATCCCGCGGATATCTTCGGGTGCGGTTTCCCGGCGTACCAGAATGCAAGGTTCATCCCGCGAAGCACTGGCCTGCGCTGCGATCGAGGAAAAGACGATCTTGCCCGTCGCCGCCCCCGGACTGGCGGGAATTCCACGCGCGAAGACATCGCGCGGCACGCGCGGGTCCACCTGCATGTGCAGCAGTTCGGACAGCGCGCGCGGCTCCACCCGCAGCAAGGCCTCTTCATGAGAGATGATGCCCGCCTGCGCCAGATCCACCGCGACCCGCAGCCCCGCCCGAGAAGAGCGTGGCACCCGCAGCGCGTCGATCACCGCCAGCTTGCCATCTTCCAGCGTGAACTCGATCTCCATTTCCTCGCGCAGTTTTTTGCGGGTGGCCGCGCCATAGCTCACCAATTGCGCAAACACATCGGGGGCCAGTTCTTCGAGGGAGGCGCCGCGCGGATCGCGGGTCAGATAAATCGCCTCCGTCCGGCGGCTGTCCAGATCAGTGCCTTGGCTTTGGCCTAGGTAGCGCCCGGTGATCTGGGGCAATCCTGTCACCGGGTCGATGAACTGGATGACGCCAGAGCCGGAAATTCCCTGCCCGATGCCTTGCGCCATGGCTTGCACCAAAAGCCCGAGGGCTGCATTTTCCGGCGCGCCTTTGGCCTGGCGCAACAGGCGCGCAGAGGTGCCCTCCCATGCCCGCGCCATCGAGCGCAGGACATCGTTCAACTGGTCGGCGGGGTTTTCGGGGAAAGGTTCATCCATTTCCGCCTGATAGGCCTGAAGGGCGTCCTTGAGGGCGGCGGCAGAGGGTTCGGCAATCTCGAACATATCCGGATCAAGCCGCGCTACATGAACGGCAAAGCCCTGCACAAACTTAAGGTAAAGCGCATCCGCTGCCGCCTGCCCCCTTGTGCGCACAAGATCGGCGTGGCGGGCGGCGTTCATGCCGATATTGAGCACGGTCGATGGCCCGCCCCAAGCGGGATCGGCGGGGCTGGGGCGCACAGAGACCAGCGGTGCCGGGCCGAAATGCGCTAGAACGCCCGCACAATCGACCGGATAGCCATTGGCGATGGCGCGCACCGAACCGGACGGCAGGGCGATGGTTTGGGGCACCGGCAGATCGAGCCGGATCAGGCGCTGCAGACATTTGGCACGCCAGCCATGCGTGGGGGCGGTGATGCTTGCCGAGGGCGTGATCGCAACAAACTCGGGGATCGGCTGATGTTTCTGCACTGCGGCACCTTTTCGGTTTTCAGCCGCAGCATACGCTTTCCGACCCACCGCGCAAGGGTTTGCATCGGTGGAGGGGGTGGGTGTGTCAATTTGGATTGACAGTGAGCCGGTTTTGGCGGGGCACGGGTGGCGGCCGCCGGGGGGTTTCACACCCCCCGGACCCCCCGTGGGATATTTTTGAACAGATGAAAGGGGTTGTTAACCTTCTATCTTTGTCAGATCGGCAACCGGGGCGCAGGCGGCGCGGATGCGGTGCAAAAGGTTCAGGCGGTTGCGGCGAATGATGTCATTTTCGCTGTTCACCTGAACCTTGTCGAAGAAGGCATCAATCGGGGCGCGGAGCTTGGCGAGTTCGGCCATGGCGGTTGCGAAATCCTCGGCCTCCATCGCGGGTTTGATGGTGGTTTCCGCTTGATCGAGGGCTGCAAAGAGCGCGCGCTCTGCCTCGCTTTCGGCGAATTTCACATCGGCGCCGTAGCTGTATTCGACGCCATCCTTGGTTTCGGCCTGCGTCAGGATGTTATTGGCGCGTTTGAAGCCTTGCAGCAGGTTGGTGCCGTCTTCCG
>JAQWYA010000195.1 GCA_029254215.1 Pseudorhodobacter sp. | reverse complement strand
CTGTTCGATATCTGCAAGAGTCGCTTCGACAACGGCCCGAACCTTTGCATCATCCTCGGCCCGTTCGGCTTCGGGTTTGCCATGCTTGAGATAAGTGATCATCGCAATCTTCCCTGTATTCCAGTTCCTTGGTCGGGCCCTTGAATGGGGAAAGCCCCAGTCCCGTTGGCCCTGCTGTCAGCCAATCCGAACACCCGTCGCCGCATCGAACAGATGGCAGACCGATGCCGGGACGCGGGCGCGGACAGGGTCACCGATCTCGGCCCGGAAATCCTTGGCGGCCTTGACAGACACCAACGCCCCGCCCGCCTTGACCGAAAACATCGTCGCATCACCCAAAAGTTCCAGCGCATAGATCGGGGCCGAAAGTTCCGCCGCATCCTCTGTGGAAAGGGAGGCATCTTCTGCCCGGAACCCCAGCGTCACTGCGCCGCTCAGATCCGTGCGCAGGCCCTCTACCCGCAGGTTGGCCGCCGTGAAAACGCCCGCCGCCAAATGGCCCTCAACAAGGTTCATCGCGGGTGTCCCGATGAAACCGGCCACAAAGGTATTGGCCGGATTGTCATAAATCTCGGTCGGGGTGCCGACTTGCTGCACCACGCCCTTGTTCATGACAACCACACGATCCGCGAGCGTCATCGCCTCGATCTGGTCATGGGTCACATAGATCGTCGTGGTTTTCAGCTCATGGCTGAGGTTCTTGATCTGCGCGCGGGTCGAGACGCGCAGCTTTGCGTCCAGATTGGACAGCGGCTCATCCATCAAAAAAAGGTTCGGCTCGCGTACCACGGCGCGGGCAAGGGCCACCCGCTGGCGCTGGCCGCCCGAAAGCTCTCCGGGCTTGCGATGCAGAAAATCGTCCAGCTCCACCATAGCACTGGCGCGGCGCACCCTTTGGTCATGCTCCGCCACAGGAATCCTGCGGATTTTCAGCGGAAAGCGGATGTTTTCATAGACATTCATATTCGGGTAAAGCGCATAGCTTTGGAACACCATCGCAATATCGCGATCCTTCGGGTCCAGATCGTTCACGCGCTTCCCGTCGATCAGAATATCCCCGCCCGAGGCATCCTCCAGCCCCGCGATCATCCGCATCGTCGTGGTCTTGCCACAGCCCGACGGCCCCAGCAGAACCAGAAACTCCCGATCCGCGATGGTCAGATCGAAATTCTGAACCCCGACAAAACTCCCCCAGCGTTTGGAGATATTGCGCAGCTGGATTTCGGCCATTCGGCGCCCCTATTCTTGCCACATCCTGCATAATTTATGCATACGTTTGCATTAGAGATAGACGCGAATCAAATTGCCAATCAAGCCCTTTTCTTATCCGCAAAGAATATTCAAAGCCGTACCGAAAATTTCTTGCAAAACGGCCAATCAGGGCCTTTTATTGCAATCGTATGCAGCCTTGCACACGATTCGGATCCAACGGTCAACGGCAGGGGCACGCAAAAAGCACGGGCGCGGTTTGCGGGCCTGCTGCGCCATAACCAAACGGGCCTGCATCAGACCGGCCATGACACGGAGGAAGCTGACTATGACGATTTGGACAAAAACCGCCCTGATCACGGGGTTCGCGCTTTTGCAGGGCACCACGGCGATGGCCGGCTGCGGGCTGACCGAAGGCCGTGTAAGCATCGTGGGCAATGAATTCCCGGCCATTCAGACGGTGGCTGCAGGGGCCGCCGCCTGCGCGGGCGACGGGGTGGAGGTGAAGTCCAACCTCACCGCCGACCACCAGAAGATCAACCTTGCGGGCATGACCGGCAACCCCGCCGAATACACCAGCGCGATCATCGCCAATTCCAGCATCGTGGCCCTGATGAACGAAGACGTGATCCGCCCGTTGGATGACCTGATTGCAGAGCATGGCGCGGACATTCCCACCAAGCAGCTGATCACGATTGACGGCAAGGTCATGGCCGTGGCCTTCATGGCAAACGCCCAGCACCTTGTTTACCGCAAGGATATCCTTGCCGAAATCGGGGTCGAGCCTCCGAAAACCTATGAAGAGATGCTCGCCGCAGCGCAGATGATCCGCGACAAGGGGATCATGCCGAACCCGGTCGGGGGTGCCTTTGCAGCGGGCTGGAACCTGGCCGAGGAATTCGTGAACATGTATATCGGCACCGGGGGGGAGTTTTTCAAACCCGGCACCGCCGAAGTCGCGATCAACAACGAGGCCGGGGTCAAGGCCCTGACCGTGATGAAATCGCTGACAGAATACATGAACCCCGATTTCCTGACCCATGACAGTAACGCCACCTCCGCCGAATGGGAGGCCGGGAACGTGGCACTGATGAACATGTGGGGATCGCGCACAGGCGTTCTGATGGATACCGAAGGCTCTGCCGAAGTTGTCTATTCCAACACCACCGTTGGCGGCCCGATGACCGTGGGCGGCGGCACTACTCCCGCCTCGACCCTGTGGTGGGATGGCTGGACCGTAGCCAAGAACATCTCGGACGCGGATGCCAAGGCCACCTTCGTCGCGCTCAAGAATGGCATCAGCCCCTCGATCCTGAATGACGAGACGATGGGCCAAGCGGTCTGGATGATTGATGGCTACCAACCAGCCCCGGTCAATGACGGCGTCTTCGCGGCCATCGCCGCAGGCACCAAACCCTATCCGATGCTGCCCTATATGGGGCTGTTGCACACGGCCCTTGGCGACAATCTGGCGGAGTTCCTGCAAGGCAAGGAAAGCGCAGAACAGGCCCTTGCCGATGCCGAGGCAGCCTACACAGCCGCAGCCCGTGAAAAGGGTTTCCTGAAGTAATCAATCCGGGCCGGCCCGCGGGACATTCCTGCGGGCCGGCCTTTTCCTGTTCCGCAGCCCTTGTGCCCAAGCCCAAATTTCCCCCGAAGCCCGAAGGCCCGACATGAAACACAAGACATTCTTCTGGTTCGTCTTTCCGTCGGTTCTGGCCATGCTGGTGTTCATCGCCTTGCCGATCCTTTCGGTCATCGTCCAATCCCTGCATGTCGAGCATGAACAGGTCATCATCGAGGTGGAAAACTGCGGGCCGTTTGGCTGCACCCAATCCACCAAGATTGACACCGCCGCGACCGAGGCCCTGCGCGCCGCGCAACCGCTGGGCCGCTGGGCGGGCCTGACCACCTATTTCGACCGGGGCCACCTTGCGTTGGCCGAGGTTTCCGCCGCCTGGGCCTCTGCCGATGGGATCGGCGATTTTCTGGGCCAGTTGATGAACCTGCCTTTCTACAAGGCCATGGCCTTCACGCTGACGTACACCGCCATTGTCACGCCGCTGACGATCATCTTCGGCTTTGCCATCGCCGTTGCCGTCAACTCGGTCGCCCGGATGGTGCGCGGCCCGCTGATCTTCTTCACGCTTTTGCCAATGATCGTAACGCCGCTGGTCGGGTCGCTGATCCTGTTCTGGATGATCGACGCCCGCGGCATCATCGGCACCGCCCTGCAATGGGCCGCCGGCGATCCGGACCTGTCGGTCAAGGCCTCCACCCCGCTGATGTGGATCATGCTGATGGTCTACGGCGTCTGGCACTCTGCCCCCTTCGCCTTCATCGTCTATTACGCGGGCCTGCAAACCGTTAATCAGGACACGCTGGAAAGCGCTATGATCGACGGCGCCAGCCGGTGGGAGCGGATCCGCTATGTCGTGCTGCCCCATCTGATGCCGCTGACCACCTTCATCGCGCTGATCCAGTTGATGGATAACTTCCGGGTGTTCGAGCCGATCGTCAGCTTCTCGGCCCAAGCCCATGCGACATCGCTGTCTTGGGCGATCTACAACGATCTGGGCGGCGAAACCCGGCAACTCTCCTCGGCGGCGGCGACCTCTGTTCTGACGATCATCGGCGTGTCGATCCTTCTCAGCCCCGTTCTGATCCGCACTTGGCGCGATTTTGCCCGAAAATGAGCGCGCCCGCCCAAACCCAGCCGCCCTTCCGCAAACCCCCCATGAGGTTGCCATGACGACCAGAGCTCAAAGACAACCCCTTTCCCTTCGGGTCTTTGCCATCGCCTTTCTGGTGTTCTGGATGCTGCTTGCGGCCTTCCCCTTTCTCTGGACGCTCTGGGGGTCTTTCAAGGTCGAGGGCGATTTCTTTTCCAAGGCCGATTGGGCCAATGCGCTGTTCGGCATCCTGACCACATCCGAAACCGGCGGGGCCTTTACCGGCCAAGGCTATAGCGGCGCGTGGATTCAGGAAGAGTTCTGGCGCGCGGCCCTGAACACGCTTTTGGTGGTGGTCTTTGTGGTCATGGTCTCGCTGACCTTGGGCACGCTGGGGGGCTACGCCCTATCCCGCTCGTCCGAGCGTTATGCCTTCTGGCTGTTGATCATCGCCCTGATCTTTCGGGCCATGCCGCCGATCACGCTGGTCTCGGGCTACCTGCCGCCGTTCTTCCAGTATAACCTTTGGGGCCATTTGCCGACGGCGATCATCGTTCTGGTGGCGATCAATCAGCCCTTCACGCTGTGGATGCTGCATTCGTTTTTCAAGAACATCCCCAAGGATCTGGACGAAAGCGCCATGGTCGATGGCTGCAACCGCTTTCAGGCCTTTCGCCATGTCATCATTCCGGTGATGTGGCCGGGCGTCATCACGACAGGGCTGTTCTCTTTCCTGCTGGCCTATAATGATTTCGCCGTCACAGCGATGCTTCTGAGCAAGGAAAACCAGACCATGGTGCCCAAAATCGCCTCATTCCTCGGCACGACCCAAACCAAGGGCAATGTGATGTTCGCGGTCTCGGCCGTGGTCTCGGTCACGGCCCCGCTGTTCCTGATGATCCTGTTCTTCCAGCGCCAGATCGTGTCCGGCCTGACCGCAGGCGCCGTCAAAGGCTAAGCCCTTCCACTTTCTTGCATCAAAGCCAGATCATGACATTCCAAGCCGAAAAAGCCCTCATTCGCGCGCATTGCGCGGCCCTGAAAGGGGCCAGCCCCCAAACGATTGCCGAGCGCCTGTCTCAGCATTGCCACCCCGACGTCCTGTGGCGCGGCATGCATCCGTTTCACGAACAGATCGGCCCCGAGGCTGTCGCCAAAGCCTTCTGGCAGCCCTTCCTGCGCGCCATGTCGCGTGTCCAACGGCGCGAGGATATCTTCTTTGCGGGCAAAAACACCGTAGGCCCCGGCGTCTGGGTCGTCTCGATGGGCCATCTGATGGGGCTTTTCGATGCGCCTTTCCTCGGCATCCCACCGACGGGAAAGATCGCCATGCTCCGCTACGCCGAATTCAACCGGGTCGAGCATGGCAAGATCATCGAAACCGCGTTTTTCTGCGACCTCATCCACCTGATGCATCAGGCGGGCCTGCGCCCCCTGCCCCCGCAAACCGGCGCGCATCTGGTCCAACCGGGTCCCGCCACGCATGACGGGCTGCTCTATGGCCCGACCGACCCAAGCGAGGGGACAGAAACCCTCGCCCTCATCAACCGGATGATCGGGGATATCGCCGCAAACAGCACCGCAAAAGACGTCTCCAAACCCCGAGACGCCACCCCGCAAGAGGAACTTAGCCGCTGCTGGCATGAAGACATGATCTGGTGGGGGCCTGACGGCATCGGGGCAACCTACACGATTGACCGCTACATCGACCAACACCAGCGCCCGTTTCGCACCCAACTCAAGGACCGCCAGTTCAACGGCCATATCGCGCGCCTCGCCGAAGGCGATTACGGCGGCTTCTTTGGCTGGCCCAATCTGACCCTGACCCCAACCGGCGGCTACATGGGCCTGCCCGCAAACGGCCAATCAACCGCCGATATGCGGGTCGTCGACATCTACCGACGCGATGGCGAGAAGCTGGCCGAAAACTGGATCTTCATCGACATCTTGCATTTTCTCAACATGCAGGGCCTCGATATCTTGGGCCGTATGGCCAGCCTGCCCCAATCATCTGCACAAATCTGACATCCGAACGTATCGGCCCAAAATCCCGCCGCCCCTTCATCTGTTCAAAAATATCCTCAGGGGTGACATTTACAGTCCTTCATAAAAGCGAAATACACTTATTTTGCTGATGTTTTACACACATGTTTGATCTGATCTGCTACCGTTTTGGTGCATTATGCACATATATTGCACATGCCTGCCTTGCTGTTGTAAGGTGGTTGCGACACCACAGCACAGGTATCGCACATGGCCACCATTACAAAGCTCCCTTCGGGCAAGTTCCGCGCTCAGGTTCGACGCAAGGGAATTTACAAAGCGCAGACCTTTCTGCGCAAGCTGGACGCCCAGGCGTGGGCCGTGGAGCACGAGCGCGCCATTGAGGGGGGCAGCTCCGCGGGGGTGATCCAACCCCCCGCTGCCATGACGCTTAATGATGTCATCGACGCCTATGTCCGGCAGGTGCCTTTGTCCAAGGCTGGAGATCACTCCCTGCAGCAGATTGGCAGGACTATTGGCAAGACCCCATTGAGGTCATTTAACGCCGTGCGCGTCCAAGACTGGATCGCGGAACGACAGGCTAGTGGTTTGGTGGCGAGTTCAATCGTGCGCCATTTGGGGCGGCTGTCGCAGATGCTGCACTGGGCA
>JAQWYA010000187.1 GCA_029254215.1 Pseudorhodobacter sp. | reverse complement strand
TGCTGGATCAACGCCTATAACCTGACCCCGGTCGAGATGCCCTTTGGTGGGGTCAAGATGTCGGGTGTGGGCCGCGAGAACGGGAAGGCCGCTGTCGCGCATTACACGCAAAGCAAGTCAGTCTATGTCGGGATGGGGCCGGTCGACGCGCCCTATTAAGGCAGACGCAGCCTTGGCCGTCAGCTCGGCAGTTGTTCGAAACTGTAGTGGTTTGAGGGCCGGGGCCGCGCTGTTTTTGCTGGCATAGGTTGTAATTCTGAAAGTCGAAAAGAATGGGTTCGGAAATGGAAGCGGATTATGTGATCGTTGGCGCCGGCTCTGCGGGCTGCGCGATGGCCTATCGTCTGGGCGAGGCGGGCGCTTCGGTGATTGTGATCGAGCATGGCGGCACGGATGCAGGCCCCTTTATCCAGATGCCCGCCGCACTGTCCTATCCGATGAACATGCTCATCTATGATTGGGGCATGTCCTCTGAGCCGGAGCCTCATTTGGGCAACCGGAGGCTGGTGACGCCGCGTGGCAAGGTGATCGGCGGGTCTTCTAGCATTAACGGAATGGTCTATGTGCGCGGCCACGCACGCGATTTCGACCATTGGGCCGATGCGGGCGCGCAGGGTTGGGCCTATGCCGATGTGCTGCCCTATTTCCGGCGGATGGAACATTGGCACGGCGGCACCTCGCCCTATCGCGGGGGGGACGGGCCGCTTCACATCTCGCGCGGGCCGCGCGAAAACCCCTTGTTCGGGGCCTTCATCGAGGCTGGCAAACAGGCCGGATACGCGGTGACCGATGATTACAATGGCGCGCGTCAGGAAGGCTTCGGCCCGATGGAGGCCACGATCTATAAGGGGCAGCGCTGGTCTGCGGCGAATGCCTATCTGAAACCGGCGATGAAACGCGGGAATGTGACGCTGGTTCGGGGCCTCGCCCTGCGCGTCGTGATCGAAGAGGGCCGCGCGCGCGGCGTGGAGATGGAGCGCGGCAAAGCCCGCAGCGTGATCGCGGCAAAGCGCGAAGTCATTTTGGCAGCATCGAGCCTTAACAGCCCGAAACTCCTGATGCTTTCGGGAATAGGCCCAGCCGCGCATCTTGCTGAACATGGCATCGAAGTTATCGCCGACAGGCCGGGCGTTGGGGCCAATCTTCAGGACCATCTGGAGATTTACATGCAATTCGCCAGCAAGCAGCCGATCACGCTCTACAAGTATTGGAACCTCTTTGGGAAGGCGCTGATCGGGGCACAATGGTTGCTGACGGGAAAGGGGCTTGGGGCGTCGAACCAGTTTGAGGCCTGCGGCTTCATTCGGTCGAAGAAAGGCGTGGAGTACCCTGATATTCAATATCATTTCTTGCCAATTGCCGTGCGCTACGATGGCAAGGCCTCTGCCGAAGGCCACGGGTTTCAGGCGCATGTCGGGCCTATGCGGTCGACCTCGCGGGGGTCGGTGCGGCTTCGCTCTGCCGATCCGCGCGACAACCCGGTCATTCGGTTTAACTACATGTCGCAAGCCCAGGATTGGGAAGAGTTTCGCGCCTGTATCCGCCTCACCCGAGAGATCTTTGGCCAGCCCGCAATGCACCCTTTCGTCAAGCATGAGATTCAACCGGGTCCCGGCGCGCAAAGCGACGCCGAGATTGACGCCTTCATCCGCGAACATGCGGAAAGCGCCTATCACCCCTGCGGGACCGCCAGAATGGGGCGGCGGGATGATCCGATGGCTGTTGTGGACCCGGAGTGCCGCGTCATCGGGGTGGAGGGGTTGCGCCTTGCGGACAGCTCGATCTTCCCGCGCATCACCAACGGCAATCTGAACGGGCCCTCCATCATGGTGGGCGAAAAAGCGGCCGATCATATTTTGGGCCGGGCCGCTTTGGCCCCGATGAACCTCGCCCCCGAGATGTCAGAGGACTGGGCTGACCAACAGCGTTAACAACAGTTAACCAAAAGTTAACAAAACCCTTGCGCGCGCCGCGTTTCGGTCGCATCTCAGGGGGTATGTTAACCTTTCGTACGCTTTTCGTTCTTATACTCGGGGCCGTAACACTTGCGGCGCCCCTGTCGGCTGCGCCGCATCTTCAGGGCGAGGCGCGGGTTGTTGACGGCGATACTTTGGATCTGGACGGTCTGCGCATTCGTCTGTTCGGCATTGATGCGCCCGAACAGGCGCAATCTTGCGGGGCAGATGGTTGGGCTTGCGGGCGCTGGGCGACCCAAGAACTCGCGGCGCTTGTGGCGGGCAAAACGATCCGTTGTGCGCCGCGTGGGCAGGATCGATACGGGCGCGTCGTGGCCGTCTGTTGGGCCGGCGCGGCCGATGTGGCCGCCGCCTTGGTCAGCATGGGCGCAGCGGAGGCTTATCGCAAGTATTCCTCCGCCTATATTGGGGCTGAGAAGGCCGCAAAATCAGCGCGTCTTGGCATTTGGGCTGATCGCCACATCGCCCCGGCAGAGTTCCGGGCCGCTAAAAGCCTGCGCGGCCCCGATCGCTGCGTGGTGAAAGGCAATGTCTCGGCCAAGGGTGAAAAGATCTATCACGTTCCGGGGCAACGGGATTATGACGCGGTGCGCATCTCTGCCGCGAAGGGAGAGGCGTATTTCTGCACCGAAGCTGAGGCGAAAGCTGCAGGTTTCCGCCCCTCACGGCGCTAGTTGATCCGGATCAAGGCGGCTCTGCGCTTTGCCCGCTAGACAGGGGGCAAGCGTTGACAGAAGAGGAGCTGACATGTCCAACACGCCCCACGAACTGGCCGAAGAATTTCCAAGCCACGCAGAGAAAATTCACGACTTGAAAACCTCAAGCGCGCATTTTGCAAAGCTGTTTGACGAGTATCACAACGTGAACCGGGCCGTGCATCGCGCAGAAACCTTGGTAGAGCCGGTCGCCCCGGAGCATGAGGCCGAGTTGCGGCGCAGCCGGACCCGGCTCAAGGATGAGATTTGGGCGCTTTTGTCGGCCTGATCAGGGCTTTTCCTGAAAACTGTCGATCCCGTAGGGCTGCAATCCGCGCCTGTCGGGGTCGACGCGCAAGGCCCGCTCCAGCGGTGGGACGGACCGTTGATGACAATCCGGACGGTCGCATATCCGGCAGGAAATGCCGATCGGTTCGAAGTGACCGCGCAGATTCAAGCCATCAGCATAGGTGATCTGGTCGGCATGGGTCACTTCGCACCCCAAACCGATCGCATAGCGCCGCACCGGTGCGCCATAGGCCCCGGCAGGTTTTGAGATGTCGCGCGCCAGACAGAAATATTTGACACCATCCGGCGTTTCCGCGAGCTGCCGCAGGAAGCGCCCTGGCATTTCAAAGGCTTGGTGCACGTTCCACAAAGGGCAAGCCCCGCCAAACCTCGCAAACTGAAAGCGCGTTGCGGAATGGCGTTTTGTAATCGTTCCGGCCTGATCGACCCGGACGAAAAAGAAGGGGACACCCTTGGCACCTGGGCGTTGCAGGGTGGAAAGCCGATGGGCGACCTGCTCGACCGAGGCGTCAAAACGGTCGGCCAATCGCTCCAGATCGTGGCGCTCGGTCTGTGCCGCCGCCAGAAAGGGTGTGTAAGGCATCAAGGCCGCGCCCGCGAAATAGTTCGCAAGACCGATTTTGGCGATGCTGCGCGCTTCCGTTGACTGGAACTGCGCAAGGTCCAGCGTGGCCTCCAGCAGGTCATTTTGGGTCAACAGCGCGATCTGATGCAACAGCTGAAACCGCAAGGTCGGCCCCGCCGCGCGCCGTGACAGCAAAAGGGTCTTGCCAGCGGGATCGAACTTCCGAAGGTCCGGACTGTTCGAAATCTGCAAGCCGATGCCAAGCTTGTCCAAGGTCTGTTCGGCCTTGATCAGGATGTCTTTTCCGTGTGTTCCCGAGGTTGCGTAATGTTCTGCCGCACGGTCGATGGCATCCAGATAATTGTCGCAATAGTGAAAGAAGTCCCGGACCTCTTCCCAGGGGGAGGGGCGCAGGGCCGCCTCATCCCGCCCCAAGGCCTCATCAAGCGAAGCTAGCCGTTCATGGGTTTGCCGGTAAGCCCGATGCAGGTTTAGAAAGGCCCGCGCAAGGATCGGCGCATTGGAGGCGGTCAGCCGCAGATCAGCCAAAGGCGGCGGGGCGGCCGCGAAAACCGGGTCGGCCAAGGCCTCTCGCATATCGGTGACAAGGCGCTCTGCATCTCCGGTGGAAAGCTCCGTCACATCAAGGCCGAACTCTTGCGCAAGGGCCAGCACCACGGCAGCAGAGATCGGGCGGTGGTTATTCTCCATCTGGTTCAGATAGGGCAGCGAAACCCCGAGTTTCTGCGCGAACAGCTTTTGGGTCAGGGCCAGACGGCCCCGCAACTCGCGCAGTTTCGCCCCGGCGTAGAGTTTCTGAGTTGCCATGATCCGCCCGTGGTTTGCAAAGCCCAAACTGGCTTTGCAAAGACGCTGCGTCAAGGGATGTTCTGCAAGGTGGTCAGCCGCCCGAAGCCTTGACCACCCGCTCTCTCCGGATGACCCAGAGGATCGACAGGATCGCGGCGGCCGACACCACCAGCATGAGGCCAACCAAAGGCGTCGCCCCGGTTTGCGGCCCCAGAATGAAGCCCGCCAAGGCAGACAGGGCGGCGCCGCCGCCAATCATGAAGGCCCCGCCCAGACCCGCCGCAGACCCGGCCAGACTGGGGCGCACGGACAGCATCCCGGCGCTGGCATTCGGCATCAGCATGCCATTCCCGACCCCCATCGGCACCATCAGCGCAAAGAACAGGATCGGCGTGGCGAGGCCCAGCACTTCGAGCAGCAGCAAGACGCTCATCCCAAGGGTTGCAAGGATCGCGCCCATCAGCACCATTTTGTTGACGCCGAACCGCACGGAATAGCGCCCCGAGATAAAGTTCCCGAACATGTAACCCAAGGCCGGGGCGCCGAAATGCAGGCCCAAGGTCGCGGAATCCATGTGGAAAAACGTGGTCGCCACATAGGGTGCCCCGCCCAGATAGGCGAAAAACGCCCCCGAGGCGAAACCGGCGGCAAGGCAATAGCCCCAGAAGCGCTGCGATGTCAGCAGGGCCGGATATTGCCGGATCTGCGCGCCAAGGCTGGTGGGTCGCGAGACAGAGGTCTCCCCCATGTCAAACCACAGCAGCACGAACAGCCCCGCACCAGCAATGGCCAGAATGGCGAAGGAGGCTTGCCAGCCAAAAGCCTCATCCAGCGCGCCGCCCAGCACCGGGCCGACCATCGGCACCACCGACATGCCCATCGTCACATAGCCGATCATCGAGGCTGCCTGATCTTGCGGGACCATATCGCGCACGACGGCCCGTGACAGCACAAAGCCGGTGGCAATCACCGCCTGCGCAAGGCGGCAGGTCAGGAAGAGGCCGAAATTCGGAGCCAGAACCGCCCCGACCGAAGCGAGTGTGAACAGCGCTACAGCCCAAAGCATCACCGGTCTGCGCCCCATCCGGTCCGAAATCGGCCCGATCAGGATCTGCAAGACGGCGGTGGAGGCCAGATACAGCGACACCGAAAGCTGCATCACGGCATAATCGACGCCAAAGGCCTTCGCCATCGACGGCAGCGAGGGCAGAAACACATTCAGCGACAGTGCCGCGATGCCGGCAATCAGCACGAGGGTTGTCAGATGGGGCGGGGACCGGCGATCAAGGTATCGCGGTTTGGGCAGGGATGTGGTCATGGGAAAAGCGCTACGCCGATCTTTGCAAACTGTCCATCGGGGATATCGCCCTCAGCGCCACTGATGGAAAATGAAAAAAGCGCCGATGGCTATGAACGCGAAACCGACCAGATGGTTCCATGACAAAGGCTCTTTCAGATAGAGAACGGAAAACACGGCAAAAACCAGAAGGGTTATAACCTCTTGAATGGTTTTCAACTCGGCCGCGGAAAAAGTGCCATGCCCGATGCGATTGGCGGGCACCTGCAAGACATATTCGAAAAAGGCGATGCCCCAGCTGATCAGGATCACGGCGAAAAGCGGGGCGGATTTGTACTTGAGGTGCCCGTACCAGGCGAAGGTCATGAAGATATTTGACAACAGCAGCAGCCCGATCGTGACAAGGGCGGGCGGCAGGGAAAAGGCGGGCATGGCGGGCTCTGAGGTTAGGGGGGCTCTGCCTATCGCAATCACATCATCGGGGTTGCGCCAAGCCAATTCCGCGGATGAGTTTGCGAATTCGCAATTTGCACAGCTTGCGCAGTCAAAAATTTGCAAATTTTCTTGTTTTTGCTTTCGTCCCGAAGGCTGGCAGCGTAGAGGTTAAGCAGGAATCCGGGAGGCCGAAAATGAAAGACATCCTGCAAGAGCTTGAAGATCGCCGCAAGGACGCCCGTGCGGGCGGAGGAGAGCGCCGGGTCGCAGCCCAGCATGCCAAGGGCAAGTTGACGGCCCGCGAGCGGGTGGAATTGCTGCTCGACGAAGGCTCGTTTGAGGAGTTCGACATGTTCGTGCGGCACCGCTGCACCGATTTCGGGATGGAGAAAGACCGCCCCGCAGGCGATGGCGTCGTGACGGGCTGGGGCACGGTCAATGGCCGGATGGTCTATGTCTTCAGTCAGGATTTCACGGTGTTCGGCGGCTCTTTGTCCGAAACCCACGCGCAAAAGATCTGCAAGATCATGGATATGGCGATGCAGAATGGCGCGCCGGTGATTGGGATCAACGACAGCGGCGGTGCCCGTATTCAAGAGGGTGTGGCCAGCCTTGCAGGCTATGCCGAAGTGTTTCAACGCAACATCCTTGCCAGCGGTGTCGTGCCGCAGATCAGCCTGATCATGGGGCCTTGCGCAGGCGGGGCCGTTTACAGCCCGGCGATGACCGATTTCATCTTTATGGTCAAAGATAGCTCTTACATGTTCGTGACCGGCCCCGATGTGGTCAAGACTGTCACGAATGAGGTGGTCACCGCCGAGGAATTGGGCGGCGCTGGCACCCATACCAAGAAATCCTCGGTCGCGGATGGCGCTTATGAAAACGATGTGGAGGCGCTGGCCGAAACCCGTCGTCTGATCGACTTTTTGCCGCTTAACAACCGGGAGCGGGCACCTGTTCGCCCGTTCTTTGATGATCCGAACCGGCTCGAGTCCAGCCTTGATACGCTGATCCCCGACAACCCGAACCAGCCCTATGACATGAAAGAGCTGATCACCAAACTGGCGGATGAGGGCGATTTCTTTGAAATTCAGGCCGCCTTTGCGGCGAATATCATCACCGGTTTCATCCGCATCGAAGGCCAGTCGGTCGGCGTTGTGGCAAACCAGCCGATGGTGCTGGCGGGCTGCCTCGATATCGACAGCAGCCGCAAGGCCGCGCGCTTTGTCCGCTTCTGCGATGCGTTTGAAATTCCGATCCTGACGCTGGTGGACGTGCCCGGCTTCCTGCCCGGCACAAGTCAGGAATATGCGGGCATCATCAAGCATGGCGCGAAGCTGCTGTTCGCCTATGGCGAGGCGACCGTGCCGAAGGTGACCGTCATTACCCGCAAGGCCTATGGCGGGGCTTATGACGTGATGGCCTCCAAGCATCTGCGCGGCGATTTCAACTATGCCTGGCCCACCGCAGAGGTCGCCGTGATGGGGGCCAAAGGGGCGACGGAGATCCTGTATCGTTCCGAGTTGGGCGACAAAGACAAGATCGCCTCTCGCGCCGCCGATTACGAAGACCGTTTCGCCAATCCCTTCGTGGCGGCAGAACGCGGCTTCATCGACGAGGTCATCATGCCGCAATCGACCCGCCGCCGGGTCGCGCGGGCTTTCGCCAGCCTGCGCAGCAAGAAATTGACCAATCCGTGGAAAAAGCACGATAACATTCCCCTGTAATCAGGATCAGGGAGGGTGCCATGGGGCAGGGGTTAAATCGGTCGTTTAAGCGCTTAGCGTTGCGGGGGCGGCCATGACAGAGGAGGTCGCAACCTCTCCGCTGTCCGAGGCAATCCCGGTGCCCTCCGGCCAGACGGTAACGCTGGTCAACGTGATCATGAATGAACCGGGACCAGAGGGCGCAACTGTCCGGTTTCGGTTTCTGGCCCCGGCCATCGGTCCGGGAGGAGGAATAGGGTTCGACGTGGCAAGCCTTGACATGATGCACCTGTGTGAAACCTACGTGCTGCCTCGGGTTTTGGGCAATACGCCCACGCCCAGCCAGATCATCGTGTCGTTGTCGGATGTGGCCGTCGTCTTCGGAGAAGCCGCCCCCAGTGCCACCCAGTTTTTTGAAGCCTACCGGATCGAGGAAGATCGCTGCATATGGGAAGCCTTTTGATGCCCCTGCCAAACAGAGCGCTTGCTGCGCGGAAAGTCGCCTGCGCTGATGTAGGCCCGCCACAAGCTTTGGGTTTAGTGAAAGAACAGTGTTATTCGGTTCTGCATGCGGGTATTGTTTCCGCAGGCCGAACCCAAGCGGCCGATACCTCACATCGGGGGCGTGCGGCAGAACAGTCTGCCGCGCCAACCTCCCAAGAAACTAGGAGTAGAGGATGTCTACGAGCGCCAAGACCATTATCGCACTGTGCACCGTCGCTTTCATGTCGGCCTGCGCTGCGAAACAGGAAGAAGTTGTCTACGTTGAAGAGCCGGTTTCGTCCGAACCGGTCTACACCGGCAAGTACAAGTAACGCCTGCGGGCGGGCGCTTTTCGCGCCTGCCCGTCTTTCTGCCCTCGGATTCGGGGGGGCAGCATGATCAAGCATCGTGGAATCCCCGGCCGCCTTCCCGGAACAGATTTTCAGTTTCTGATCCGTCGCGCCAATAAGGGCGGCGCAACCAAGCTTATCAAAAGAGAACGCTACCGCGATCGCAAGTCGATGGACCGTGCCGCCGATGAAGGCTTCATGCGCGCCCTTTGGCAGCATTTCGGCGAAGAAGTGTTCGAGCGCGGCAATCTGGACGCGGGCCGCCTCTCATGGCTGTTTGGCCGCGAGGTTGTCGCCGCCGAAGACCCGTTTGATCCCGAAAGCTATGAGGCGCTTCTGCGCATCAACGTCAAGCAGGCCGAAATCTCCTTTCCGAAGGTCTTTGCCCCCGATGCTCCGCCCCTGTCCGAAGACGACTGGGACGATTGGGATAATGAGGACGAATAGGCATGTTTTCGCGCAACCCTACGGCGATCTGGCAGAACATTGCCCATCCTGCGATGGGCGTGAAATTTGCTTTTGCCAAAGGGCTGACGCGCCGCAATGATGGGTTTGACGGTCAGACACACACCGTCACCCATTGTAGCGAGTACCCGACTAACCCTTCCCCAATGCCTCGGTCTGGCCCTTCTCGGGTCAGACCGTTTTTTATCCCGGCGGGTTTTAGCCGGGCAGATGACAAACCCCGTCACGTGGCTGAATCACGCGGATTTTCCTTTTACGGTGCGGAATTCGGCGTAGAATGGGGACACAATCCAACAAGCTTGAGAGGCTTTGCAGTATGCGTATCAACACACTTCTTCTGGCAGGACTTGCCGCTGTTTCCTTGGCAGCCTGCAACCCCGGCGGCTACCAGACCTCTGCGGCGGAACGCACCATTGGCGGCGCTCTGGCAGGGGCTGTCATCGCTGACGCGACCGGCGGCAGCAAGACGCAAGGCGCGCTTATCGGCGCGGTCGCTGGCGGCGTTTCCTGCGGCATCGCGGGCCTTCCGGCCTGCCGCTGATCTGACCCATTCCGCGCGCCTCGGCGCCGGGACTTCCCACAACTCAAAGGACCGTTCCGGCCATGCGCCGGGGCGGTCCTTTTGCATTCGCACGCCGCATTGGCGTTACCAAGAGGGCTGATATGTTCAAAAAGATCCTGATCGCGAACCGGGGCGAGATCGCCTGCCGCGTCATCAAATCCGCGCAAGCCATGGGGATCAAGACGGTCGCCGTCTATTCCGATGCCGACCGCAACGCGCTGCATGTCCGGATGGCCGATGAGGCTGTGCATATCGGTCCGGCCCCGGCCAACCAATCCTATATCGTGATCGACAAGATCATGGACGCGATCCGCCAGACCGGGGCCGAGGCTGTCCATCCGGGCTACGGCTTTTTGTCCGAGAACATGAAATTCGCGGCGGCGCTGGAAAAGGAAGGCGTTGTCTTCGTCGGCCCGCCTTCGCCCGCGATCGAGGCGATGGGCGACAAGATCACCTCGAAAAAGCTCGCGATGGAGGCAGGGGTTTCCACCGTGCCGGGCTATATGGGCCTGATTGCGGACGCCGATGAGGCCGTCAAGATCAGCGGCGAGATCGGGTACCCGGTGATGATCAAGGCCTCTGCGGGCGGCGGCGGCAAGGGTATGCGGATCGCCTGGTCGGAATCCGAGGTCAAGGAAGGCTTCGAATCCTCCAAGAACGAGGCGGCCAACAGCTTTGGCGACGACCGCATCTTCATCGAGAAATTCGTGACCCAGCCGCGCCATATCGAAATTCAGGTACTGGCCGACAAGCACGGGAACTGCGTTTACCTGCATGAACGCGAATGCTCCATCCAGCGCCGCAACCAAAAGGTGATCGAGGAGGCCCCGAGCCCGTTTCTGGACGAGGCGACCCGCAAAGCGATGGGCGAACAGGCCTGCGCCTTGGCCAAGGCCGTGGGCTATACCAGCGCCGGGACGGTGGAATTCATCGTCGACGGCGCGCGGAACTTCTATTTCCTTGAGATGAACACCCGCCTTCAGGTCGAACACCCGGTGACCGAACTGATCACCGGCGTCGATCTGGTGGAACAGATGATCCGCGTCGCCAATGGTGAGCCGCTGCCCTTCCAGCAATCGGACCTCAAGATCAACGGCTGGGCGATGGAAAGCCGCCTTTACGCCGAAGACCCTTACCGCGGCTTCCTGCCCTCCATCGGGCGGCTGACCCGCTACCGGCCGCCCATCGAAGGCAAGACGGCGGGGGGTGGTATCGTGCGCAACGATACCGGCGTCTATGAAGGCGGTGAGATCAGCATGTTCTACGACCCGATGATCGCCAAGCTGTGCACATGGGGTCCGACCCGCGCCGATGCGATCGAGGAAATGCGCCTTGCCCTTGATACGTTCGAGGTGGAGGGGATCGGCCATAACCTGCCCTTCTGCTCGGCTGTGATGGATCATCCGCGCTTTACCAGCGGTAATATCACCACGGCGTTTATCGCCGAAGAATATCCCGATGGGTTTAACGGTGTCACGCTGGAGGATGGCTTGCGCCGCCGGGTGGTGGCCGCCGCCGCCGCCATGAACCGCGTGGCCGAAATCCGCCGTACCCGGATTTCCGGCACGATGGACAACCATGAACGCAAGATCGGCTCAGTTTGGAATGTCGCGGTGCAAGGCGTGGCCGAAGAGGTCACCATTGCCGCCGACAAGGGCGGCTCGACCGTGGTTTTCGCCGATGGGGCCAGCATGCGCGTCGAAAGCGATTGGACACCGGGCCAGCCTCTTGCCAAGCTTTCGGTCGATGGGACGCCTTTGGTGATGAAGGTCGGCAAGGTTCCGTCAGGCTTCCGTCTGCGGCTCCGCGGCGCGGATGTGATCTGCCATGTGCGCACCCCGCGTCAGGCCGAACTCGCCGGGCTGATGCTGGAGAAAGTGGCCGCCGATACCTCCAAGCTGCTTTTGTGCCCGATGCCGGGGCTGATCGTGAAGATCAACGTCTCCGAGGGGGAGGAGGTTCAGGCCGGCCAATCCCTTGCCACGGTGGAGGCGATGAAGATGGAAAACGTCCTCAAGGCGGAACGCAAGGGCGTGGTCAAGAAGATCAACACCGCAGCCGGGGCGAGTCTCAAGGTCGATGACGTGATCATGGAGTTTGAATAAGCCCCATGGACCGCGCCGCTCGCCTGCCCTTTGAACCGGTTTCCCTCTTGGCCCGCGCCAAGAGGGGCGCTTTGGTCGGTGCAGGCGACGCTCAGCGCCCGCTTGGATATTTCTCCAGCAATTCCTGCCGGGCGAGGGGGAATTTGTCGATGGCGCGGGTGATCTCGCGCACGTCCCAGGGGCGCGGCTTGCGGATCTCGACTTCGCCGTCCTTGTCCAGCAGGACAAGCGAAAACCCGCGCGGGCGCAGCTTTTTGCGAAAGAACGAGATCGGGTCGGCCTTTGTGTCAACGATCACCACCACGTCCCGCTCTGCAAGTGCTGCGGCATCTTCGGACAGAAGTTCCAACTGGCGCGCAAA
>JAQWYA010000173.1 GCA_029254215.1 Pseudorhodobacter sp. | reverse complement strand
GCGTGACCAAAGGCCAGACAGACGAAGGGCTGGCCCGCCTCGCGATCCGGTCCTCCGAATCCTGCCTGCCATGGATGGAGAAGCAAGGCGTGCGGTTTCAGCCCTCGCTGTCGGGAACGTTGTCTTTGTCGCGCACCAATGCGTTCTTTCTGGGGGGCGGCAAAGCGCTGGTGAACGCCTATTACAACCGCGCCGCCGATCTGGGGATCACCGTGCGCTATGAGGCGCAGGTCACGCATGTGGATATTGCTGACGGTGTCTTCAGCGGCGTCGATTGTACAATCGCAGGGGAGCCTGTGCGGATCAACGGGCGGGCGGTGGTTCTGGCCTCGGGCGGGTTTCAGGCCGATCTTGACTGGCTGGCGCGGGCGTGGGGGCCGGCGGCCAAGAACTTCCTCATTCGAGGGACGCCCTATAACCGGGGCGTTGTGCTGAAGGACATGCTGGATCAGGGTGCGGAAAGTGTGGGCGACCCCACCCAATGCCATGCCGTTGCCATCGACGGTCGCGCGCCGAAATATGATGGCGGTATCGTCACCCGGCTGGATTGCGTGCCGTTTTCCATCGTGGTGAACCGGCACGGCGACCGGTTCTATGACGAGGGCGAGGATGTCTGGCCTAAGCGCTACGCGATCTGGGGCCGCCTTGTGGCGGGCCAGCCCGATCAGGTGGCCTATTCGATCATCGATTCCAAAAGTATCAACGCTTTCATGCCCTCCGTCTTTCCGCCGGTAAAGGCTGACACGATCGAGGGGTTGGGCCAGTTGCTGGGCATCTCCGGTACCAAGCTGAAAGAAACCGTCGAGGCGTTTAACGCCGCCTGCCGCCCCGGCACCTTCCACGGCAACGAGTTGGACGGCTTGGCGACCGAAGGGCTGAGCCCCGCCAAGACCAACTGGGCGCGCCCGATCACCGATGGCCCGTTCTACGGCTATGAGCTACGCCCCGGCGTCACCTTCACCTATCTTGGCCTTAAAGTGGATGAGACAGCGCGCGTCACGGGGCAGGGTGGGCGCATGAAGAACGTCTGGGCCGCCGGAGAGATCATGGCAGGCTCGATCCTTGGTCAAGGCTATCTGGCCGGGTTTGGCATGACCATCGGCACCGTTTTTGGCCGCATCGCTGGCAAGGAGGCCGCAGCCCATGTCGCTTGATACCGTTCCCAACCTTGCCACGCTTGGCACCACCGACGAGGCCCGCCGTCAGGTCGAAATCTGCAATGCCTGCCGCTATTGCGAAGGCTATTGCGCGGTGTTTCCCGCGATCACGATGCAGCGCGCCTTTTCCGATGGCGACATCACGCAGTTGGCCAATCTGTGCCACAACTGCCGGGGTTGCTATTACGCCTGCCAATACACCGCCCCGCATGAGTTCGACCTGAACCTGCCCGGCATTCTGGCCGAGGTGCGTCAGGAAAGCTGGGATCGGCACGCCTGGCCGCCTGCCTTTGCCGGCGCGTTTCAGCGCAAGGGCACAGCCATTGCCTTGGCGCTGGCGGCGGGTCTTGCGCTGATCTTTGCCGCGCTAACTGCGCTGCGCCCGGCCTCGGGCGAGGGGTTTTATGCCTATCTTTCGCATGGCGGGATGGTTGCGATTTTCCTGCCTGCTTTCGTGTTTCCGCTGCTGGCGATTGCCATCGGTTTGCGTGGCTACTGGGCCGAAGTGGGGGGGCAGCGCTTGCGTCTGGCCGATCTGCGCGCGGCGATCGCCTCGGCTGCCGATATGCGCAACCTTGGGGGCGGGCAGGGGCAGGGCTG
Source organism: Pseudorhodobacter sp. (assembly GCA_029254215.1). Taxonomy (GTDB): domain Bacteria; phylum Pseudomonadota; class Alphaproteobacteria; order Rhodobacterales; family Rhodobacteraceae; genus Pseudorhodobacter. The sequence goes on along the minus strand of JAQWYA010000173.1, from coordinate 15,128 downwards.
CAATTTTGAGGAAACCGACCGCTTTTCCAATGCCCGGCGCTGGGCGCATCAGGCGGTGATGTATGGGTTCTTGCTGTGCTTTGCCTCCACCTCATCCGGGACGGTGATGCATTATGCCCTTGATATGCAGGCCCCTTACGGGTTGTTCTCCTTGCCGAAACTTCTGGGTATTCCCGGCGGTATCCTGCTGACGCTTGGCGCGGGCTGGCTGGTGTCGTTGAAGCTGCGCGCGGACCGCGGCCTTGGCGCTGTCAGCGCCTGGGGTGGCGAGTTGGCCTTTGTGCTGCTTCTGGGGCTGACCGGTTTGACGGGGCTGTTGCTTTACGCCGCCACCGGCACGGCCTTGGTGCAACCGATGTTGGCCATTCACCTTGGGGCGGTTCTGGCGTTCTTTCTGACAGCGCCCTATTCCAAGATGGTGCATGGGTTTTACCGCCTTGCCGCGCTGATCCGCAACGCGCAGGTACGCCCATGACCCATATCCTGACGCTGGATGGCGATGGGATCGGCCCCGAACTTGTGGCCGCGACCCGCAAGGTGCTTGAGGCAGCGAACACTCGTTTTTCGCTGGGCCTGACGTTTGAAGCGGCGGAAATCGGCTTTCCGGCGCTGTCGGCCAAAGGCTCCACCATCCCGGCGTTGGTGCTGGAACGTGCCCGCGCGGCCGATGGGCTGGTGCTGGGCCCCGTGTCCCACAACGCCTATCCGCCGGTGGCGGAGGGGGGGCTGAACCCCTCGGGCGTGCTACGCAAGGCGTTGGATCTTTATGCCAACATCCGCCCCGCCGCCACGACCGAAGGCTTTCCCCCACCCTGCGGGCGCGCCTTTGACATGGTGATCTTCCGCGAGAATACCGAAGGTTTTTACGCAGACCGCAACATGCTGGACGGCTCGGGGGAGTTTCGCCCCGATGCAGATATGGCGCTTGCCCTGCGCAAGATCACCCGCAAAGCCTGCTCCCGGATCGCCGAGGCCGCGTTCGCGCTGGCCGATCAGCGCCCCGCGCGGCATGTGACAGCGGTGCATAAGGCGAATGTGCTACGGCTTTCTGATGGGTTGTTTCTGGAGGAAACCCGGCGCGTGGCCTCCCTTTACCCCAATGTGCGCTATGACGAGGTGCTGGTCGATGCGATGGCCGCGCATCTTGTTCGGCATCCCGACAGTTATGACGTGATTGTGACCACCAACATGTTCGGCGACATCCTGTCGGATCTGGCGGCAGAGCTTTCGGGCAGTCTGGGGCTTGGGGCCTCGCTGAATGCCGGAACCGACCATGCGATGGCGCAGGCTCAGCACGGCTCGGCCCCCGATCTGGCGGGAAAGGATGCCGCCAACCCGGCGTCCCTGATCCTGTCTGCAGCGATGCTGCTGGATTGGCTGGCGACAAAAGGTAAGGGGCCGGGCTTTGCCGAGGCCGCCCGCGCCGTTGAGGCGGCTTTGCGGGCCAGCCTGAAAGACCCAAGCACCCGCACCGCCGATCTGGGGGGAACTGCGGGAACACAGGCGGTTGCCGGGGCCATCTCGGCTTTGATCTTGTCGGCCTAGCCTGCGGCACCATCCCGGTAAGGCAAGAGCATCGCATAAAGCGCCGCGTTCAAGGGGGCTGGAACCCCGCTTTCGGCGGCCAGACGTGCAACCGCGCCCGAGATCCACTCGATCTCCAGCGGGCGGCCATGTTCCAGATCAATGGCCGTCGAAGCCCGCGTCTGGGCGGGCATCGTGATGATGGTCTGTAAAAGCGTATCCTCAAGGCCTTCGGCGAGGGCTACCCCGCGCCTGCGGCCGAGCAGAGCCGTCTCGCCCATCACATCGCGGCACAATGCGGCAAGGCGCGGATGTTCCGCGATATCCTTGGCGGTGCAGCGCGCGGCGGCCGTGACCCCCGAAAAGGCCGAAAAGAGCACGAACTTGCGCCAGAGTTCCTCTTCGATATCCGGCGAAACCGGAGCCGCCACCCCGGCCTCGCGCAGGGCCTTTTGCAGGGCCTCGATTCGGGCGGAGGGCAGGCTGTCACGCTCGGCAAAGACAAAGGTCGCGAAACTGCCGGTCTGGCGGATCACACCGGGCGCAGAAATCGTCGTGGACACCCGCGCGATGCCGGTCACAACATTTTTCGGGGGCAGGATCGCGGCCAGCCTGTCTGGCCCCTCGACTCCGTTCTGAAAGGGGACAACAGGCGTTTGCGGCCCGATCAGCGGGCGGCAGGCCTCTGCGGCTGCCGCAAGCGCATCGCCCTTTACGCCGAAAAGGATGGCATCGACTGGCCCGACCTCTGCCGGATCATCGGTTGCAATCCAGGGTCTGGCGGTTTCCACCCCGTCCGGCCCGTCCAGGCGCAGGCCGTTATCGCGGATCGCGGCCAGATGCGCGCCACGGGCGATGGTTGCCACCTGATGCCCCGCGCCGATCAGTTTCACGGCGAGGAAGCCGCCGATTCCCCCCGTTGCCATGGTTGCGATCTTCATCGGTCTCTCCTTTTCGCCGCCTTGCCCGCTTGACCATTCCGGCCCCTTCGATTATCTCCGAGGGCCTGAGCGGGCGTTGTGTAATGGTAAGACCTTAGCCTTCCAAGCTAAAGACACGGGTTCGATTCCCGTCGCCCGCTCCAATCCCTCCCCGCTCCAATCCTTCCGATCGACCAGCCGGGAAGTCACTCGGCCAGCATCCTCGGGTCCATCCAGAACGGCTTGAACACGTTGCCGTCGGGGTCCTGAGCCGTCTGGGTCCTGAAAGCTGCGCTGATACAGGAAGCCGTGATCCTCCGGCGCGCATGCCCCTTTGCCCCCCGGCTTTGCATCCGGAGGGTGGCGCATCGGTCGCCGACGGTCAAAGAAAATCAGCCGATATGCTCGGCGCGGGGCATGCCCAGAACGTGATAGCCGCCATCGACGCGAATGATCTCGCCGGTTGTGTGCATCCCGTAATCCGAAGCCAGATAGACCGCCGTGCCACCCACCGAATCAAGGCTGGCATTGGTTTGCAGCGGCGCGTTGGCCTCGGTATGCCGATAGGTCGCGCGCGCGCCGCCGATAGCCGCCCCCGCAAGGGTTTTCATCGGACCCGGCGAAATGGCATTCACCCGGATTTTCTGCGGCCCCAGATCGGCAGCCAGATAGCGCACCGCCGATTCCAATGCCGCCTTGGCCACGCCCATCACGTTGTAATTCGGCGTCACACGGTTTGACCCGCCATAGGTCATCGTCATCAGGCAGCCACCATCCGGCATCAGTTCTGCTGCGCGGCGCGATATGTCGATGAAGGAAAAGCAGCTGATATCCAGCGAATTCTTGAAATTCGCGCGGGAGGTGTTGCTGATCCGGCCCGTCAACTCGTTCTTGTCGGAATAGGCGATCGCATGGACCAGAAAATCAAGGCTGCCCCATTCTTCCTGGATCCGGGAAAACGCCACATCAAGCGAGGCATCATCCGTCACATCCACATCGACCATCAAGGACGATCCGACCGAGGCCGCCAGCGGCTCCAGCCGCTTGCCGAAGGCTTCGCCCTGATAGGTGAAGGCCAGTTCAGCCCCTTCGGCCGCCAGCGCGCGGGCGCATCCCCATGCGATGGATCGCTCGTTCGCGACGCCCATCACGAGGCCCCGCTTGCCCTTCATCAGATCGGCCATGCTGTTACCCCTTGTATGCGCTCATCAAAAGCGTGGCATTGGTGCCGCCGAACCCGAACGAATTCGACAGGATGCTGTCGTGTTCGATCTCGCGGTATTCGGTCGCGATTTCTTCGGGCTTCAGTTCCGGGTCCAGCGTGGTGACGTTTGCCGAGGCGGTGATGAACCCGCCCTGCATCATCAGCAGGCTGTAGATCGCCTCATGCACGCCCGTCGCGCCAAGGCTGTGGCCCGTCAGCGATTTGGTGGAGGAAATCGGCGGCACGGCGCCTTCGCCAAAGACGCGGCGGATCGCCTTCACTTCGGTCACGTCGCCCGCCGGGGTCGAGGTGCCATGCGCGTTGATATAGGTGACCTTGCGATCGGCGGGCAGGGTCGAGACCGCCAGTTTCATCGAGCGTTCGCCACCTTCGCCGGACGGGGCCACCATGTCGGATCCGTCCGAGGTCGCGCCATAGCCTGTCACTTCGGCATAGATCTTGGCGCCGCGGGCCAGCGCGTGGGACAGTTCTTCCAGAACCACAACACCGCCACCGCCGCCGATCACGAAGCCATCGCGCGTCGCGTCAAAGGCGCGAGAGGCGGTTTCGGGCGTGTCGTTATATTTCGACGACATCGCGCCCATCGCGTCAAAGAGGCAAGACAGCGTCCAGTCCAACTCCTCACCGCCGCCGGCAAAGACGATATCCTGCTTGCCCATCTGGATCAGCTCGGTGCCGTTGCCGATGCAATGCGCCGAGGTCGAACAGGCAGAGGTGATCGAATAGTTCACACCCTTGATCTTGAAGGGCGTGGCAAGGCAGGCGGAGTTGGTCGAGGACATGCAGCGCGTCACCATGAACGGCCCCATGCGCTTGGGCGCGCCTTTTTCGATGACCGTGTTATGCGCCAGGAAGAAGTTGGAGGTCGACGGCCCGCCGGACCCCATGATCAGGCCGGACCGCTCGTTTGACACTTCGGCCTCGGTCAGGCCGCTGTCGGCAATCGCCTGTTCCATCGCGATGAAGTTATAGGCCGCCCCCGGACCCATGAACCGCAGGTCGCGCTTGTCGATATGGTCTTCAAGGGTGATCTGCGGCTTGCCGTGGATCTGGCTGCGAAACCCGTGTTCGGCATATTCCGGGGCTGCAACGATGCCGGATTTCCCGGCCCGCAGGCTGGCCTCCACCTCGGCGGCGGTATTGCCGATGGGCGAGACGATCCCGATACCAGTGATGACGACGCGACGCATAAGCGCTCTCCTTCATTCGATGCAGGGGGGCTGGCCGTTCTGGGCTTCCCCTTCAAAAACCTTTGCTTACATCAGTGCCAAGTCAGCTTTCTGACAGGGCGACTTTCATATCCTTGACGAGGTAGATCGTCTCGCCATCGGCCTCGACCCGGCCATCGGCCACGCCCATCGTCAGGCGGCGGGTTTGCAGTGCCTTGGTGAAATCGACGAAATAGGTCAGCTTCTTGCGGTCGGGGCGGACCATGCCGGTCAGCTTGACCTCACCCACACCCAGCGCATAGCCGCGCCCCTGCCAGCCGCGCCAGCCAAGGTTGAAGCCGGTCAATTGCCACAGCCCATCAAGGCCAAGGCAGCCAGGCATGATCGGATTGCCGGGGAAATGGCAGTCAAAGAACCACAGGTCCGGGGTGATGTCGAATTCAGCGACCACGTGGCCCTTGCCATGTTCGCCGCCATCGCCCGAAATATCGGTGATCCGGTCCATCATCAGCATGGGAGGTGCGGGAAGCTGGGCATTGCCGGGGCCGAAAAGTTCGCCCCTTGCGCATTTCAGCAATCCTTCGCGATCGAAGCTCGTCGGATATCCGGTCATAAGGCCCGCCCCTTTGTCTTTTGTCCTTTTATCTCCATTAGCACCGGGATCTTGGCACTGGCAAGGGTACTGCCCCAAGGCCCCAAAGCGTCAAACGGCACGGGGGCCGCATTCGGGTTGAATTAACACGGCAAAAGCCTTTATATAAAGCAACGACAGAAAGGCACGATCCGGATGGTATCCACAACAGCAGAACTCGCGGTGCAGCGCGGCAGCGACTGGCTTGCCAGCGGGGGCTTGCGCCCGACGCGGCAGCGCGTGGCCTTGGCGTGCCTGCTGGTCGGGGATGGCCGCAATCGCCATGTCACGGCCGAAAGCCTGTTCGCGGCCTCCTCTGAAAGTGGCGACGGGGTCAGCCTTGCGACCGTCTACAACACGCTGCGCGCCTTTTGCGAAGCGGGATTGATGCAGGAAGTGGTTGTCGATGGCTCCAAAAGCTATTTTGACACGCGCATGGATGATCATCCGCATTTCTACTGGGAAGACAGCGCCGAATTGACGGATGCCCCGGCTGACCAACTTGAAATCAGCCGTCTGCCCGATGTTCCCGCCGGAACCGAGATTTCAAAGGTTGATGTCGTGATCCGTCTGCGCCGGTCGGCCTGACAGGCGCTTGCGTTGCGCGAATCTGATCTTTACGCGCCGGTAAAGGCCTATCTGGAAAAGCAGGGCTATGAGGTCAAAGCCGAGATCGGCGATTGTGACCTGATGGCGCGGCGCGGCGATGACCCCCCTGTTATTGTGGAATTGAAGCTGACCTTCAGTCTGGCGCTGGTGATGCAGGGCGTTGCCCGTCAGGGTCTGTTTGAGCATGTCTATCTGGCTGTTCCCGTCTCGAAAGGCTGGAAGCTGCGCTATCGCGATGTTCTGGCGCTGTGTCGTCGGCTGGGGCTAGGGCTTTTGGCCGTTGGCAAGACGGGGGTGGAGGCGCATCTGGACCCCGGCCCCTATGCCCCGCGCCTGAAATCCAAACCCGCCGCCCGCTTGCTGCGAGAGTTCGACCGCCGGGTGGGCGACCCGAACCTTGGCGGCATCACGGGCACCCGGAAAATGACGGCCTATCGTCAGGATGCCTTGCGCTGCGTGGCGTTTCTGGCGGCCGGGGCTTGCAAGGCGTCCCTTGTCGCGAAGGGCACCGGGGTGGCGCGGGCGCGGGTGCTGATGGCCACCAATCACTACGGTTGGTTCGACAAGGCCGAGGGGCTGGGGCTTTATCAGCTTTCGCCCAAAGGCCAGCAAGCGCTTGCGGAATTCACGGAGGAGATCGCAATCCTCCGGGCGCATGACGAAAGCTGATTTCCGGCTTTGGGTCCAGAGGCCGTCATCGGCCGGGTTAAAACCACTGCCCCGGCTCCATCAGCCCCAGATCCAGCAATTGCTGCGAATGCCATTTGAACGGGGTTGAGTTGCGCCATTGGAAATTGTGGATATCGAATTTCGACCCCGGATTTGAACGCAGCGCTTTTGCCGTCCGGAACGACACGATGGCGGCAGTGATGTTGTTGTGCCACGGGCAGGCGTAGGTGTTGTACTCTTCGTCGTTGAACGTGTGGTTGGGCCGCAGCATCAGGCCAGGTTTGGCCCGGAACAGACCGATCCGGTCAATCTTGCGCCGTTCTAGCGGGATATGCTCTTCAAACCGCCAGCGCAGACCGCCGAAGAAATCCAACTGACGGTCGTGCGGCGCATTGCTTTCTGCGTCCATTCGGCCAAGGGCGTAATAGCCGGACCGGTCCAGCATCGCATCCTGTCGGGACACGGCGTCGGGATGGGCTGTCAGGTCGGCGGCATAAAGGTCAATCACATAGGTCAGAATGGAGTCACGGCGTTCTTCAGTCTGGAAGGTCAGCAGATCACGGATCGTGCGGGTCTCACAGAAGGGGAAGAACAGATATTCGGCGTTGTAGCAGTAGTAAAACCATGTGCCGGGGCCTTCCGCCATGATCGCGTTGAGGCTGCGGGCCACAGCCTCTATGCTGTAATTCTCGGTGGCGATCCGGTGAACCTTCGCTTCCAGTTCGGGCGAAATCTCCAGCTCCGGGCCACCAAGCATCAATAGCGTCGGGAAGCCAAGGTCGAGGTGGTGGCGCAGGGTGCTGTTCAGCTCGACTTCGTCTTCGGCGATGATGATCGCAACCGGCCCTTTGGCCAGAACGGCCTTGGCCTTTTCAAGGAAGTCTGTCACCCCGTTATACCGCATATGCGCCCCTGTTCAGGCGTCTGATGCGCGCCTTTCGTGATCGTGCAAAGCCTAAGGGGAACAGCGCGTCAAAGGCAAGACCTGCGCCGCCGTTGCGGGCGGGAGGCTTGCCGTGTAAAAGGCGCGCCAAACCGCAAGGGCGGGGAATTGGAAAAGAGGCCAGGCGATGGACAAGGCAAAGAAGCTTTTCATCAAGACCTACGGGTGCCAGATGAATGTCTATGACAGCGAGCGCATGGCCGAGACGCTGGGCGCACAGGGCTATGTGGCGACGGACACCGTCGACGATGCCGATATGGTGCTGATCAACACCTGCCACATCCGCGAGAAAGCCTCGGAAAAGCTGTTCTCGGATCTGGGGCGTCTGCGCCCCGCCAAGGCCGCCAATCCCGATCTCAAAATTGGCGTGGCAGGTTGCGTTGCGCAGGCCGAAGGGGCCGAGATCATGCGCCGCATGCCGCTGGTGGATCTGGTCGTCGGCCCGCAAAGCTATCACCGTCTCCCCGAGATGGAGGCCAAGATCCAGACAGGGGAGCGGGCGCTGGATACCGAATTCCCGGTCGAGGACAAGTTTGAACACCTGCCTGCGCGCAAGGCCCTGCGCGGCCCGACTGCCTTTTTGACCGTGCAGGAAGGCTGCGACAAGTTCTGTGCCTTTTGCGTGGTGCCCTATACCCGCGGGGCCGAAGTGTCGCGCCCGCCCGTCCGCCTGCTTGCCGAGGCGCGCGATCTGGTGGCGCGCGGGGTGCGTGAAATCACTCTTCTGGGCCAGAATGTGAACGCCTACCATGCGCAAGACGACAGCGGCGTATGGGGCCTTGCACGTCTGCTGCGCGAGATGGCGGCGATCGAGGGGCTGGAGCGGCTGCGCTACACTACCTCCCACCCCAATGACATGGAAGATGATCTGATCGCCGCCCATGGCGACTGCCCCGAGGTGATGCCCTATCTGCATCTTCCGGTTCAGTCCGGCTCTGACCGCATTCTGAAGGCGATGAACCGCAAGCACACCGCCGAAGACTATCTGCGCCTGATCGACAGGATCCGCGCGGCCCGCCCCGATATTTTGCTGACCTCCGATTTTATCGTGGGATTCCCCGGTGAAACAGATGAGGATTTTGAGGCCACGATGGCCCTGATTGAACGGGTCAATTATGGGATGGCCTATTCGTTTAAATACTCGGCCCGCCCCGGTACGCCCGCCGCCGAAAAGCCCGAAGTCGACAGCGCCGTTGCCGATGCGCGCTTGCAGCGGTTGCAGGCCTTGCTCAGCAAGCAGCAAAAGGCAGCACAAGAGGCGATGGTGGGCCGCGATGTCACCGTGCTATATGAGAAAAAGGGACGGATGCCGGGGCAGATGGTTGGCAAATCCGACCATTTGCACGCCGTTCATGTGACCGATCCCTCGGGGGTTCCGGGGGAATTGGTGCGCGTTCGTATCACCGCCTCCTCTTCCAACTCCCTTGCCGGAGAGCGTCTGGAGGGCTGATCCGGCGGGCTTCGCGATTGTTTCCGGATTTGGCGCAAATAACGATATCTGGCGTGAATTCCGGTTTGCATCGCAACGATTAGCGGTTCATCGCCTTGTTTTTGCCAGATTTCGCTTTACAAGCCGCGCGCCCCGCTGCAATTCTGAACACATAATGGTGAATTGCGGATTGCCCGGGGGGGTAAATGCTGTGAAGCAAAAAATCAGCACAAGTATCAAGTTGATGATCGGAGGTCTTGCGCTTGCGCTGGGTCTGTCCGGCGGGCAAAGCGTCATGGCGCAGCCCAAGGTTTCGGGCCAGATCGAATGGGGCGTCTGGATCGACGACGATGGCTGTATGCATTGGTGGGCCGATGGCGGGCTTGAGGGCTATATGGTCCCGCGCCGCAATCCGCAGACCGGCCGCCCGGTGTGTCTGAAGAAAAACACCTGTCTGGTGGAAAACACCGACACGATGTTTGCCACGGACAGCGCCAATCTGACGGCCAATGGCCGCGCCCGGCTGGAGCAGTTCTTCCGGTCGACCGACGCCTTCGGCTTTGCCGTTTACGGCCATACCGACAGCCGCGCCTCGGACAGCTACAATCAGCGCTTGTCCGAACGTCGCGCCGCTGCGGTTGCTGCGGTCGGACGGTCGGTTGGGGCAATGATTGAACGGCAGATCGGGTTTGGCGAAAGCCGGCCCGTTGCGTCCAACAGCACCGCTGCCGGAATGCAGCAGAACCGTCGTGTTGAAGTTGTGTGCTACAGGTGGTGATGGATATGAAGAACCGGATTTTCTCAGTCTCAGGTCTTGTTGCCACTGTTTTCCTTGCCGGCTGTGTGGGGGGCGAAGGCTTGACCCCTTATGACGGCGATCCGAATACCGTGATCGCGACGGGCGTTGATAAGGGTCGCGATACAGGCGTTCTGCGCAACGGCCAGGCCGCAATCGCCTATGATCCAGACGGCTGTCAGAACTGGATCATGGATGACGGGGTCGAAGGCTATTCCACCCCGCGCTATGACCCCGTGTCGGGCCTGCCTGTCTGCAATGACCTTTACCCACCGGGGACGGTGCTGCGCGACTACCAGACCGGCTCTGAGGGTATTCGCGATTATGTTCCGGGTCCGGGCCGCAAGACAGTGGTCGTCAAGCGGTGATCGGTGTCAGATCGAATATCAGGGGTCGCAGTGCAAGCTGCGGCCCTTTTTGTTTGGGCGGTTTGCGCGTCGCCCAAAGACAAGGCGAAAAGGCTGCCGCAATGGCCCTTTGTCACGTCAGCGCTACACTCTCGTGTGAACCTCGCGGCGGGCCAACTTTTCTGGCTTGTTTCGCTTTCCTTCCGCCCCCACACTTCGGGGGTGGCCAACCCAGATAGGAGACTTCATTGGGCATCAGCGCGCTGACTCCGCCAACCGTACCGGAAGACATGATTGAATCGCTTCTGGAATATCCCGACAACCGTCTGCTGATCGTTCTTTGCGGGGAATTTGACCGCAACCTGTCACAGATTGAGCATCAGACAGGTGTTCACATCCTGCGGCGCGGAAACAGGTTGGCCGTGATTGGCGACAAGGCGTCGCGCGATTATGCGGCTTCGGTGCTCAATGGGCTTTATGCGCGGCTTGAGGCGGGACGAGGCGTCGAGGCTGGCGATATTGACGCTGCAATCAGAATGGGGCGCCCGATGCCAGACCGCGAGCTTGCCGGGACCGAACAAATCGAGATGTTCTCGGGGGCCAAATACGAATTGCGCACCCGCAAGAAACCGGTGGAGCCGCGGACTGAGGCGCAAAAAGCCTATGTCGGCAACCTGTTTGACAATGAACTGGGTTTCGGGATCGGCCCTGCGGGCACCGGCAAAACCTATCTGGCCGTGGCCGTGGGCGTCACGATGTTTGTGGCGGGCGCTGTCGACAAGATCATCCTGAGCCGCCCGGCGGTTGAGGCGGGTGAACGGCTTGGCTTTCTGCCCGGTGACATGAAGGAAAAGATCGACCCCTACATGCAGCCGCTTTATGATGCGCTCAATGACTTCCTGCCGCAAAAACAGCTTGCCAAGCTGATGGAGGAAAAGCGGATCGAGATTGCGCCCTTGGCCTTCATGCGCGGGCGCACGCTTTCCAACGCCTTTGTGGTTCTGGATGAGGCGCAGAACGCCACAACGATGCAGATGAAGATGTTTCTGACCCGTCTGGGCGAAGGCTCACGCATGGTGATTACCGGCGACCGGACGCAGGTCGATCTGCCGCGCGGCACCAAAAGCGGGCTTGCGGATGCCGAGCGTATTCTCGCCGGGGTGCGGGGTGTCAGCTTCAACTATTTCACCTCCAAGGATGTTGTGCGACACCCGCTTGTGGCCCGCATCATTGAGGCTTATGAGGCCGATGATGGAGCCTCTGGTTGATACAGTCATCGAAGACCCCCGGTGGGAGGCACTTGGCCTTGACCCGCTGGCGGATAGGGCCGTTCGCGCGGCCCTGTCCTGTCTTGGCGTACCGGATGTCGGCTTTACCCTTTGTCTGATGGGCTGCGATGATACGCGCATCGCGACCCTGAACGCCGATTTCCGGGGCAAGCTACAACCGACAAATGTGCTGTCCTGGCCCTCGGAGGAACGCGCCGCCGAAGAGGCAGGCGAACGCCCTGAACCGCCCGAACCCGGCGATCCCGATGACCCGGAATCCTTGGGCGATATCGCGATTGCCTATGAGACTTGCGCCGCCGAGGCCGAAGCTGCGGGCAAGCCGCTGACGGACCATGTGACGCATCTGGTTGTTCATGGGTTTTTGCATCTTCTGGGCTATGATCACGAAGATGATGCAGATGCGCACTTAATGGAAACAACCGAAACGCGCATACTTGCATCCTTGGGGTTGGACGACCCATATAAGGATGGGGCGCTTTCTGCGCTTTGATATTTCTGGAAAAGGAAAAATGGGTAGTACGCAAAACGGGGCCGGTCTGATGGAACAGACACAGACACCCCAGGATGATGAAACATCCGAACCTCCGCAACGCGGGTTCTTTGGGCGCTTGTTTGATGCGCTCAGCCCGCAAGAGACATCACGATCCGACAGTGAAGCGATGCCGATGCAGGGGCCTGCCTTGCCGCCCCGCAACAGCGCATCTCATGGGATCGCGAACCTGCGCAAGCTTCGGGTCGATGATGTCGCCATCCCCAAGGTAGAGATTGTCGCCGTTCCGCTGGACATTGGCCGGGATGAACTGGTCGAGGTGTTCCGGGAACATGGGTTCAGCCGGGTTCCGGTGTATAAAGGCACGCTGGATCACCCTCAGGGCTTGGTGCTTCTGAAAGATCTGGCGTTGCAATACGGGTTCAGCGGCAATTCCGGCCGTTTCAGCCTGCGCAAGATGCTGCGCCCCGTGCTCTACGCCCCGCCCTCCATGCCGATCGGGATCTTGCTGCAAAAGATGCAGAAAGAGCGCGTGCACATGGCGCTTGTGATTGACGAATATGGCGGCGTGGATGGCTTGGTCACCATCGAAGACCTGATCGAAACCGTCATCGGTGAGATCGAGGATGAGCATGACGAGGTCAGCGGCGAGCAGTGGAAAGTAGACGGCCCCGGCGTGTTCAGCGCCGTTGCAAACATGCCTCTGGATGAGTTCGAGCATGCCATCGGCCTGACCCTTCGCAGCGGCGATGATGACAGCGACATCGACACGCTGGGCGGGCTAGTCTTCTTGCGGGCAGGCCGCGTTCCTGCGCGCGGCGAAGTGGTGCCTCATGAAAGCGGGGCAGAGTTCGAGGTGATCGACGGCGATCCCCGGCGGATCAAGCGTTTGCGTGTACGCCTTCCGGGGGCCGCAGCCAATCGCGCGGCCGCAGCGGCGGCGGCCGAATTGGCCAAAGCCAGGGCAAAGGCGGCGAGCGCGCCTGCTCCATGATCCTTGCGGGTGTCAGAGCGCGTTTGCGCGCGCTTTGGCCCGGCGGGGGGCTGGCCTTCAAGGCGTTTCTATGTGGCGCGGTCCTGTCGCTGGGGCAGGCCCCTTTTGGGCTGTGGCCGCTTAGCCTTCTGGCTTTGGCCGCTGGCATTTGGCTGGTGTCTGAGGCAAGCGGGCCGATGCGCGCGGCGGGGGTTGGCCTGTTTCTGGGGGCAGGCCATTTCGCGGCGGCGCTGAACTGGATTGTAGAGCCCTTCCTGGTAGAGCCGGAAGTCTACGCCTGGATGATCCCCTTCGCGCTGGCGTTCTTGTCTTTCGGATTGGCTTTGTTCTGGGCGCTTGCGGCCGGTCTTGCGCATCTGGCGCGGGGGCGACCTTTGGTGGCCCTGTTGTTTGCTGTCACGCTGGCCGGCGCTGAATTGGCACGCGGTTGGGTGCTGACGGGGTTTCCTTGGGCGCTGATAGGGCACATCTGGATCGACACAGCCGTCGCGCAATGGGTCGCCTTTGGGGGGCCAGTAGCGCTGACCTTGCTGGCAACGGTTGCTGCGGCCCTTCCGGTTGCGCTTTGGTCCCGGTCAAGGCGCTGGGCGGTGATCTTGCCGCTTGGCGTGATCGCGCTGGCCTATGCGACCGGGGCGATGCTTGCGGCCCGCCCGATCCCCGAGGCAACGGCGGCAGTGGTGCGATTGGTGCAGCCCAATGCGGCGCAGCATCTCAAATGGGATCCGGAGCGCGCGCGCAGTTTCTTCGACCGCCAGCTTGATTTGACATCGGCCCCGCCGACAGACCCAATGATGCCCCCCGATCTTGTCGTCTGGCCCGAAACCTCGGTGCCCTATCTGTTCCGATCCGGCGATACGGTGGCGCAAGTGATTGCGGGGGCTGCGGGCGTTCCGGTCGCTGTCGGCTTTCAGCGGGTCGATGGCCCGCGGGGCTTCAACAGCCTTGGGGTGATCGACACGCAGGGACGCATCAGCGCAACCTATGACAAGCACCACCTCGTGCCCTTTGGCGAATACATTCCTTTCGGAGATTTCGCCTATCGCGCCCTTGGTCTTTCGGCCTTCGCGGCGCAGGTCGGCAATGGATATTCGGCGGGCGAGGGGGCTTTGGTGCTGGATTTTGGCCCAAAGCTGGGGCTTGCGCTGCCGCTGATCTGCTATGAGGCGGTTTTCCCGCAGGATCTGCGCGCCGCACCGCGCCGGGCAGGCTGGATCCTGCAAATTACCAACGACGCGTGGTTCGGTGAGGTGACAGGCCCTTACCAGCATCTGGCGCAAGCCCGGCTCCGCGCGATCGAGCAGGGGCTGCCCTTCTTGCGGGCGGCGAACACCGGGGTCACGGCGGTCATCGATGCGCGTGGCCGGGTGGTGGAGGCTTTGCCCATGGGCGTGTCGGGCTTTCTTGATGCGCGCCTGCCCGCAGCGCTTCCGGCAACAATATATGCAAAAACGGGCGATTGGCCCCTGTTTTTGTTGCTCATCGGGCTCTTTGGGGCGTTGCTTGCCCTCTCGGGGCGCAAGGATGCTTGACGGCCTCTTTTTCAAGGCATAGGCGGGTCCGATAGACTGCCACAACGGCTTCCTGGCGTGGCAGGTGACCCCTAACGGAGCAATCCCCATGTCGCGTACTGATTACGTTTTCACCTCCGAGTCCGTCTCGGAAGGTCACCCCGATAAGGTCTGTGACCGCATTTCCGACGCCATTCTCGACGCGTTTATCGCGCAAGAGCCGCAAGCCCGCGTTGCCTGCGAAACCTTCGCCACCACCAACCGCGTCGTGATCGGCGGAGAGGTCGGCTTGGCAGACAAGGGCAACCTTGCGAAGATGATGGACAATGTCGATCAGATCGTGCGCGATTGCGTCCGCGACATCGGCTATGAGCAGGACGAGTTTCACTGGAACACGCTGGAAGTGCAGAACTACCTGCACCCGCAATCGGCCCATATCGCGCAGGGCGTGGACCGCGACGGGGCGGGCGATCAGGGTATCATGTTCGGCTATGCCTGCCGTGAGACAGATGGTCTGATGCCGGCGCCGATCCACTATTCCCATGCCATTCTGCGCCGTCTGGCCGAGGCCCGCAAATCCGG
>JAQWYA010000129.1 GCA_029254215.1 Pseudorhodobacter sp. | reverse complement strand
CATCAACCGCGGCCTGCAGCACATAGAACTTCCCGAAGAAGCCTACCATCGGCGGCACACCCGCAAGGCTGAACAGCAAGACCAGCATCGCCAGCGCCTGCAAGGGCGCGCGCTTGGACAGCATGTTCAGACTGTCGATCGACGTGACGGAACGGCCGTCCTTCTCCATCGACAGGATGAAGGCGAAGGTGCCGATATTCATCGTCACATAGATCGCCATATAGACCAGCATCGCCTGAACGCCGCCGACTGTGCCAGCCGCCAGACCGATCAGCGCAAATCCCATATGCGCAATCGAGGAGTAAGCCATCAGGCGTTTGATGTCGCGCTGCCCGATCGCCGCAATCGCGCCAAGGAACATCGAGGCCACGGCCAAAGCCGCAATCACCTGCCCCCATTGGCCCGGAATGGCGCCAAAGGCGTCATGCATCAGCCGGGCCAAAAGCGCCATCGCGGCCACTTTCGGCGCGGTCGCAAAGAAAGCGGTGACCGGCGTGGGCGAGCCTTCATAGACATCGGGCGTCCACATATGGAACGGTGCGGCCGAGACTTTGAACGCCAGTGCCGAGATCATGAAGACCAGACCGAAGATCAAGCCCAAGGGGGCCTCTCCGGCTGCAACGGTCGACAGGATGCCCGAGAACAGCGTGGTGCCAGAAAAGCCGTAGGTCAGGGACGCGCCGTAAAGCAACAGGCCAGAGGACAGCGCCCCAAGCACGAAATACTTCAGGCCCGCCTCGGTCGATTTCACACTGTCGCGCCGTAGGGAGGCCACAACGTAAAGCGCGAGCGACTGCAGCTCCAACCCCATGTAAAGCGTCATCAGGTCGCCCGCGGACACCATCATCATCATGCCAAGCACGGAAAGTGCAACCAGCACCGGGTATTCAAAGCGCAAAAGATCTCGCTTGATCATGTAGTCATGGCTGATCAGCAGCACGGCCGCCGCCGCCAGCAGGATCGTCACCTTGGCAAAGCGCCCGAAGGGATCATCCGAGAACATGCCGCCGAAGGCGACCCGCTCCCCCGAGATACCGAAGCCGATCCACAGCGCGAGGATCACAAAAACCGCCGCCGTGAGCCAAGTCAGCAAGCTCGCCACGCTATCCTTGCCCGTGTAGACCGCCCCCAAAAGGGCCGCTATGGCGAACAAAGCCAGCGAGAATTCCGGAAGGACGGTTGAAAAATCTGTCGGAGTCATCTTGCGTCCCTCAATGCATGGCCGTCTGAACATCGCCCGCTACGGGGATGGCGGCTTGATAGTCTGTCACCAGCGCCGTCACCGACGGGCCAATGATATCGGTCACGAGGCTTGGATAGACCCCAAGCAAAAGCGTCATGATCACCAGTGGCGCAAAGATCGCACGCTCGCGCCCCGACATGTCGGTGATGCTTTTCAGGCTTTCCTTGATCAGATCACCGAACACCACCCGGCGGTACAGCCACAGCCCGTAAGCCGCCGAGAGGATCACCCCCGAGGTGGCCACAGCCGCAACCCAGGTGTTCACCTGGAAAACGCCCATCAATGTGAGGAACTCACCCACGAAGCCGCTGGTTCCCGGCAGGCCGACGTTGGCCATGGTGAAGAACATGAAGATCAACGCATAGGCCGGCATCCGATTCACCAGACCGCCATAAGCGTCGATGTCGCGGGTGTGCATCCGGTCATAGATCACGCCAACACACAAGAACAGCGCGCCCGAGATGAAGCCGTGGCTGATCATCTGAAAGATCGCGCCGTCGATGCCTTGCTGGTTCGCCGCAAAAATCCCCATCGTCACATAGCCCATATGGGCAACCGACGAATAGGCGATCAGCTTTTTCATATCCTGCTGCGCGAGCGCCACCAAAGAGGTGTAGACAATCGCAATCGCCGACATCCACAGGACAAGACCGCTCAGCAGATCCGCGCCAATCGGGAACATCGGCAGGCTGAAGCGCAAGAAACCATAGCCGCCCATCTTCAACAGGATCGCCGCCAGCACCACAGACCCAGCCGTCGGGGCCTGAACGTGGGCATCGGGCAGCCATGTGTGCACCGGCCACATCGGCATTTTCACCGCGAAGCTTGCAAAGAAGGCAAGGAACAGCAGCGTCTGCAACCCGCCAACAATGGCAAAGCCGCCCAGATACATCGTCTCAGACCCGAAATCATGCACCAGCAAGGTCGGAATGTCGGTTGTTCCCGCATCCACATACATCGCGATCATCGCGACCAGCATCAGCACCGAGCCAAGGAACGTGTAGAGGAAGAACTTGAACGCCGCGTAAATCCGCTCTTTCCCGCCCCAAATCCCGATGATCAGGAACATCGGGATCAGACCCGCCTCGAAGAACAGATAGAACAGCACCAGATCCAGCGCGCAGAACACGCCCAGCATCAGCGTTTCCAGCAACAGGAAGGCTATCATGTATTCCTTGACGCGCGTCTCCACGCCCCAGCACGAGGCAATCGTGATCGGCATCAGGAAGGTGGTCAGCATCACGAACAGAACCGAGATGCCATCCACGCCCATCTTGTATTTCAGGCCAAGGATCCAGTCATATTCCTCGACAAACTGAAAGCCCGTATCCGCCGGGTCGAACCCCGCCAGCACAAAGAGCGAGACCAGAAACGTGGTTGAGGTGGCGACCAGCGCGACCCATTTGGCATTGTTGCGCGCCGCAGCGTCATCGCCCCGCAGAAACAGCGCCAGAATGGCCGCCGCGATTGCCGGAATGAAGGTGATGATGGAAAGCAGGTTTTCCATTAATGCGCGCCCCCCGAGAGCGACATCCAAGTGACAAGAGCAGCGATGCCCAGCACCATGGCGAATGCGTAGTGAAAGAGATAACCCGATTGCGCCCGGCCCGCGAGCCGCGTCAGCATCGGAATGAAGCCCATGGCGATCCCGTTCAGCGTGCCGTCGATGACATTGCCATCCCCACGCTTCCAAAGGAATCCGCCAAGCCATTTTGCCGGACGCACGAAAAGGAAATCGTAAATCTCGTCAAAATACCATTTGTTGAGCAGGAACAGGTACAAAGGACGCTGCTGGGCCGCCAGTTGGCCGGGAAGCTCCGGGCTGCGGATGTAGAATTTCCAAGCCAGCGCGAAGCCAAGGATCATCGCGATAAAGGGCGAAACCTTGACCCATTTCGGCACCTCATGCGCTGCATGAAGCACATTGTTGTCCGGGCCGATGTGAATAGCCCCTTTCGGCGCCCCGCCATGATGCGCGGCCATGGTGGCGGCATGGGCCGGGTCGGCCATAGCGCCTTCATGGGTCGTGCCATCGGCGTGATGCTCCTCAACCTTGGCGGCGTCATTACCATCAGCGGCGGGGGCTGCGTGACCCTCGGCTGCGGGGGCTGCGTGGCCCTCAGCGGCGGGGGCTGCGGCGGCATGATCCGTCGCTTCTCCATGATGCTGAGCGGCCTCAAGCCCAAACCAGGCGCGCACCTGATCCTCCTTCCCGAAGAAGGAGTTGTACCAAACCATCCCCGAGAAGATCGCCCCGATCGCCAGAACGCCCAGCGGGATCAGCATGACCTTGGGGCTTTCATGGGCGTGATCATGCGTATGCTGATCGCCGCGCGGAGTGCCGTAGAAGGTCATGAACATCAGCCGCCAGCTGTAGAAGCTGGTCATGAAGGCCGCGATCACCAGCATCCAGAACGCATAGTTGGAGCCGACAAAGGCGCT
>JAQWYA010000163.1 GCA_029254215.1 Pseudorhodobacter sp. | reverse complement strand
GCATCCCTCACCATCGACCTGAACGCTGTCGCGGCCAACTGGCGCGCGCTTGACCGGCTGTCTGCCTCTGGCACGCAGACGGCAGCCGTGCTCAAGGCGGATGGCTATGGGCTTGGCGCGGGCCGCGTGGCGCGGGCTTTGGCAAATGCCGGGGCGCGCCGTTTCTTTGTCGCTGTCGCCGAAGAGGCCGCCGCCTTGCGCAATGTACTGGGGCCGGGGCCTCAGATCAGCGTGTTCTCCGGCCATATGGCGGGCGACACGGATATGATCCACGATCTTGACTTGACACCGATGCTCAACTCGATCGAGCAGGTCACCCGGCATCTGGAAGCGTTGCCCGGCCATCCCTTTGGCATTCAGCTGGATACCGGCATGAACCGCCTCGGCATGGAAATGGCGGAATGGGAGGCCATCGCCCCCCTTGTGATCGAGGCCGAGCCTCAACTGCTGATGAGCCATCTGGCCTGCGCTGATGAGCCCGATCACCCGATGAACGCCGAACAACTGGCCGCGTTTCACGAGATGACTGATGGCGCGAATGTGCCGCGTTCTTTGGCGGCGACGGGCGGGATCCTGCTTGGATCGGACTATCACTTTGACCTCACGCGCCCCGGCATCGGCCTTTACGGCGGCCTGCCCTTTGAAGAGGCGACGCCGACGATCTCGCTCACGCTGCCGGTGATCCAGCTGCGCGAACTCAGCACTGGCGAGGCCGTGGGCTACGGCTGTTCCTGGACCGCCGAAGCGCCAAGCCTGATTGCCACGGTCTCGGGCGGCTATGCCGATGGCTTGCTGCGGGCGCTCAGCAATCGTGCGGTGCTTTGGGCGGGCGATGTGCCCTGCCCCGTCGTCGGTCGCGTGTCGATGGATCTGATCACGGTTGATGTCACCCATCTGGAAGAGATCCCGCGCGGCCTCGACATTCTGGGCCCGTATCAGACGGTGGATGATCTGGCCGATGCGGCCGAAACCATCGGCTATGAAATCCTGACCAGCCTTGGTCCACGCTATGCCCGCCGCTATATTGAGGGCGGAACCTGACGGCCTCTTGGCCAAAGAGAGAAGGGATCGCGGGATGCTGGCCGGACAAGCGCTGTTGCTTTGGCTTTTGTTTTCCGGTGCGGCCTGTCTGTCGATGCTGATCTGGGTGGCGCTGCGGGGGGTGTCGCTTGGCGATGCAAAACTCCGTGCAGTTATCTTGTTTCTCCTCGCAACGGCGATCTCTGTTCTGCCGGTCCTGTTTCTGCGCGGCATGATCCAACCGGGATTTGACACAAATCTGGGCCTGTTTCTGGGGCTGAGCCTGTGCTTGGGCGCGGCGCTGCGGGTGCTTTGGTCCTTGCGCGGGCAAGAGGGGCATAAGGGCAATGCCAATCTGGCAATCGCCACCTGCCTAAACTTCTGGCTCTCGCTTGCCGTGGCGCTGTCACCGCTTGGCCGCTAGAAACCCCGGAGGGGCGCAGAACGCCGCCGCCCCGTCATTTCCAAGGACCATCCCCGGAGGATCCGTTGCGCCGCCTTGTCATCGCCCTGAACCTTGCCCTGCTGGTCCTCTTTCCGCTGTCCTGGACCGCGCCCTTGATCCGGGCGGGGGTTCTTCCCTTCTTTGATCTGGCCGAGATTTCGGTGCTGTCGGGGCTGCAAGCCCTTTGGCGGGAGGATGTGTTTCTGGCGCTTCTGGTCACCGGGCTGGCCATTTTCGCGCCCTATCTGAAAACGCTGGGGCTGGCGCTGGTGCATTTCAAGCTGCTGTCCCCCCGCCTGCTTCCAGCGCTAACAGTGCTGGGCAAGCTTGCGATGGCGGATGTCTTTCTGATCGCGCTTTATGTCATTCTTGTCAAAGGCATCGGGCTGGCGCGGGTGGAAACCGCCTGGGGGCTTTACCTGTTCACCGCCTGCGTGCTGGCCTCGCTTGCCATCTCGCTTCTGTCAAAGCGGTTATAGCAGCGCGCGCGCAAAACTCTGCCCCGCCTCCCTTGCTCTGCCCTGCGCTTTGCGGCACTAACGAGGAATGGCAAAAGCATCCCCCTCTTTCACCTGTACAGCCTGCGGAGCGGCCCATAAAAAATGGGTGGGACGGTGTGAGGCTTGCGGCGCGTGGAACACGATCATCGAGGAAGCGCCGCTTTCCTCTGGTCCGAAATCGCTGGGCGCAAAGGGCCGCGTCATTCCGCTGACCGATCTTGCCACGCGCGGCGCCCCGCCCCCCCGCGCCTCGTCCGGGATGGAGGAGTTGGACCGCGTTCTGGGTGGCGGTCTGGTTGAGGCTTCGGCCATTCTGGTTGGCGGCGATCCCGGCATCGGGAAATCCACGCTTTTGTTGCAGGCCGCGGCCTCTTTCGCGCGGCGTGGCGTCAAATGCCTGTATATCTCCGGCGAGGAGGCCGCAGCCCAAGTGCAGATGCGGGCCGAGCGCTTGGGCCTGACCGATGCCCCCGTGGGCCTTGGCGCGGAAACCGCACTGCGCGACATCCTGACCACGCTGGATGCCGAACGCCCCGGCCTTGCGATCATCGATTCCATCCAGACGATGTGGCTGGATACCGTGGACAGCGCGCCGGGGTCGGTCTCACAGGTGCGGGCGGCGGCGCATGAGTTGGTGACCTTCGCCAAGAAGCGCGGCGTGGCCATCGTGCTGGTGGGTCATGTCACCAAAGAGGGCCAGATCGCTGGCCCCCGCGTGGTGGAACATATGGTCGATACGGTGCTCTATTTCGAGGGCGAGCGCGGCCACCAGTTCCGCATCCTGCGCGCCGTCAAGAACCGCTTTGGCCCGGCAGATGAAATCGGCGTGTTCGAAATGACGGGCGACGGGCTGGTGCAGGTCACCAACCCCTCGGCGCTGTTCTTGTCGGACCGTGACAAGCCCGCCCCCGGATCGGCGGTCTTTGCCGGGATCGAAGGCACCCGCCCCGTTCTGACCGAGATTCAGGCGCTTGTGGCCCCCTCCCCCCTCGGCACCCCGCGCCGAACGGTGGTGGGGCTTGATTCGGGCCGCCTTTCCACGATCCTCGCCGTGCTGGAGGCGCGCTGCGCCATTCCCTTCGCGGGCCTCGATGTCTACCTTAATGTGGCCGGAGGGATGCGCGTATCGGAACCGGCGGCCGATCTGGCGGTTGCCGCAGCCCTTCTTTCCGCGCGTGAGGATGTTGCAATTCCGCCAGATATGGTTCTTTTCGGGGAAATCAGCCTGTCTGGGGCCCTCCGACCCGTCACTCAGACGGAAAATCGGTTGAAAGAAGCGATGAAACTTGGTTTTTCACAGGCTATCGCGCCGACACGGTCGAAGCTGGCCGGGGTTGATGGGATGAATTTGCGTCAGATGCCGGATCTGACGGCGTTTGTGGGTGAAATGTTCGGCGCGGGGTGAACCCCGAAGGGAGTATGCGATGGAAGGCTTTACCTTGGTTGATGGCGTGGTGGCGCTGGTCATCGTGTTGTCAGCGGTGCTGGCCTATTCGCGCGGGCTTGTGCGGGAATCGCTGGCCATCGCGGGATGGATCGGGGCGGCTGTGCTGGCCTATGCCTTCGCCGCGCAGGCCCAGCCGCTGGTCAAGGAATTGCCTGTGGTCGGCAGCTTTCTGGCCGATAGCTGCGAATTGTCGATCATCGGGGCCTTTGCCGCCGTCTTCGCGATTGGCCTTGTGATCGCCGCGCTGTTCTCACCGCTCTTGTCCTCGCTGGTCCAACGCTCGGTCCTGGGCGGGCTGGATCAGGGCCTGGGCTTCTTGTTCGGCGTGGTGCGCGGCGTGCTATTGGTGGCGGTGGCCTTCATCGTTTATGACCGTGCAGTTGCGGCCAATACGATCCCGATGGTGGACGGGTCCCGCTCGGCCAAGGTCTTTGCCTCGTTCCAGACGAACATCGACGACACCATTCCCTCCGACGCGCCGGGCTGGATCGTGGCGCGCTACGAATCGCTTACCAGCGTTTGCACCGCCCAATCCACAGGCAACTGAGAAGAAAACCGGGATCAAAGCGTGACACTTCGGTGACGAGAGACTACATGGGGGGCAACCCGCATTTATTCGGATTCGGAGCCTGCCATGCGCCCCTTCCTCTCCCACCCTTTCGACGACGACAAACTGCATGAAGAATGCGGTGTTTTCGGTGTAATCGGCGTGTCCGATGCTGCGAATTTCGTAGCTCTCGGCCTTCATGCGCTGCAACATCGCGGACAAGAGGCTGGCGGCATCGTGACCCATGACGCCGAAACCGGCTTCAACTCAGCCCGCCGTTTTGGCTATGTGCGCGACAACTTCACCAAATCCGAGGTGATGGAAACCCTGCCCGGCAGTATCGGCATCGGGCATGTGCGCTACTCCACCGCAGGGTCGAAAGGCTCCACCGCGATCCGCGATGTACAGCCCTTCTTCGGCGAATTCTCGATGGGCGGCTCGGCCATCGCGCATAATGGCAACATCACCAACGCGACAGCGCTGCGCAAAGAACTGATCGAACGTGGGTCGATCTTCCAAAGCTCGTCAGACAGCGAATGCATCATCCATCTGATGGCCCGCTCCATCCAAAAGAACATCCCCGAACGGATGAAAGACGCGCTGCGCCGGGTCGAAGGCGCGTTCTCGATCGTCGCCATGACCCGCACCAAGCTGATCGGCGTGCGCGATCCCTTGGGCGTGCGCCCGCTGGTTCTGGGGCGTCTGGGTGATGGCTGGGCGCTGTCTTCGGAAACCTGTGCGCTGGATATCATCGGCGCCGAATTCATCCGCGAGATTGAACCGGGCGAAATGGTGGTGATTGACGCGAAAGGCCTGGAAAGCTTCCACCCGTTCGAGCGTCAGAAATCCCGCTTCTGCATCTTCGAACATGTCTATTTCAGCCGCCCCGATTCCATCCTTGGTGGCCGTTCGGTCTATGAAACCCGCCGCCAGATTGGCGTGGAACTGGCCAAGGAAAGCCCGGTGGAGGCAGATCTCGTCTGCCCGGTGCCCGATAGCGGCACCCCCGCCGCCATCGGCTATTCCCAGCAATCGGGCATTCCCTATGCCATGGGGATCATCCGCAACCAGTATATGGGCCGGACCTTCATCGAACCGACCGAGCAGATCCGCAACATGGGCGTACGCCTCAAGCTCAATGTGAACCGCGCTTTGATCAAGGGCAAACGCGTCATTCTGGTAGACGATTCGGTCGTGCGCGGCACCACAAGCCGCAAGATCAAGGACATGATCCTTGATGCCGGCGCCGCCGAGGTGCATTTCCGCATCGCCTCTCCGCCGACGGCCTGGCCCTGCTTTTACGGCGTCGACACGCCCGAACGTTCCAAGCTGCTTGCCGCCACCATGACCGAGGATGAGATGCGCGACTGGATCGGCGTCGACAGCCTGAAATTCGTCTCTCTCGACGGGATGTACCGCGCCGCGGGCGAAGCCAAAGGCCGCAACAAAGCCTCTCCGCAATATTGCGATGCCTGTTTCTCGGGGGAATATCCCGTAGCCCCCTCCGACATGATCGAAAAGGGCTTTGAGATGAAGGCCGCTGAATAACCCCGCTCATGCGATCCCGCTTTTGGGCTTCTCCTGGTCCAAATAGCTCCGCCGGAGGCGTTCCACCGTCTGTCCGCGCGACCCGTCTGAAGGATAGCGAATGACCCAGAAAATTGCCCTCATCACAGGCGCCTCCCGTGGCCTTGGCGCCGGACTGGCCGAAGAGCTTGCAGCCCGCGGCTATCACGTTGTGGCCGTGGGTCGCACTGTGGGCGCGTTGGAGGAGTTGGACGACCGCGTCAAAGCGGCGGGCAGCCCCGGAGCCCTCACCCTTGCCCCGATGGACGTGACCACGGATGAGGCGATGCAGCACCTGTGCGCATCGCTCTTCGGGCGCTGGGGCAAGGTGGATCTTTGGCTGCACACCGCCGTCCATGCAGCCCCGCTTTCCCCCGCGGGCCATGTCGATGCCAAGGATTTCGACAAATCCGTAGCGACCAACTTGCGCGCAACAGCCCGGCTGATCCCGATGGTGGAACCTTTGCTGCGCGCTTCCCCTGCCGGGCAGGCCGTCTTTCTGCGCGATGCGCGCGCAGGGCAGCCGTTCTTTGGCGCTTATGGTGCCACGAAAGCGGCGCAAATCGCGCTGGCTGAAAGCTGGGCCGCTGAAACCGCCAAAACCGGCCCATCGGTGCGGATCCTTGACCCGGAGCCCATGGCCACCGCAACCCGCGCACGGTTTTTTCCCGGCGAAGACCGCAGCCTGCTGTCGCCCCCACGCGCCGAAGCCACGCGCCTGATCCGGCTTTTGTTGGATGAAAACCGCTAAAGGAAGAAGGGGGGCTCTGCCCCCCTCTGGCCCAGGGGCCATTCACCCCCCGGGATATTTTTGAACAGATGAATGGCTTTCGCGGCGCTTATTCGAGGCGCGAAGGGAAGCCTTCGGCGCGCAGATCAGTTTGCAGCACATCTTCGAGCAGTTTGACGATCTGCGTTGATTGCGCGTCGCCGCCGTAGGCCGCCTTGCCTTTGACGAAGGTTTGCGCCGTCAGCCCCGCGAGATCCAGCGGTACGCCGAATTCGCGGCCAAAACCCATGGCAAAGCCAAGATCTTTCAGCGCGAGATCCATGGTGAAGGCGATGTCATAGCTGCCGTTCAGGATCAGCTGACCTTCGGTTTCATGCACGAAACTGGAGCCGGAAGAGGCGGTGATCGCCTCCCAGGCGGTTTTGAGGTCAAGCCCGCCGCGTTTGGCCAGCATAAGCGCTTCGCCATCGGCGACGAGATGGATGAAGGCGAGCATATTGGTGATGACCTTGATCACCGCCGCAGATCCCAAGGGGCCCATATGGAAGATCTTGTTGCCCATCGCCTCAAGGGCGGGGCGGTGCAATTCGAACAGGGCCGGATCTCCGCCGGCAAGCACCGTGATATTGCCTTGGGCGGCCAGATGAACGCCGCCTGTCACTGGCGCTTCCATCAGTTGCACACCGCTTTCGGCGGCCAGCGTGCCAAGGCGCAGGATATCATCGCGCCCGAGGGTCGAATTCTCGATCCAATGCGCGCCGGGTTTCATCGCGGGCAGGATCTGGGCCAGCACCGCCTCAGACACTGCTGGCGAGGGCAGGCAGGTGAACACATGATCGACCGAAGCCGCGAGGTCTGCCGGGCTATTGGCCCAAGTGCCGCCCATCGCCTCATGCCGCTCGCCCAAGGCCCGGCTTTTGTCATAGACAGTGACGTCGAAGCCTTCCCGCAGCAGGCTTGCCGCCAGATGTCCGCCCAGATTTCCGAGCCCAATATAGCCGTATTTCATGCCCCATACCCCACGATGGCCTTGATTTCACAAAAGTCATGGATGCCCCAATCGGCATATTCCCGGCCATTGCCGGATTGTTTGTAGCCGCCGAAGGGCGCGAATGTATCCCAATCCGGCCCGTTCAAATTGACCTGCCCTGCGCGAAGGCGGCGGCCCACGGCGCGGGCCTCAGCTTCGGGGCCTTGGACATAGGCGGCAAGGCCGTAGACCGTGTCATTGGCCATCGCGACCGCCTCATCGACGCTGTCATAGCTCAGGATAGACAGGACGGGGCCGAAAATCTCTTCGCGCTCGATCGTCATGCCGGGGGTGACATTGCCGAACACTGTCGGGCGCACGAAATGGCCGCGATTGAGCCCCTCGGGGCGGCCAAGACCACCGGCGAGCAGCGTCGCCCCTTCCTCGATCCCCTTGGCGATCAGGCCCTGCACCTTTTCGAACTGGGCCGCACTGACGAGAGGGCCAAGCGTGGTGGCCGCATCGCGCGGATCGCCCGTCACATGCGCCTCTGCCGCTGTGCGCGCGGCGTCAAAGGCCACAGCCTCGGCCTCGCGGGGGATGAACATCCGGGTGGGCGCATCGCAGCTTTGCCCGGTATTGCCGAAACACGCCTCAACCCCGGCGGTGACGGCGGCGGCGATATCGACGCCTGGCAGCAGGATATTGGCCGATTTGCCGCCCAATTCCTGCGCCACGCGCTTGACGGTCGGGGCCGCTGCCTGCGCAACCTGCACGCCCGCGCGGGTGGAGCCGGTGAAGCTGACCATATCGACCTGCGGATGGGTCGACAGACGCGCGCCGACTTCGGGGCCGGTGCCGTTCACAAGATTAAAGACCCCTTTCGGAACCCCTGCCGCATGGCAGACCTCGGCAAAGAGCATCGCGGAAAGGGGTGCGATTTCAGAGGGTTTGAGGACCATCGTGCAGCCCGCCACCAAGGCCGGGCCAACCTTGCAGGCGATCTGGTTCATCGGCCAGTTCCACGGCGTGATCAGGGCGCAGACGCCGATTGCCTCGCGGATCAGGCGGGTCTCGCCCCGGCTTTCTTCCCATGCGAAGGATTTGGCGGCCTCCAGCGTGGAGTCGAGATGGGTCTTGCCTGCCCAGACCTGCGCGTCGCGCGAGAAGCTCAGGGGCGCGCCCATCTCAAGGCTGATCGCCTCGACAAAGGCCTCGGCGCGGGCGTCATATTCCGCGATCACCGCCTCCAGAAGGGCAAGGCGGCCTTCGAGCGGGGTCTGACTGAAGCTGTCGAAAGCCGCGCGGGCGGCGGCAACCGCCCGGTCAGCATCGGCGGCGGAGCCCAGCGCCACTTCGGCGATGATCTCTTCCGTGGCGGGGTTTTCGACGCCCAAGCGGGCCGTGCCCAAGGGTGCCACCCAAGCCCCGTCAATGTAGAAATGCCGCAGGTTCTCGTAGGCCATATCAGTCCCTCACCGGAAATAGATCTTATGCGTCGCGCGAATCTTTGCGTCCAGGTCCGGGTCGATCTGCGACCCGGCCTTGGCCAGAATGTCATTCTTGCGCGCAATCGCCCGGTCGAGCAATTGCGGATTTCCCGCCTCGTTCCACTCCTTCGGGCTCATGCGGTTGCCCAGCACCGGATAGACATATTCCGTCTGCATCAGGGCCAGCGTCTGGTCAGAGCCAAGGTAATGCCCCGGCCCGCCATCCAGACAGACCGCCTTCATCGCGTCGATCGAGGTGCTGTCCTCGGTCACGTCGATCCCGCGCACGCAGCGCATGACCTGCCCCAGAATGTCATCGCCCAGCACAAGGCTTTCCAGACAGAACCCCAAAAGCGAGGCATGCATGCCAACGGATTCGTACACCATGTTCAAGCCTGACAATCCGGCCAAGACGTTGGTGATCCCCTGCTCCCACCCGGCTTGCATATCGGGCAGTTTGCTGTCGCTGATCCCGGCGGCCGCCCCGCCGGGCAGATTGTAGAAACGGTGCATCTGCGCGCAGCCTGCGGTCAGCAGCGCCTGTTCAGCCGAGCCGCCCGACATCGCCCCGGTGCGCAGATCGGAAACGAAGGGCCATGTTCCGAAGATACAGGTGGCACCCGGCTTGATCGCATTGGCATAGACCACGCCCGCCAGACATTCCGCCATCGCCTGCACGATGGTCAGCGCGATGGGTGCCGGCGAGGTCGCCCCCGCCTGCCCCGCGCTGAGCAAAAGCATCGGCATCCCGGCCCGGATACAGGCCTCCATCGTGATGCAGCTTTCCTCGGCGAATTTCATCGGCGGGACAACGAAACAGTTGGAATTGCTGACGAAAGGCCGCTCTCGCCAAGCCGCTTCGCCTCCCGCGATCTGGTGCAGCAACTCAAAGCAGCCCGCGACATGGGACGGATCGCTGAAAGAGGTGCCGACATGCTTTTTCGTGCCCGAAAGGCAGGCGTAAAGCGTGTTGATATCCATATCGTAATTGTCGGGCACGTCCCGGCAGACCATGGCCCGCTGGAAGAAATGCACGTTATCAAGGTTTTGCGTGATCCGCGCCGCGTTATAAAGATCCTGCGCAGTGGATTCGCGGTAGCTGTTGGTCGTCGGCTCCACGATATGCACCGCAGCGCCCGCCGTGCCGAAATGCACGTTGCTGCCGGTCAGATGCAGGTCATATTTCGGGTCGCGCCCAAACAAGGTGATGTCGCGCGCGGCAATCGCCAGCATGTCCTCAACCAAAGCACGCGGAAAGCGGATGCGCCCGTCATCGCCCAGAATGGCCCCCGCATTTGTCAAAAGCTCCACGCCAGAGGGCGGGGCTTGGCTCAACCCGATCTGCTCCAGCGCATCCAGTGCGGCGGCGTGAATTCTGGCGATCCCCGCATCGGTCAGCGGCTTGTATTTGCCCCCCGGCATCCCGGCCCGAATGGGGCGCAGGTTATCGGCCAGCGGGGCAGAGCGCACAGCCACGCGATTGGCGCGGCCCCCTGTACGGCGCGAACGCGCAGGCTCACAAGTCGTTCCCAAGTCTTCCATTTCAGGTCTCCGCTGCTGATCGGGGAAGGATATCCCCTTGGCAAAGTTAAATTTTTACACGCTCGGATTTCGGATCATACAGCGGGGCGAGCGAGGCTTTCGCCGCAAACCGCTTGCCTGCCACCTCGATCTCATAGCTCGAGGCCAGCACCTCTTCGGCGCTTTGCCCCTTGCAGGGCACATAGCCAAGCCCGATCGCCCCGCCCAAGTGATGCCCGTAATTGCCCGAGGTGATCGGCCCGACGATGACCCCATCGCGCACGATTGCCTCGTTGTGGAACAACAGCGGCTCGGGGTCTTCCAGCAGGAACTGTACCATCCGCCGCTCCAGCCCCGCCTCGCGTTTACGCAAGACCGCGTCGCGCCCTATGAACGCGCCCTTCCCGGTCTTGACGGCAAAGCCAAGCCCCGCCTCCAGCACATGATCCTCATCGGTGATGTCATGGCCGAAATGGCGATACGCCTTTTCGATCCGGCAGCTGTCAAGCACATGCAGACCGCAAAGCTTCAGGCCCATATCGGCGGCTTCGAGCGCCTCGAACACATGCGCCGCCTGATCCGAGGAGACATAAAGCTCCCACCCCAATTCGCCCACATAGGTGACCCGATGCGCGCGGGCGAGGCCCATGCCGATCTCGATTTCCCGAGCGGTCCCAAAAGGATGCGCGGCATTGCTGAAATCCGCCGGAGACACCGCCTGCAACAGCGCGCGGCTTTGCGGCCCCATCACACAAAGCACCGCTTCGGCGGCGGTCACATCGGTGATCACCACGAACTCATCCGTCAGATGGCGGCGCAGCCACGCCAGATCGCGCTGCAAGGTCGCCCCCGGCACCACCAAGAAATAAGCCGTCTCGGACAGGCGCGTCACGGTCAGATCGCTTTCAATCCCGCCCCGTTCGTTCAGCATCTGCGTATAAACGATGCGCCCGGCCTCGACATTCATCTCATTGGCGCAGAGCCGGTTGAGGAAGGCGCAGGCATCGCGCCCCTCCACCCGGATCTTACCGAAAGAAGTCATGTCGAACAGCCCGACACCGCCGCGCACGGCGGCATGTTCACGCGCTGCATTCTCAAACCAGTTCTGCCGCCCCCAGGAATAGGCGTATTCCGCCTTCTGCCCCTTGTCGGCAAACCAGTTGGCCCGCTCCCATCCCGCGACTTCGCCAAACACAGCGCCGCGTGCCGCCAGATGCCCGTGCAGCGGCGACCGCCGGACCCCGCGCGCGGTTTCCACCTGCCGATAGGGGAAGTGATCGGCGTAAAGCAGGCCCAGCGTCTCCGTCACCCGCTCTTTCAGATAGCGGCGGTTGCGCTGGAAGGGCTGCGCGCGGCGGATATCAACCTCCCACAGATCAAACGGCGGCTCGCCTTCCGTGATCCAGGAGGCGAGCGCCATCCCCGCCCCGCCCGACCCGGCGATCCCGACCGAATTATAGCCCGCGGCAACGAAATAGCCCGCCAGTTCCGGCGCCTCTCCAAGGTAGTAGCGATCATCGGGGGTAAAGCTTTCCGGCCCGTTGAAGAACGTATGGATACCCGCCGTCTCGAACATCGGCATGCGGTGCATGGCGGCCTCAAGGATCGGCTGGAAATGGTCGAAATCCTCCGGCAGGCTGTCGAAACAGAAATCCTCCGAGATGCCGTTCATACCCCATGGCTTGGCTTTCGGCTCAAAGGCCCCCAGCATCATCTTGCCAGCGTCGGATTTGTAATAGGCGCATTCGTCGGGAACCCGCAGAACCGGCAAATGGCCCAAGCCCGCGATCGGTTCCGTCACCAGATAGAAATGCTCGCAGGCATGCAAGGGCAGGCTGACGCCGCTTTGCTCGGCCAGATCGCGCCCCCACATGCCGCCGCAATTCACCACAACATCGGCGGCGATATGGCCGCTCTCCTCGCCATCGCTCCAATCGACCCCGGTGACGCGCCCGCCCGCTTGGCGGACGCCCGTCACCTTCACCCCCTCGATGATCCGCGCGCCCTGCATCCGCGCGCCCTTGGCAAGCGCCATCGCGATATTGGCCGGGTCGCATTGCCCGTCCAGCGGCAGATGCACCGCCCCCACCACGTCCGAAACCGTCAGATGCGGATACATCGCCTTGACCTCGGACGGAGAGATTTCCGCCACATCCACCCCAAAGATCCGCGCCGTCGTGGCCTGCCGCAGCAACTCCTCATGCCGCGCCTTGGTCAGCGCCACCGAGATCGAGCCGACCTGCCGCATCCCGGTCGCAACCCCGGTCTCCGCCTCCAGCTTCACATAAAGATCGGCCGAGTATTTCGCGAGCCGCGTCATATTGGCCGAGCCCCGCAACTGCCCGATCAACCCCGCCGCATGCCATGTCGTGCCGCAGGTCAACTGCTTGCGCTCCAAAAGCACGATATCCGTCCAGCCCGCCTTGGCCAGATGATAGGCCACCGAACAGCCCGAAACCCCGCCGCCAATGATCACGGCCCGCGCCGCCTTCGGAACATCAACCACGACCTACCTCTTTCATCTGTTCAAAAATATCCTCGGGGGGGTCCGGTGGGGCAGACAGCCCCCCCGGTTTAGAAGTCTGGGGTTGGTGGGGCAGACAGCCCCCCCGGTTTAGAAGTCTGGGGTTGGGGGGGCAGACAGCCCCTCCGGTTTAGAAGTCTGGGGTTGGG
Organism: Pseudorhodobacter sp.; assembly: GCA_029254215.1. GTDB lineage: Bacteria > Pseudomonadota > Alphaproteobacteria > Rhodobacterales > Rhodobacteraceae > Pseudorhodobacter. Next base: position 13,976 of record JAQWYA010000163.1, on the reverse strand, counting down.
GGGCCAGACAGCCCCCCCGGCTTTCAAGTATGGGGTCCGGGGGCAAACATCCCCGCAGCCTCGCCAAACCGATCAGGCGCGCAGCCGGGCATTCTGCGGATCCCACAGGCAGGGATCTTCCTGCACCACCGCCGGATAGCGCTTGCCGAAAATCTCCACCTCCAATGCAGTGCCAGCCTGCGCCAGATCGGCCCGCACCATGCCCAGCGCCACCACGGCGCCAACCCGATGCCCGAAATAGCCGCTCGTGACTTCCCCCACCACGCTGTCCCCGCTCCACAGCGTCGACATATAGGGCGGGTCGCAGTCCCCGGCCTCGATCACAAGGCTGACAAAACTTTTCGAGACGCCGCGCTGCTTTTCCGCCTCCAGCGCCGCCTTGCCGCGGAAATCATGGCCCCAATCGACAAACCGCTCCAGCCCGCCTTGCAAGATGGTGTAATCGGTCGAAAGATCGCCTTTCCACGCGCGATAGCCCTTCTCGATCCGCAATGAGTTCAGCGCGAACATCCCGAAGGGGCGCACGCCCAGCGGCCCGCCCGCCGCCATCACCGCCGCATAGACGGCAGGCGTATCGGCGCGGCGCGAATGAATCTCCCACCCCAGCTCGCCCGCAAAGCTGACCCGCATCAGAACAACGCTTGCCCCCGCGATCTCCGCCCGCTGCCAGCTGAGCCAGGGCGCCTTCAGATCCGCCCCGCAAACCGCCGCCAGCACATTCCGAGAGGCAGGCCCCGTTAGGATCTGGCAAGACCAATCGTCGGTTTCGTCGCGCAGGCTCAGCCCCGCGTCCAGATGCGACAACAGCCAATCTCGATCGTGGCTTTGGGCGGTGGCGGCGGTGATCAGCATCACCTCCTCTTCCGCGACACGGGCCACCGACATCTCGGTCACGATCCGGCCTTTGTCATCGGCGAAATAGGCAAGCCCCACGCGCCCGACCTTTGGCACCCGTCCGGTGATCTGCGCCGCAAGCCAATCGGCCACGCCCGCGCCGCTGATCCGGAACCGCGAGAACCCCGGCAGATCAAGGATCCCCGCCGCGTCGCGAACCGCCTCGCATTCGGCCTTTACCGCGCCGAACCACGGCCCTTCGCGCTTCCAGGTCTGGCTGCCCGCTTCGGAAGTGTCATCACCCGGCCTTGCGTACCAATTCGCGCGCTCCCAGCCGTTATAGGCCCCAAAGACCGCCCCCTGCGCTGCCACCCGGTCATGGACGGCAGACAGTTTCTTGCCCCGGCCTGCAGGCCAGGAGTGATGCGGGAAATGCATCGCATATTCATGGCCATAGACTTCCATGCCCTTGGCGATGCAATAATCCTGATCCTCGAACCCGGTGAAGCGGCGCGGGTCGCAAGACCACATATCCCATTCGGTCGCGCCTTCCGTCATCCATTCGGCAAGCACCTTGCCCGCCCCCCCGGCCTGACAGATACCAAAGGTAAAGACGCAGGCTTCAAAGGCGTTCGGCACCCCCGGCATCGGCCCGATCAAGGGGTTGCCATCGGGCGTATAGGGGATCGGCCCGTTGATCACCTTCGTCATCGGGGCCGAGGCCAGCAGCGGCACCCGCGCCATTGCATCCTCGATATAGAATTCCAGCCGGTCCAGATCGTCGGGGAAAAGCTGGAAGCTGAAATCCTCGGGGAAAGGATCATCCTTGGAAATCCAATGCGCCTTGCAATTGCGCTCATAGGGGCCAAGGTTGAAGCCGTTTTTTTCCTGCCGCAAGTAGTAAGAGGTATCGACATCGCGCAAAAGCGGCAGCTTCTTGCCGGTTTTCGCGCTGTGTTCGGCCACTTCCGGTACGGTGTCGAACAGCATGTATTGGTGGCTCATCACCATCATCGGCACGTCGCGGCCAAACATCTTGCCAATCTCGCGGGCATAATAGCCTGCGGCGTTGACAACATAGGTGCAGCGGATTTCCCCCTTGGGGGTTTCAATAACCCAGTCCTCCCCCTCGCGGCGCGCGCCGGTGACGGGGCAAAAACGTTCGATTCGCGCGCCCATGTTGCGCGCGCCCTTGGCAAGCGCCTGTGTCAGCTGCGCGGGGTCGATGTCACCATCATAGGGATCGTAAAGCGCGCCTGTCAGGTCATGGGTCTCAAGGAAGGGATAGCGCTGCTGGATCTCGTCCACGCCCAGAATCTCCAGATCCATTCCCTGATAACGGCCCATGCCCACGACGCGGCGAAACTCGTTCAGCCGTTCTTCGGAATGCGCCAGACGGACCGAGCCGGTCACATGGTAATTCATCGGGTAGTCAACTTCTTCGCCCAAGCCGCGATACAGCTCCGCCGAATAGCGCTGCATGTTCATGATCGACCAACTGGATGAAAACGTTGGGATATTCCCCGCCGCATGCCAGGTAGAGCCCGCCGTCAGCTCATTCTTTTCCAGCAGCACGCAATCGGTCCAGCCCGCTTTTGCAAGGTGATAAAGGCACGAGGCCCCGACCGCGCCCCCGCCAATGATGACCACCCGTGCCGTTGTTGGAAAATCGCTCATCCCGTCGCCTCTTTGTCTGTCCTGCAATGGCCGCCTGCGCCGGAATCCCCAGCGCATCCCTGCCCCTTCGGCGCTGACTATCCATCGGCTTTTGTCCAGTTTCAATTCGGCATTTTTGGGGATATTAATCGGAAAATCCGATTAGGAGCCCAGATGCAACCCGAACTCATTGAAACCTTTCTGGACCTTGTTGAAACCCGCAGTTTCAACCGCACGGCAGAGCGTATGGCGCTGACGCAATCGACCGTTTCAGCGCGGGTTGTGGCGATGGAAACCGCCTTGGGCGTGCGGCTTTTCACCCGGTCCCGCGCCGGAACTGACCTGACGACCGAGGGGCTGAAATTCGCCCCCCACGCGCGGGCGCTGCGCCATGCCTGGGCCGAGGCGCGCCATTCCGTGACCCCGGTGGGCGAGGCGGTGATGAACATCCGCATCGGTTTGCAAAGTGACCTTGCGCCCAGCCATATCGGGGAATGGGTGCAAGGCTTTCGCCTCCGCCTGCCCGATTGCGCCTTTTACATCGAGCCGGATTTCTCTGCCCAGATGTGCCGCGATCTGATCACCGGCGCACTGGATTTCGCGGTGATCTACACACCTTTCGCGGGGCCGGACCTGAATTTCACCACGCTTGGCGAGAAACGCTACCGGCTGGTTTCCTCTGAAACGGATCGCCGGGCCGGGTTGAACCCGCGCAGCTATATCCGCGCCAATTTCGCGCCAGCCTTTGATGCCGCCCAGCGCGCCGCCCTGCCCGAGATGCAGACAGCCCCCATCGCAGCAGGCCAGAATGCGACGATCCTTGGCCTGCTTTCCACCCTAAAAGGATCAGCCTTCGTGCTGGAGGAAAGCGCCGCCGCCCTGATCGCAACCGGAGAGTACCGCGCCGTCAAGGACGTCGCCCCGATCGGCCAGCCGGTCCATGCGGCGACCCATCTGCGCAACCGCAGCGCCCCCCTGCACCGCCAGCTTTTGCGCGTGGTCCGCCAAACCTTCGCGAGCCTGCCCTAGGCGCTTGCCCCGGCAGTCAAACCCCAAAGATTTTTTTAACACTTTAGGGTTCCATTCCGCTATAAATGGGTTGGAAGATCTGGCAGGCCGCCAAGCACATGCTTTTTGAGCCCTAAAAAGACCGGATCCAGAGGCAGATTGAGCAGGACCGGGCCATGGCCACGATGTCTTTCTACGCGCGCGGGGCAAGTATGTCCGCGAATAACGCGTCTTTGAATGCGCAGAACACCAATAGCACCCCCACAACCCTTCTGACCTTCACCTCCGGAACCAACGGCGATCTGAAACTGGAAGCCAACAACGGTGGTCCGGACCCGGACACACAAGTCATCATCGGCTCAACAACCTATAACTTCACCCTGATCTTTTCGGGCACCCTACCCACGTCAAACAAACTGCGCAACGTCGCCGGGGCAGATCTGCGCGGCAAACAGATCGCGGTCATTCAGGCAAACGGGAAACGGTATTTCTTTCTGACCGATGGCACCGGCAGTTTCACAATCATGAATGCCTTTCCGAATGGGGCGCATGACATCACGGCTGTGACCACAACAACCCCGGTCGTCGTCTGCTTTCTCAACGGGACGCTGATCGAAACCGAAACCGGGCCGCGCCCGATTGAGGATCTGCAGGTTGGCGAGATGATTTACACGGCCGATGGTCGGCTGGTCCCTTTGCGCTGGATCGGGGCGCGGGGCGTTTCCCCGGCCGAGATGGTCTTCTACCCACATCTTCAGCCCGTGACGATCCCGAAGGGTCTGTTCGGGCCGGACCTTCCCTTTGAGACGCTGCGCTTGTCGGCCCCGCATCGTTTGGCAATGGGGGGCGCATATGTGGAGCTTTTCTTCGGCTTCGAAAACGCCCGGATGCCGGTGCATCACCTGACAGCGCACGGGGCTTTTCGGTCTCTGCCGCAACGCAATGTCACCTATTTTCACCTTCTGTTCGACGCGCATGAAATCATCGTCGCCAATGGCGTGCCCTGCGAAAGCTATCAACTTGGGCGGATTGGCGTTTTGGCGCTGTCGCCAGAGCAACACGAGGCGGCAATCGCGGCCTGCCCCGGCCAGACCGAGGCCAGCCTTATGACGCGCAGTGATTGCATGCCCAGTCTGTCAGGCTATGAGGCGAAGGTCTTGCTGAACGCGATGGCGTCCAAGCCCGACCCTGTTGGGGCCGTTCAAAAACCAAGCGCCACGCAGGCGAACGCCCAAGCAGCGCGGGCCGCCTAGATCACGCCTTTGGCCAGCAGGGCTGCCCCGGCTTTGCGCCGGGCCAGACCGATCAGATGATCTCGATGCTGTATTTTTCGATCACGGTGTTGGCCAACAGCTTTTCGCACATGGCTTTCACTTCCGCCTCGGCGGCGGCCTTGTCGGAGCCGTCGAGGTCCAGCTCGATCACCTTGCCCTGACGCACGCCCTGAACACCGGCAAATCCAAGGGTTCCAAGGGCATGGCGCACAGCCTCGCCCTGCGGGTCCAAAACACCGTCTTTAAGCATGATGTGAACGCGGGCTTTCATGGCAGTGGCCTTTCAGTTGATCAGGGTCGGCTTGGTGGTATGCGTGACATTGGTGGGCAAGACGCCCAGACGCCGCGCAAGTTCGGTATAGACATCGGCCAGCGGCACGGGATCGCGGACCTGGCCTTCACGCTCGGGCGCTTCATAGCCGCGCATATCCCACAGGCGGCAACTGTCGGGGCTGATCTCATCGGCGACGATCAGGCGCATGAAATCACCTTCCCAGATGCGGCCCACTTCCAGACGGAAATCGGCAAGACGAATGCCAACCCCCAACATGACGCCCGACAAAAAGTCATTCACCCGCAAAGACAGCGCGATGATATCATCCAGATCCTGCTGGTTTCCCCAGCCGAAGGCGACGATATGTTCCTCTGACACCATGGGGGTGCCCAGCTTTTCGTCCTTGAAGTAATACTCCACGATCGGGCGCGGCAGCGGCGTACCTTCGGGAATGCCCAGCCGTGTGGAAATCTCTCCGGCTGCAAAATTGCGGATCACAATCTCCAGCGGCATGATTTCGGCCATGCGCACCAATTGTTCGCGCATATTGATGCGGCGGATGAAATGGGTGGGCACGCCGATCTGGTTCAGACCGGACATGAAGAATTCGGACAACCGGTTGTTGAGAACCCCTTTGCCATCGACCGCCGCTTGGGGCGGGTTGGCGTCGGCCACATCACCATCCTTGAAATACTGGATCAAGGTTCCCGGCTCCGGCCCCTCATAGAGGATCTTGGCCTTCCCCTCATAAACCTTCTTGCGGCGCGCCATTGAGTCCCCGGTTTCCTGAATCACATCTGGGGCCCTGCGGGCCTCTGCTTGTCGTTCTTCCGCGCTATAGTGCAAGGCGGTCCTCCTCGCAAGGTCGCGCAGGCGGCAAGCGCCCGCGAAGCGGGAAAGAAGGGCAGAAAGGCACCCCCTGCGGCCTTGCCGCCCCTTGCAGGACCGCGGCGGGAAGGGCATATCAGAGGCAGGAAAGTCCAACAAAGGAAGGCCAGTGCCATGAGCACCTTCGACGATCGGGAACACGCGTTTGAAGCGAAATTCGCCCATGACGCAGAAATGCAGTTCAAGGCCGAGGCTCGCCGGAACAAACTCGCCGGGCTTTGGGCCGCAGAATTGTTGGGGAAATCCGGGCAGGACGCCGCTGATTACGCCATCACCGTGGTGCAGGCCGATTTCGAGGAAGCGGGCAGCGAAGACGTGGTGCGCAAGCTTGCAGCCGATCTGGGCGACAAATCCAGCGCAGACGCGATCCGCGCGAAACTGGCCGACCTGATGATCGTGGCCAAAACGCAGTTGATGAACGACGTCTGATCCCGGTGGCGGGGGCTTTCGGCCCCTGCCCCTTTCTTCGCGGCCTGCGATTCAGGAAGCATTTTTGCGGCGAGGGGCCCCAGTGAACGGGCCTCACGCCGCTTTTTGACATGAGGCATAGAATGACCGACGCATTGACAAAGCTTCTGGCCAGCCGCGATTGGCTTTTGGCGGATGGGGCCACGGGGACAAACCTGTTCAACATGGGCCTCTCCTCGGGAGAGCCGCCCGAACTTTGGAACATCGACCAGCCCGACAATATCCGCAAACTCTACAAAGGCGCTGTGGACGCCGGGTCGGACATCTTTTTGACCAACAGCTTTGGCGGCAACGCCAGCCGTTTGAAACTGCATCAGGCGCAGGACCGCGTACATGAGCTGAACCGCGTCGCTGCCGCTTTGGGGCGTGAGATTGCCGATGCCTCGGGCCGCACCATCGTCGTAGCAGGCTCTGTTGGCCCGACCGGAGAGATTTTCGTTCCCATGGGCACGCTGACCCATGAACTCGCCGTCGAAATGTTCCACGAACAGGCCGAAGGGCTGAAGGCCGGGGGCGCAGATGTGCTTTGGGTCGAAACCATTTCCGCCCCCGAAGAATACAAGGCCGCTGCCGAAGCCGCCCGTCTGGCCGGGATGCCGTGGTGCGGCACGATGAGCTTTGACACAGCGGGCCGCACGATGATGGGCACCACCTCGGCCAATATGGTCGATATGGTTGAAAAGCTGGAGAACCCGCCGCTCGCCTTTGGGGCGAATTGCGGGGTTGGGGCCTCTGACCTTCTGCGCACCGTTCTGGGCTTTGCCGCCCAAGGGACGGAACGCCCGATCATCGCCAAGGGCAATGCCGGGATCCCGAAATATCACGACGGGCATATCCATTACGATGGCACACCCGAGTTGATGGCCGAATATGCCGTGCTGGCGCGGGATGCAGGCGTGCGGATCATCGGCGGCTGCTGCGGCACGATGCCCGAGCATCTCAAGGCGATGCGTGCAGCGCTGGAAACGGTTCCAAAAGGACCCCGCCCGACGCTAGAGACAATCTCCGAAGCTTTGGGCGGGTTCTCCTCTGCCTCGGACGGGACGGGCGATGATCCGGGGCCTGCACGCCGCGAACGCCGCCGCGCCCGCTAACCTTTCGTACAAAAAGAAAAACGCCTGCTGACCGATTGGTTCGCAGGCGTTTTCTAATCTCAGGGCCTGAGCACGAAGCCCCAGCCCTAACCCGATCTCAATCCAGCTTCTGCAACCGCTTGAGCAGCGACGACGTATCCCAGCGACCGCCGCCCATCTTCTGCACATCCTTGTAGAACTGATCGACAAGGGCGGTCACAGGCAGGCTCGCGCCATTCTCATTTGCCGCATCAAGGCAGATCCCCAGATCCTTGCGCATCCAGTCTACGGCGAAGCCATGGGTCCAGTGATCGTCCAGCATGGTCTTGTAGCGGTTCGACATCTGCCAGCTTCCGGCAGCGCCTTGGCTGATCACCTCGACCACCGCAGCCCCGTCCAGACCCGCCTTTTGCGCGAAATGCAGCGCCTCGGACAGGCCCTGCACAAGGCCCGCAATCGCGATCTGGTTGCACATCTTGGTCATCTGGCCCGCGCCACTGTCGCCAATCCGGCGGCAGAGCTTGGCATAGCCCGTCACCACGGCCTCGGCCGCGTCATAAGCTGCCTGCTCACCGCCGCACATGATCGAGAGGGCACCATTCTCGGCCCCCGCCTGACCGCCCGACACCGGAGCATCGACGAAAGCGATGCCCTTTTCCTTGGCGATGGCGAAAAGCTCGCGGGTTACAGCCGCCGAAACGGTCGTGTGGTCCACAAAGATGCTGCCCGGTGCCATGCCTGCAAAAGCGCCATCCTCGCCCAGACAGACCGCGCGCAGATCGTCATCATTGCCGACGCAGGCCAAGACCATATCCGCGCCCTTCGCGGCCTCTGCCGGGGTCGCGGCAAAGCTGCCGCCATGCTGCTTGGCCCAAGCCTCGGCCTTGGCGGTGGTGCGGTTATAGACCGTGACATCATGCCCCTTGGCCTGAAGATGCCCCGCCATCGGATAGCCCATGACCCCAAGGCCAAGGAATGCAAGTTTCGTCATCATTTGTTCCTTCCGTAAAGTCAGAGCAGATCTTTCGGGCTTTTCCCGGCAAAGAACGCATCCAGATTATCCAAGGCCCGAAACCCCATCGCATCGCGGGTTTTCGTGGTGGCCGAACCGATATGCGGCAACATAAAGATGTTTTCCTGCGTCGCAAAGGCCGGGTTGCCGCCGGGTTCGGTCACAAAGCAATCAAGCCCCGCCGCTGCCACATGGCCCGATTGCAGGGCCGCCAGCAAGGCCGCCTCATCCACCAAAGCCCCGCGCGCGGTGTTCACCACAACCGCGCCTTTGGGCAAAAGCGCAAGGCGTTCGGCGTTCAACAGGCCCTTGGTTGCGGGCGTGGCCGGGCAATGCAGCGACAGGAAATCGGCTACACCCAACAGGCTTTCCACCGAGGCGTGATAGGTTGCCCCCTGCGCCAGATCGTCGGCCACCGGGTTGCGGTTATAATAATGGATCTCCATCTCAAACCCGCGCGCCTTGCGGGCGAAAGCCTGCCCCACGCGCCCCATCCCGATGATCCCCAGCCGCGCGCCCGTGACCTGCTTGCCGACCATGAAAGAGGGCGACCAGAAATCCCAAGCGCCGGTACGCACGATGCGATCCCCGGCCACGGCATGACGCGCGGCCCCCAGCATCAAAAGAATCGCGATTTCCGCCGTGGCATCTGACAGCACGTCGGGCGTGTTGGTCACGGCAATCCCGCGCGCTTTCAAGGCGGGAAGATCGCAATGATCCACCCCGACCGAATGGTTCGCCACGATCTTGAGCCGCGGCGCAAATTGGGCAACAACCTCGGCGCTGAAATGTTCGGAATGGCAGGGGACCACGGCGTCGAAGTCCGCGCTCGCCGCGATCAGGTCGGCAGCGGTGCCGGGGGTGTCTGCCTCATTCACAACCACGTCGTAATCGCGCGCGGCGCGGGCAAGCGTGGCATCAGACAGGCGACGGGTGATCCAAAGGCGCGGTTTCTGGCTCATTTCTTGCGGACGCATTCATCCCAGAAGTCATAAAGCGCCATGCCGCAGACCAGAATGGCGATCACCATGAAGGGAAGCCCGCCCCAGAACCCGGCAAAGCCCGAAGAAATGCTTTTCGACAGGCCGCCGACGAAGGTGATGAGCAACCCGGTGCCGACAGCCCCGACAAAGAGTTTTACCAGATAGGACATGTTCCGTTCCTTTCCTAGGAGGCCGCCGCAGCGGCCAGGGTTTCTTGAAGCCAGGCCGCAGTGCGCAGCAGGCGATCATCTTTTTCAAAGGCGCCAATCAGTTGCACCCCGATCGGCAGGCCGGTTTCGCCCACCAGAAGCGGCAGGGTCACCGAGGGCAGCCCGGCCAAAGTCCAGAGCGTGCAGAAAATCGGATCGCCCGTTCCCTGCCCAAAGACCGGGGCCTCTCCGGCGGCGGAGGGGGCGATGATCGCGTCGAATTCGGTAAAGAAATCGGCAAAGAACGCCTCTGCCGTGGCCTTGACAGCCAGCGCATCCTCATATTCCGCAAGGCTGATCTGACGGCCCCGCGTAACAATCGGCTTCAAGGTCTCGCTGATCTGATCCCAATGCGCGTCAAAGGTTTCGGCCAGATGCTGGCAGATTTCATATTCATGGATGCGCGCCTGCACGGCCACGAGGTTTGACAATTGATCCGCCGGCGTCAGGCGCGCAACTTGCTTGCCCAAGACCTCCAGCACGGCCTCCAGCCCCTCGCGGCAGTCGGGCGTCAGACGGTCGTTGAAGGGCAGGTCCAGCCAGACGAAATCCGGCGTGACCGGCACGGGCTGCGCAGCTCCGGCAGCCATGCGGGGGCGTGCCTGCGGAAAGCTGGCAGGGTCGCGAGCATCCGCCCCGGCAAGAACATCGGCCAGCAAGGCCACATCAGCAAGGCTACGGCCAAAAACCCCGACCTGATCAAGGCTGACCGAGGTTTGCAAAATCCCCGTGCGGGAAATCACGCCCCGGCTGGGCTTGAACCCGTAAACCCCGCAGAAGGACGCGGGCCGGATCACCGATCCGTTGGTTTGGGTTCCCACCGACAAAGGCACATGCGCCGCCGCAACCGAAGCCGCAGAGCCAGACGAAGACCCGCCGGGGCTATGGTTGAGATTATGCGGATTGCGCGTTTCGGCGGCATGGACAAAGGCCAGTTCGGTCGTGACCGTCTTGCCCAGAATGATCGCCCCCGCTTCGCGCAACGCCTCGACGATGCGGGCATCCGCCTCTGGCTTGCGGCCCGCAAAAATCGGCGTGCCACGCTCGGTCGGCATATCGGCGGTGTCGACGATGTCTTTCAGCGCCACCGGCACGCCATGCAGCGGCCCCAGCGCAAAGCCTGCGCGGCGACGGCGATCAGACTCGGCAGCCTGATCCAGCGCCGCTTGGGGGTTCAGATGCGCCCAAGCCTTCAGCGCGGGCGCCGTGCGGGTAATTTCTTCCAGACAGGACTTCACCAGATCAACCGAGGAAATCCGTCCCGAGGCGACGGCAGCCGCCGCCTCGGTCGCAGTTAGTTTATGGGCCACAAGGGTCATGGAATGTAGGGCCCGAAGAAGTAGTCAGGCAGCCAAAGCGCGATTCCGGGGAACTGATACATCAGCACCATCGTGAAGATCACGATCGCCAGATAGGGCATGATCCCGCGGAAAATATCCATCAGCTCGATCTGTTTCTTCAACACGCCCTTGAGGTAATAGGCCGACATGGCCATGGGCGGTGTCAGGAACGAGGTCTGAAGGTTCAGCGCCACCAGCATCGCGAAGAAGTAAGGGTTCACCCCAAAGACTTCGAGCATCGGCAGGAAGATCGGTACGAAGATGATCAGGATTTCCGACCACTCCAGCGGCCAGCCCAGCAAGAAGATGATCAACTGCGCCAGAACAAGGAACTGCCACGGCTCCAGATCCAGATGGGTGACCCAATCGGCAATCAGATCATGCCCGCCAAGATAGGAGAACACCGAAGCGAAGGTCCAGGAGCCGACAAACAGCCAGCACACCATCGCGGTGGATTTGGCGGTCAGGAAGACGCTTTCCTTGATCTTCGTCCAGGTCAGTGACCGATAGATCGCCGCCAGAACGATCCCGCCCGTGGCCCCCATCGCAGCAGCCTCTGCCGGGGTCGCAAGACCGCCGAGGATTGAGCCCAGAACCAGCGCGATCAGCACGGTCAACGGCACAAAGCTGGTCAGCAGGTTCAAGTAAATCTCGCGCTTCGGGGGCACGTCCTTGAAGTTGGGCTTCGGTGCCAACGCCGGGTTGATCCAGACCCGGACGATCACATAGACGATGTAGAACCCCGCCAGTAAAAGCCCCGGAAACACTGCCGCCGCGTAAAGGCGCAGGGGCGACAGATCGCCAATCGCCGCATAGACGATCAGCATGATCGACGGCGGGATCAGAATGCCCAGCGTACCGCCAGCACAAATCACGCCAGAGGCGAAGCTTTTGTTGTAATTGGCGTTTGCCATCGCCGGGAAGGCCAGAAGGCCCATCAGCGTCACAACTGCGCCGACGATGCCGCTGGCGGTGGAGAAGACCGCACAGGTCACCAGCGCCGCAATCGCCAAGCTGCCCGGAAGGTTCCGCGCCGCCATGAACAGCGAATAGAACAACTTGTCCACGATATTGGCGCGTTCCACCACATATCCCATGAACAGGAAGAGCGGGATGGCCACCAGCGTCGGGTTCTCCATCACCGAATAGGTGTTTTGGTTCAGCAGATAGAAGATGTTGTTGTTGAACACATCCGACAGGCTTTCGATCGGACCCTGATGATAGGCGTAATAGCCAAAGGCTACCCCCATCGCGAGCAGGGTAAAGGCAATCGGAAAGCCCAGCAGGACGAGCACGATAAACAAGCCCAGCATAACCAGGGCGACTTCGGGATTGGTCATTTCTTGGTTCCTGAAAGGTCAGCCAGCGTCAGCCGGATTAAGATTTCGTCTCAGTCATGTGGATCAGCATGTCTTCTGTCTCACGCACGTCTTCCAGACGGTCCAGCCAGCGGCCTGTGCGGATCGCCATGACGCAGCGGATCAGTTCCGCAAAGCCCTGGATCAGCAACAAGCCCCCCGACACCGGGATCAGCGTCTTGAAGAAATAGATCTGGATGCTGGCCGGGCTGTTGAAGCTGACCTCTTTCCAGCGCCAGCTATCCGCTGCGATTTCCCAGCCGAACCATACAAGGGCGGCCACGCCGGGGAAGAAGAACAGGAAGTACAGCAGGAAATCGAGGCTCGCCTGCACCCGCACGGGCAAAAGGCGGTAGACGACGTCAGCGCGCACATGGGTGTCTTGCGCCAGCGCATAGGCACCGCACATCAAGAACAAGGCCCCATACATCTGGATCATCATGTCGAACGACCACACGGTGGGGCTGTTCAAGACATAACGCACGAAGACTTCATAAGTCACTGAAAGCGTCAGGATCAGGATGCACCAGCCAAAGGCGCGCCCAACCCACAAACTAAGGCCTTCGATAGAATGAACGAGTTTGACCACGGACGAGCTCCCCCCTGCCCAGTGAAAAAGAGGAGGCCGCTATTGCGCGGCCTCCCTTCCGATAAGGCTGTGCCTTATGCTTTGAAGTAGTGATCGTAAGCCAGCTGGTAGTCCGGCTGGTTCAGGTTCAGGTAGCCCATCACGTCCTTGGCATAGGCTTTCTGCGATGCCATGACCTTGGCGAAGAACGGATCATCGCCAGCGATGCGGTCCGCAACGATATCCCATGCTGCCAGCTGTGCTTGCAGAACCGAATCCGGTGTGCGGTGAACGCGAACGCCATCCTGCTCTTGCAGCTTGATCAGGTCATCGGAGTAACGCTTCGTGTTGCCCCAGTAGAAGCCGGAGTTTTCAGCCATGGACGCGTTACGGATAATCGCCTGATGCTCGGGCGACAAAGCGTTGAACTTGTCCTTGTTGAAGGTGACTTCGAAGAATTCCTGGCTCTGGTGGTAGGAGGCCAGCATGTAATCCTTCGACACGTCCTGCATACCGAAGTCACGGTCAGAGGTCGGGTTGTTGAATTCTGCCGCGTCGATCAGGCCGGACTTCATGGCAGGCTGAATTTCGCCGCCCGGAAGCTGCACAACCGACATGCCCATTTCCAGCAGAACGTCGGCAGCAAGGCCCACGGTGCGGTACTTGAGGCCGCTCATCTGCGCAGCGTCGGTGATCTGCTCTTTGAACCAGCCAAGCGGCTGAGCCGGCATCGGCGAGTTGAAGAAGGACACAATGTTCAGGCCCAGATCGCCCATCAGCTCGTCAAACAGCTCCTGGCCGCCGCCTGCATAGATCCAGCCCAGAACTTCCTGGCTCGACCAGCCAAAGCACGGGCCTGTGCCGAACAGCGAGGCCGTCTTGGACTTGCCGTACCAGTAAGCGGTCACGTAGTGGGCCGCATCCAGAACGCCGCGGTGCACAGCATCCTGCATCTGGCTGGTTTTGACGACGCTATCGACCGAAAGAACTTCGATGGTCAGCGATCCGCCGGACATCTCATTGACGCGGTT
>JAQWYA010000093.1 GCA_029254215.1 Pseudorhodobacter sp. | reverse complement strand
AGCATATTCGTTCTCCCCGCATCCCCTGCAGGCGCTTGGGATCAACTGACCCCGAACGAGAAGGCATGGATTGAGTTCATTCGCATCATCTCCTGCGCCAGCGACCCGAAGCCCACACCGGCTCGCATCCGCGCGCTCCGTGACCTTCTGGATGCGGGACGAACCGCGGGTGGATGATGTCAGCCATTCCTTGCAGTTGTGACGTTACTGTTTAGGTCTGACACACCAAAACCTTCAGGCAGACCATCGAATCTCCAGGAAAAGCAGGCTTGTAGCGTACTTTCGTGCACTTCCAAGTCCCGCAACCTCCATCGAGTACAGCCCTTCCCAAGGCGTACACCCGCAGGGAAGCTGCCTTCACGCTTCCAGCGCCATATGCTATCCACGGACACATTATAGCGTTCAGCCACTTCCGATACCGTTAAGAATAAAGCTTGGTTCGCCTTTGGTTCGACCATCGGTGTTCTCCTGCTCAACTGCCGACCGAATCGGCCTCACATCAGCAGATACACAACCTTAGCGAAAAATGCCGTAGGCAATTGAGCAAGTACGAAACTCTGCAACATTGACCGGGCTGCCAACTTGGGCAACTCAACCCAGTACGTTTTGTAGCCCATACGTAGCCCAGAAGGCGCCTCGCGAAATAGCGCAGAAATAGTTGGTTCGAAATATGCTTCAGTTTCAGGGATTTAAGTGGTGCCCGGAGACGGATTTGAACCGCCGACACGCGGATTTTCAATCCGCTGCTCTACCAACTGAGCTATCCGGGCACATTATGTCCGGGTCTCCCCGGATGACGCGGTATTATGCGAGGGCGCGGGGGCTGTCCAGAGGGTTTGGGCAAAAAAACGCGCCTCGATTGCGTTTCATTGCAAGCGGTCGTCGGGATCAGGCTGTGGGGCTTGCTCTTCCTCTTCCAAAGCCTCCGCGGGGATCGCGTAACTGCCCGAAAGCCAGCGCCCCAGATCGACATCGGCGCATCTGCGCGAACAAAAGGGGCGGTATTTCTCATCCGGTTTGCGTGCGCAGATCGGGCAAGTCATCCCAGCACCTCGGAAAGCGGCAGGCGGTCACGCTTGCGGACAAGCTCGTAGAGCCCCATCACCGTCCAACCGACCATGCTGGTTTCCGCGCCATCGCCCTTGAAAGCAGCGCGCAGGACCTGATCCAGAACGGCCCGGTCGCGCTTGGGCATGGGCGCAAAATCCACGACCACTTGCCCCCCGAGGCCGCGCAGACGCAATTGGCGCGGCAAGGCGCGGGCCACCGCGATATTGGCCTTGAGCCCGGCTGCCGGGGTCGTGTCGCCGCCGGTATTCACATCCACCGCAAGCAAGGCGCGGGTCTGTTCGATCATCATGTGACCTCCGCCGGGCAGATCGACCCTTGGGGTCAGCAGAAGGTCGATCGCCTCCAGAAGGCCACGCTCCTCAAATGCGCCCGGCGCGTCCACCACCTCATCGGGCGGGGGATCGGCCCAATCGCGCCACGCGGTTTCATGCGCCCCCGCGCCTTCCACCAGAAGTTCCGGCCCGCCGTTCAGATCGGCAAGCACGGCCTCGGCCAGCTCGCGCATCGCGGTGATGTCATCGGCAATCTCTTCGGGGTCGGCCATCTCGCAGGCAGAGCGCAGGATCAACCCAAGCGAGGGCGACGCCCCTGCCATGGCGGCCGTGGCGATGGCCTCCAGCGTTGCACGCAGCGGCTCGTCCTTGATCCGGCGCGAGATATTCTGCCCCGGAGCCTCCGGCGTCACGATCGCATAGCGGCTTTTGAACAAAAGCCGCGTGGTCACCGGAACAGCCTTGCCGGGCTCGGCGGGGCCAGTGACCTGCACCAAAAGCCGCGCACCCGGCGCGATCCCGGCGGTCTGGCGCAGAAAGCCGGAGCCTTCGGGCAGCTTCACGAAAACGCCGCCCTGCCCTTTCATGGGGCGATCCGCCACGCCTCGGTAGATCGCACCCGGCAAAGGCGCATCGGTCTGCGGGTCGATCAGCAAGTCTTCCAACTGGCCATCCACCACAAGGGCCGCCGCTTTGCAGCCGCGCAATTCGTCAAGAATGACAAGGCGTTCACTCATGCTTGGGCCTTCCAGATCGGATAACCGGCGGCGGCCAGCATCTGCGCAGTTTCGGCCACGGGCAAGCCCATGATCCCGGTGAAAGAGCCTGAAATCCACGGGATAAACGCCCCGGCAAGGCCCTGAATGCCGTAGCCGCCCGCTTTGCCCCGCCAATCTTCGCTGGCCAGATAGCTGTTCAGCTCGTCGTCCGAGAGGCGCTTCATCTTAACCGCGCTTACGCTTTCACGGGTCCAGACACGGTCGCCCAGCCGAAGGGCGATGGCCGTGATGACGCTGTGACGACGCCCCCCCAGCGCCACCAGAAAGCGGGCCGCCTCTCCGGCGTCGGCGGGTTTGCCCATGATCCGGCGGCCCAATGCGACCGTGGTATCGGCGCAAAGCACCAGATCATCGGGCGCGGCGGTCACCGCCATCGCCTTGGACAGCGCAATCCGCGCGCAATAGGGGCGCGGAAGTTCGCGCGGGCGCGGAGTCTCGTCGATATCCGGCGGCAGGATGGCATCGGGAACAACGCCGATCTGCGCCAGCAAATCGCGGCGGCGCGGGCTGGCAGAACCAAGGATCAGGCGCATGGCTTTCCCGCTGCGTCTTATTTGAAGCGATAGTTGATACGGCCCTTGGACAGGTCGTAGGGGGTCATTTCGACCTGCACCTTGTCGCCCGCCAGAACCCGGATGCGGTTCTTGCGCATCTTTCCTGCCATCGTTGCGATCAATTCATGGCCATTGTCGAGTTCGACCCTGAATGTCGCATTGGGCAGGAGTTCCTTGACGACACCGGGGAATTCGAGAATGTCTTCCTTGGCCATGATTTCTCCAATGCAATGAGGCCCGCGGCAGGACCGCAGGCGATGGCGGCTAAATGCGCCCGCTTTGCCTGATTTTCAAGGGAAAAATGCGCCTTCGCCCAAAGCGCGCCGCGCTTGGCACCGCCCTTAGCAAGGCATTGCGCCCGAAAAGCGGATACAAACCCATGAAAACTATGGGCTTTCGGGGTGCCCCCTTCAGAACACTAGTCAGATTTACGAAGGGTAACAGGGGCAGATATCCTGTCAGGCTGCTCGGCCCAATGGGTGGTGTTCAAGACCCCGCCATCCCGCCGCACCTCGGCAATCTGATCGCGTGAGACATCGGCATAGGCCCAGCCCGGCACATTCATCTCTGTCTGGCCCAGCACGCCCGTGGGTGGAAAGCCGCGATCGGGGGGGCCGTAAATTCCCGCGGCACCGATGTTTTCATCCACCGCCGGGCAGAAATCGCACAGGCCCACTGTCGGGGCATGAACTACGACACACTGGTTTTCCAGCGCCCGCGCCATTGATCCGATCCGCACCCGCCAATAGCCCGCCAGACTGTCCGTGCAGGACGGTGCCAGCAAAATCTCGGCCCCCGCCTCCACCATGGCCCGCGCCAAAAGCGGAAACTCGCTGTCATAGCAGATCACAATACCGATCTTGCCCAGCGGCGTATCAAAGACGGTCAGGCCCGGCCCCGGCACGACATCCCATGTTTCGCGCTCGAACCGGGTCATGATCTGCTTGTCCTGATGGCCCAGAATCCCCGAGGGGCCATAGAACACCGCCCGGTTGACGGGCTTACCCTCCACAAACGCCGGACCTGAGGCCCCGAGGATATGCAGCTTGTGCCGCGCGGCAAGCTGCATGTGGAGCGCATCCACCGCCGCGCTGTGACGCGCAACCTCCTCCAGCGCCTTGTGAATATCTGCGGCCACGCCGCGCCCGCCAAGGCTTGCCAGCTCCATCGCCCCATATTCCGGGAAAACCAGCAGTTCGGTATCATTCGCCGCAGCCTCCGTCACCCATTTCGTGATTTTGGCCGCATAAGCGTCAAAACTGTCGAACCAGTCGAAAGGATAGGCGGCGGCGGCAATCTTCATGGGGACGGTCCTTGCAGAGGTTTTAGCCAAGGCTAGGCCCAGCCCCTTGCAGACGCAACCAATGGGTTAAAGGGTCCGCATCCAGAATTGCAGCGGCTTGGCACTTTGCGTGGCCTCGCCCAGATCAGCCCAGTGGAACTGCGCAATCACCCCCGGCAGCGGCGCATAGCCCCTGCCCCGCCAGAACGGCTCATTGCTGCGCGATTGCGCCGGGCGCAGCGGGTGATCCTCCGGTCGCAGCACCGAACAAAAGGCGAAATGCGAGAACCCACCGGCGCGGGCATGGTCTTCGCGCAGATCAAAGAAGCGATGGCCAAGGCCCCGGCCGCGATACTCCGGCAGCAGCACCGATTCCGCGCCGTAAAAGATGCGATCCAACGCGACAGGCACCTGCCCAAAGGGGGCCGCGAATTCCTCGGCATGGTCAGTCATCGGCGTGCCGGTTGCAGCCCCGATCAGCCGCGCCCCGTCAAAGGCCCCGACCAGAACCGCGCCGGGGCTGGTGCGATAGCGTTCAAGATAGCCCCGCTCATAGTCCAGATCGCCATCATAGAGGTAAGGCCATTCGCGAAACACCGCGATGCGCAGGGCCGCCACATCCTCCAGCGCGGCTTCCAGCGCCGCCCCCGTCAAGACCCGGACCGAGATCATGAGACCTGACGGATCCAGTCGTTCAGATTGTAAAATGTCGTGATCCGCGCGATTTTTCCGTCCCGCAGGTCGAAAAACGCCCCCGCAGGCAGAACATAGCCTTGCCCCCGCGCCTCTGGCAGGCCCGGATCGGTTTGCAGATAGGTGCCATGCACCACGAATTCCGCCGCAGCACGGTTCGGGTTGCCGCTGGTGAAAACCTCAATGTCGCGCAACTCTTCGCGGTATGACACCCCCATATGGCCGCAAAACTCGGCGAAAAGCGCACGGCCCCGACGGATCTCTCCCTCATTTACCCGATGTTCAACATCATCTGTCACACAGGCGAGCATCGCGTCAGCATCGCCCGCGTTGAAGGCAGCGTAATAGCGGGAAATCAGGGCAGCAGTCATAGGGTCACCTCTGTCGGGGGGCCAAAACGGTCAAGCATTCGGGTTTTGATCTGGTCGCGCGCCTGCCGATAGGCCGACAGCTTGGCCTCGCGGGCCTCCCCCAGCCCGGTCGGGTCCAGAATCGGCCAATATTCGACATCCAGATGGTGAAACCGCGTCAGTTCCAGCGCCATCCTTTGACTTGCGGGCGACAGGGCAATGATCAGATCGAATTGCGACAGATCATCCCCCCATTCCTGCATCTCTTCGAAAGAGCGGGAGCGATGCCGTTCCAGCTCGATCCCCCATTCCTTGCAGACGGCAACCGAAAACCCGTCCACTTCCATATCGTTGCGCACCCCGGCGGATTGCACATAGGCCCGCTGGCCATAGAGCTTTTTCATCAGCCCCTCCGCCATAGGAGAGCGAACCGCGTTATGATCGCAACAAAACAACACCGACGCGGGAAACTCTTCGGCCACCACTATCCCCAGTGCAAAACGCAAATCAGGGTGAAGAGGCGGCGCGCGGTGTCTATATCCACCTCGGCCTTGCCCTCAAGCCGCTCTTGCAGAACGCGCGCGCCTTCGTTGTGGATGCCGCGCCGGGCCATGTCGATCGCCTCGATCTGGCTGGGCGGCAAGCGCTTTACCGCCTCGAAATAGCTTTCGCAGATCTGGAAGTAATCCTTCACAACCTGCCGGAACGGCCCCAGCGACAGATGAAACTCCCCAACCTTTTCGGAAGCTTCCGTCCCGATGTCAAACACCAGACGTCCATCGCGGATCGCAAGCCCAAGGCGGTATGGCCCCGGCGGCACCGGCTTGTCGGGTCGCGCGGGCAACGCAAAAGAGTTGTCTTCCAACAGATCGAACACGGCAACCTTCCGCTCCTGCTCGATCTCGGGCGTGGGCGGGGCGAGGCCGGTATCGTCAATCTCGATGTGGCAAATTCTGGTCATCTGGCTATGTCAATCTGCTGGTGTCGCCTTCACTGATGGCCCAGCACGGGCGATGGTGCAACCATTTTAGCGCGCATGCGCCACTAGAGGTCATTCAACCGGGCCAAACGCGCGCTGACCGACAGGCCATGCGCCTCAAGGCTCTCGGACCGCGCCAGCCGTTCGGCGGCGGGGCCAATGGCGCGCAGGGCCGCAGGTGTCATCTTGGCCAGCGTCGTGCGCTTCATGAAATCCAGCACCGAAAGGCCCGAGGAAAACCGCGCCGAGCGGGCGGTGGGCAAGACATGGTTCGGCCCGCCGATGTAATCGCCAATCGCCTCCGGCGTCCATTGGCCCAGAAAGATCGCGCCCGCATGGGTGATCTGATCGGCAAGCGCCTCCGGGTCGGCCACGCACAACTCCAGATGCTCGGGCGCCACCCGGTTTGACAGCTTGGCCGCCTCCCCCAGATCCCGCGCCACGATCACCGCCCCATTGTCGCGCCAGCTTTTCCCGGCAATGACACGACGCTCCAACGTCTCAAGCCGCTTGTCCACCGCCGCCGCAACGGCCCGGCCAAAGCCGGCGTCATCCGTAATCAGAATGCTTTGCGCACTTTCGTCATGCTCGGCCTGGCTCAGCAGATCCAGCGCGATCCAATCGGGGTCGTTCTGCGCATCGGCAATGACCAGAATCTCCGAGGGGCCCGCGATCATGTCGATCCCGACCCGGCCAAACACCCGACGCTTTGCCGCCGCAACATAAGCATTCCCCGGCCCGGTAATCTTGTCGACCGGCGCAATCGTGGCCGTGCCATAGGCCAGCGCCGCAATCGCCTGCGCCCCTCCGATGCGGTAAATCTCGCTCACCCCGGCAAGGCGCGCTGCCAGCAGGACCAGCGGGTTGACGGCCCCGTCCGGCGTCGGGCAACAGATCACCAGACGCTCCACCCCCGCGACACGCGCAGGAATTGCATTCATCAAGACCGAAGACGGGTAAGAGGCCAGCCCCCCCGGCACATAAAGCCCCGCCGCCGAAACCGGCGTCCAGCGCCAGCCAAGCCGCGCGCCGGTCTCTTCCTCCCAGACGGCATCCTCGGGCTTTTGGCGCGCATGATAGGCCCCGATCCGCTCCGCGGCCAGTTCTAGCGCCGCCCGATCCTCGGCCGAGACCTTCGCACATTCCGCCTCAATCTCTTCCGCCGAAAACGCAAGGCTCTCAGGCGTCAGTTGCAGACGATCAAACTCCGCCGTCAACGCGATCACCGCCGCATCGCCTTCGGTGCGAACCCGCGCAATGATCCCGGCAACGGTGTCATCAACATCGACGCTTTCTTCGCGCTTCATCCCCAGAAGGGCCGCGAAAGCCGCTTCGAAATCCGTATCCTCGGTTGACAGAAATACCGGCATGGCCTGACCCTTCTCTTTGCGCGCGCTTGTCCTTACCCCGCCGCCGCCGTCACCTCAAGCCACCCGCCCGCGACAAGCCGCCCCGCCAAGCACCCCCTGCAAAGCCCGCCCCCCCTTTTCATCTGTTCAAAAATATCCTCGGGGGGTCCGGGGGGCAGACAGCCCCCCGGCTTGTGAGCAGTCCCCCAAAGGGGACGGGGGGGCAGACAGCCCCCCCGGCCTACGAACAATCCCCCGCAGGCATCCCCAAAGACACCCGTCCGATGCCTCCGAGCCCCGCCCTCAGGTTCGCGCTGCCTCAAAAGCCGCCCAAGCCGCTTCGAAGGCCGCAAAGTCAAAGCCCTCTGCGCGGGCAGGTCCCAGAACCAGCTGCTCGGTTGCCTGCATCTTGGCAATGGCCGCCGCCAATCCGCCCACCACCTCGGGCGGGATCACCACCGCCCCATGCCGGTCCGCATGGACAAGATCACCGGGCCGCACCAAGAGCCCCATGATCCGCACCGGCTCGCCGACAGAGCGCACATGCACGTAGCCATGGCTCGGCCCGATGGAGCCCGCCACCACCGGAAACCCTGGCGCCATATCCCCCAGATCGCGCATCACCCCATTGGTCAGCGCCCCTGAAAGGCCAAAGCCCTTGTGGATCGTGGTGTTCACCTCGCCCCAATAGGCCCCGATCGCCGCCGGGTAATCCAGATCCTCGACCACCGCCACACCGGGGCGCGGCCCCTCGGCCATGGCCTTGTAATAGGCCATCCGCCGCGCCCGGATCACGGACGCGTCTTCGGTCGGCGGGGCCACCGCCGCGATCTGTGCGGTCACGGCATAGCCCACCATCGCCCCCGCCGCCGGGTCCGAGGCAAGCATCGTGCCGCGCGTGAACCCGTTGAACCCCCGCCTGCCTTGCGCCACTTCAATCGCATTGCAAACGGTCGGCGTATCGACACTGCGCAACAGGGCCAGCAAACTCTTTTCCATCAAACCTCCAGCCAGCAACGCAAGGCCGCTGTCGTTTCCTCAGGTTGTTCCAGACAGGGCAAATGCCCCGCCCCCTCGACGATATGCAGCACCGATCCGGGGATCAAAGACTGCATCAATTCATGCCGCTCAACCGGGCACAACCGGTCCGACCGACCGCAGAGCACTAGCGCCGGCACCCCAAGCGCCGACAGAACCGCCCGCTGATCCGGGCGGTCGCGCAAGGCTTCCGATTGGGCACAAAACACCTCGTCGCCCAGCGCCAGCGCCATTTCCAGACAAAGGTCCAGAATCTCCGCCCGTCTCGGGCCCTCCGTCAGGTAATTCGGCTTCATCTCATCGCGCATTACACCAGCAAGTCCACCTGCGCGCACCCTCTCCATCTGCGGGCCACGCCGGGCCTGCATCTCGGCGGCTTCGGCAAGCGGGTTCGTGTCCATCAAGGCCAATCGCAAGACCCGCTCCGGCGCGCGGGCCGCGATCTCCATCGCGACAATCCCCCCCATCGACAACCCAGCCAGCGCAAACTGCGGCGGCGCGTCGGCCAGCACCGCCTCCGCCATGGCGCCGACCGAAGGCCGCGCCAGCGGCCCGGGCAGATGCAGCCCGCATAACGAACTCAACGCCGCGATCTGCGGGCCAAACACCCGCGCGTCGCACATCATTCCGGGCAACAAGACAAGCGGCAGCACAGCGTTACCGCGCGCTGGCAAGCGCTGCCCCCTCCGCCAAGGCTGCCAGCTTGGCATAGGCAATATCCGGGTCCACCGCGCCAAAGCCCGCAAAGGTGCCAAAGCCGCAATCCGACCCGGCAATCACCCGATCCTTGCCGACGATCGCGGCAAAACGGCCCAGACGCTCGGCCACCAATTCGGGATGTTCGACGAAATTCGTCGTCGTATCCACCACACCGGGAACAAGGATCTTGTCGGCCGGAATATCCGCCGCCCGATCCCGGAACACCGCCCATTCATGGCCATGCCGAGGGTTGGAGGTTTCAAACAGCAGATATTGCGCCTTGGCCGAGATCAGCGTGTCAAACATCTTCGACATCGGAATATCGCAGACATGCGGCCCCTCGTAATTCCCCCAGCAAATATGGATGCGCACCTTTTCCGCCGGAATATCCTGAAGCGCATGGTTCAGCGCCTCAACATGGCTTTGCGCCACCTTGATGAACTCATCATCCGTCAGATCGGTAAACAGCATATGCCGCGACAGCGCCAGATCCGGGCAATCGAGCTGCAAATCCAGCCCCGAGGCGACGATGGTTTCATATTCCGCCTTCATCGCATCGGCCAGCGCGGCCAGATAAGCCTCGCGCGTCTTGTAATAGTCGTTCTGCAAGAACAACGAAATCACCCCCGGAGAGGCCGCATTCATGAAGCCTCGCGCAGCGCCATGCTTGGCCATCGCCGCTTGCAGATTGGCGATATCCTTTTCCAACTCGCCCTGACCCTTGGATTTCACCTCCCCCACACACATCGGGCGGGCATATTTGGGCGTGCCGCCCTCATTGGCCAACCGCTCCAGAAACTTGGGGAACAGCTTGAGATCGGCAGGGGCGTTGCGCTTGCTGTCTCCGGCAAAGCCCGTGTAGCGGTCCTTCACATAGGTCGCGTATGAGATCTTGGAGGTCTCCCCGTCCGAGACGATGCCAACCCCCGCCTCCACCTGCCGCTTGACGGTGGCCGACACGGCGCGGGTCATCGCCGCATCAAAACCCGCCGCGTCATAAGGCTCATGGCGTTCGCGCGCAAAAATGAAATCAACCGTCTCTTG
Source organism: Pseudorhodobacter sp. (assembly GCA_029254215.1). Lineage (GTDB taxonomy): Bacteria > Pseudomonadota > Alphaproteobacteria > Rhodobacterales > Rhodobacteraceae > Pseudorhodobacter. The sequence goes on along the minus strand of JAQWYA010000093.1, from coordinate 2,162 downwards.
GCTGCGCGGCAAAGAGCCGACATGCGTTGTCAGAATGGTCATGGGTCCTCCGTTCCTCCGTCCTATCGTTTCCGGGCTTGAAGCATCCGCGCGCGCCTTAAAGCCGCCGCGTCATCCCCGCCGGATCATCCGTGTTGCGCACCCGGTACAGCGATGCCTCGCCCGTCATCGACGGGGCGAGCGTATGGGCCAAACCGGGCGGCACGGCGCAGGTATCGCCGGGGGCCAGCACTTTTTCGCCGCCCTGCCAGCTCAGCCGCCAATGCCCGCGCATCACCATCAGGATTTCATGCTTGTCGGTGCTGTAAGGCGTGGCCGGGATCGAGTTGCGCGACAGCAACTCCACCTCAAAACCGGGCCGGTCGCGCAGCTTGCCATGCGCCCCGATCACCTTGGCGGGCTGGCGATCCGAAAGGGCCATCAGATCCCAGTAGCGGGCGACAAACTCCGGCACCACATCGGCGGTGGTCGGTTCCGGAAAGGCCTGCAACTCGGCCTCTGTCAGAACCGCTTTCGGCTTGAGGCCTTCGGGCAGATGCTGCCCCTTCTTGCTGTCATAAAGCTTGCCGTTTTCGCCCAGAACGAGGCCATGCCCGGCCGCGTCCTCAATGACCTGAGGCGCCCAGATCACGCCGCCTCCGGCATCATCCCCGCCCAGAACGGCCATGATCATCCCGTAATCCGTGCCGATATTCTCAAACCCGCGGAAAATTCCGGTGGGAATGTTGAAGATATCGCCCTCCTCCAGAACCACCTCCCCCGCAGTCCCCCAGCGACCCCAGAAAAATCGCCACCGCCCTTTGAGCACAAAGAACACCTCGGCAGTGCGGTGGCTGTGCAAACTGTTGCGGCATTTGGGGGGCTGGCCCGCAGCCCCGATATTGAAGCCCGGCGTTTCCTTGATATGCACATGCTGATCGGGACTTTCCGAGACCCCCCCGCCAATGATCGTGAAATTCTCTTTCTGATCAGATCCGGGCGTATGGGCATCAATAAAGGCCGTCTTGCAGGGGCGCAGATCGCCATAGCGAACCATGCGGGCTTCCATCTCTTCCGGGGTCATCTCTTGTCTCTCCTGAATGGTCCAAAACGGGCGGGCTCTGCGCGGGTCTTGGGATTTCTTCTTGGCAAAAATACCTACTCGACAGCAGTGACGAGGCGGCTCATCCGGTCTGAAGCAGGATCTGCTTCCAGATCGCCACCTCGTCGATCAAGGCGAACTCCCGCCGCAGGCCCACGCCATCCGGCCCGAAAGGGCCATATTCCGCATGGCACAGACCCATCACATGGACCGGCGCGCCCGTCGGCTTGCCAAAGCTGCCCCACCCCTCATGCAGCCCGTCCAAAGACCAGCGCAGCGCCGCCCGAGGCGGCATCATGCCCCCGTCCATGCCGATCTGATGGTGGATCTGAAACCGCGCATTCGGAAAGGAGGACCGCAGCCCAACCCAGAATTCCAGCGCCTTTTCGCGGCCAATCGCGGCCACGGCCCCGGCATATTCCCCGATCATCGCGCGGTCATAAACCGTGTGAAAATGCGTGAAATCCTTGTCCATAATCCGGGTCAGCGTCTCGGCATAGCGTTGGCCCCAGGCATTGTCATTACCACGCCCGTGATAACCGCCATCGACATCCATCGCGGGCGTAAAGGGGCGCGCGGCCTCTCGCACGCCGCCTTCGGCCTCGATCAGTTGCGCTGCATAATCGCGCGGATCCATCCCCAACTGCCGCACCAGCCCGCCATAATCGCGGATCAGCCATTCGTCATAGATCGTATCGGCCTTGGCCGCACAATCGGCGATCACCCGCACGACCCATTGCTTGCCGCTGGCCTTCCCGAAGGCCCCGTCGCGGCTATGCGTTGCCCGCGTCAGCAATCGATGCGAGGACAGATACCCCCCCACATCATCCCCCGACCAGATCACATCCTCGCCCAGCAATTCACGGTCGGGAAACTCATTGATCGTCGCCATGGTCGAGGCGATCACCGCCTGATTGCCGCGCTGAATCCCCATCGGAGAGCGGACCGGAATATCCGGCGCGTAATAGTGGTTCAGCGTCGAGACGCCCCGATCCTCCCAGATTTCCTTGGTGATGCCGATGATATAATCGGGAAAGTCTTTCCAGCGGTTCGAAAACCCCTTCATGCTTACGCTCCTTGC
>JAQWYA010000103.1 GCA_029254215.1 Pseudorhodobacter sp. | reverse complement strand
GGTCCGGAGGCATTCTCGCCATCCGAGGCCGCGGCCATCGCCCAGATGCAGGCGCGGACCAAGGCCACCGGCCTGACTGTCGCGAAAGGGCTTTGTGGCCCGGCCATGATGGCCGCTGTCGAGGATGCCTCGGACGCGGTGCGGGCGATCTGCACGGGGGCGGTTTGTGACAGGATCAAATCCTTGCCGGTCATCATTCTGGGGGTGTCGGCGGGCGGTATTGCCGGTCTGTCGCTGGCCTATCCCCCAACGCCACGGCGGAACACCCTTTGTCCGCCCGATGGCGTGATCGCGCTTTGTGCGGCGATGGTGCAGCCTTGGCGCTTGCGGCCCGACGGGCCACCCGCCGTTATGTTGCATGGCCCGATTGATCGGATCATTGCTCCGGCCAACCCCCGTCTTGCAGCGCGCCGGGCTGCAAAAATCGGCGCGCCCCTGCGCTTGGTGACATCGACGGTTCGCGGCCATAACAGCCAGATCACCGCCTTCCTGACCGGAACCTCCCCCGAGGGTGCCCCCTATTTCGACCTTTTGACAGCCATGCTGTCGGAAATAGAAACGCAGAAATCCGACCCAGATTGTCGTTCCAGCCCTTGATTCCGGTTCCCAACTGAAATACCACCGCGTCAGGCACAGGAGTTTAGCTCAGTTGGTAGAGCATCGGTCTCCAAAACCGAGGGTCGTGGGTTCGAGTCCCCCAACTCCTGCCAAGCCTTTTCAATCCTTTAGATGAAATCCGCACTTGACCCCAGCCTGTAGCTGAGCGGTGAGGTGAGAGTTTTTGCCCCCGCGCCAAACACTTCCCGCTTTTCCAACGGCGATTCTGCGCGCCCATGATCGCCAGAAACCTAACTCCGGCAGGGCATTCTTGAAGCACTTGGCAGGATGCCGCGCCCGAAGCTTTCTATGGCGGGGCGGCAAATCATTGCCGGGCAGGAAAGCGTCTTGATCCTATGGCGGCAAAGAACTATACGCCCCCGATGATCCGAAAACCGGGTCAAGAATCAAGAAATGCCGTGTTCGGCCGCTCCCGTCGCTGGGGGCCGCATCCGGCCAAAGGAGAAGCGACATGAAACTGAATCAACTTTCCGACAATCCGGGCGCAGCCAAGAAGCAAAAGCGCGTTGCGCGTGGTCCGGGTTCGGGCAAGGGCAAGACCGCTGGCCGTGGTATCAAGGGTCAGAAGTCCCGCTCGGGCGTGGCAATTGGCGGTTACGAAGGCGGCCAGATGCCCCTCTACCGTCGTCTGCCGAAGCGCGGCTTCACCAAGCCGAACGCAAAGCATTACGCCGTTGTGAACTTGGGCCTGATCCAGAAGTTCATCGACGCAGGCAAGCTGGACGCCTCGGTTGAGATCACCGAAGATGCGATCATCGCTGCCGGCCTGACCAAGCAAAAGCTGGACGGCATCCGCGTTCTCGCCAAGGGCGACGTGACCTCCAAGATCACGCTGGCCGTGACGGGGGCCTCTGCCTCGGCGGTTGAAGCGGTCGCAAAAGCGGGCGGAACGCTCACTCTTACGGCACTTGCGCCGGTCGCAGCAGAATAAGAGGTTGTGAGCAGCCGAAAGACTGCTTACATCAGCGATTAAGTTTTCTCGCGCCGCCGACCGGAAAACGGTTTGGCGGCGCTTCCTTTAGCGCCAGCGGAGAATTACACCATGGCATCAGCTGCGGAACAAATGGCGGCAAACCTGAGCTGGGGGGCGCTTGGCAAGGCGACGGACCTGCGCCAGCGCATTTTCTTTACCATCGGTTTGCTGATCGTCTATCGCATCGGCACCTATATCCCCGTTCCCGGAATCGACGGCACCGCCCTGCGCGAGTTTATGGCCGATCTGACGACAGGCATCGGCGGGATGCTCAACATGTTTACCGGTGGCGCGATTTCCCGGATGGGGATTTTCGCACTTGGGATCATGCCGTATATTTCCGCCTCCATCATCGTTCAGCTGATGACCGCCATGGTCCCGCGGCTGGAGCAGTTGAAAAAAGAGGGCGAGCAGGGGCGCAAGAAGATCAACCAGTACACCCGCTACGGCACGGTGCTTCTGGCGACCTTCCAAGCCTATGGCATCGCGGTCAGCCTGCAAAGCGGCAGCCTTGTCACCAATCCGGGGCTGTTCTTCATTGCCTCCTGCGTGATTACGCTGGTCGGCGGCACCATGTTCCTGATGTGGCTGGGTGAGCAGATCACCGCACGCGGCATCGGTAACGGGATTTCGCTGATCATCTTCGTGGGCATCGTTGCCGAAATTCCGGCCGCCATCGCGCAATTCTTCAGCCAGGGCCGTTCGGGCGCCTTGTCGCCTGCGGTGATTATCGGCGTGATCGTGATGGTCGTCGTGGTGATCGGCTTCGTGGTGTTCATGGAGCGCGCCTTGCGCAAGATCCACATCCAATATCCGCGCCGTCAGGTCGGTATGAAGGTCTATGACGGCGGGTCGAGCCATCTGCCCGTCAAGGTCAACCCGGCGGGCGTTATCCCGGCGATCTTTGCTTCTTCGCTGTTGTTGCTGCCGGTGACGATCTCCACCTTCTCGGGCCAGCAGACCGGGCCGGTGATGTCGACCATTCTGGCCTATTTCGGGCCGGGTCAGCCGCTCTATCTGTTGTTCTTCACGGGCATGATCGTGTTCTTCGCTTACTTCTACACGGCCAACGTGGCCTTCAAGGTGGAAGACGTGGCTGAGAACCTCAAAAACCAGAACGGCTTTGTGCCCGGCATCCGCCCCGGCAAAAAGACCGAGGAATATCTGGAATATGTGGTGAACCGCATTCTGGTCGTCGGCTCCGGCTATCTGGCGCTGGTCTGTCTGTTGCCGGAAGTTCTGCGCAACTCCTTCGCCATCCCGTTCTATTTCGGGGGGACATCGGTGCTGATCGTGGTGTCGGTGACGATGGATACGATCAATCAGGTGCAATCGCATCTTTTGGCGCATCAATATGAAGGCCTGATTGAAAAGTCGCAGTTGCGCGGCAAGAAGCGGACGGGCACACGCGCGCCGTCGCGTCGCTGAGAAAACGGGAGGGGAGCCCCAATGACGAATATCATCCTTTTGGGGCCTCCGGGGGCCGGCAAGGGTACGCAGGCCAAGCGTTTGGTGGATGGGCGGCACATGGTGCAGCTTTCCACCGGGGACATGCTGCGCGAGGCCAAGACCTCTGGCTCTGAAATGGGCCGCAAGGTGGCCGATGTCATGGCGCGCGGTGAGCTGGTGACGGATGAGATCGTGATCGGCCTCATCCGTGAAAAGCTGACGGGCGAGGCCGGGGGCGGGTTCATCTTTGATGGCTTTCCCCGCACCCTTGCGCAGGCCGATGCGCTGGCCGTTCTGATGGACGGGCTGGGGCAAAAGCTGGACGCGGTGATCGAGATGCAGGTTGATGACGCGGCCCTCGTCTCGCGGATCACGGGGCGGTATACCTGTGGCGGCTGTGGTGCCGTCTATCATGACAGCACCAAACCCACTAAAGTCGCTGATACATGCGATGCTTGCGGGTCTACCTCCATGCAGCGCCGCGCCGATGATACCGAGGATGCGCTGCGCACCCGGCTCATGGAATATTACAAAAAGACCTCTCCGCTGATGGGCTATTACTATGCCAAAGGCGCGTTGCGGTCGGTCGATGGGCTTGCGGCGATGGATGATGTCGCGGGTGCTATCGCCAAAGTGCTTGACAGCGCAGAATAATCGGTTGCGCCGCTTGACGGCGTAGCCAAAACCCCATATTGCACGGCGTCCCGCTAGGGAATCGTTTTGCGTTGCGGGTTATCCCACATTTGCAGATCGAAAACATCAAGGGCGGAGCCGCCGCTCTTGGGTTGTGAAAAAAGGTTCTGGAACGACGGAACCGCAACGAAAGGAAGCGCGCGTGGCACGTATTGCTGGCGTAAACATTCCGACGGGGAAACGCGTCCCCATCGCATTGACCTATATCACGGGCATCGGCTCGCACACTGCAGAACTGATCTGCGAAGCTGTGGGCATCGACCGTACCCGTCGCGTGAACGAGCTTTCGGATGCCGAAGTGCTTGCGATCCGCGAACACATCGACGCCAACTTCACCGTTGAAGGTGACTTGCGTCGTGAAATCTCCATGAACATCAAACGCTTGATGGATCTTGGCTGCTACCGTGGCCTGCGTCACCGTCGGAACCTGCCGGTTCGCGGTCAGCGGACCCACACCAACGCTCGCACCCGCAAAGGCCCCGCTAAGGCCATTGCCGGCAAGAAGAAATAAGGGGGCGACTGGATATGGCACGCGATAAGACCCGCATGAAGCGTAAGGAACGCAAGAACATCGCCGCTGGCGTTGCGCATGTGAACTCCTCGTTCAACAACACCAAGATCCTGATCTCTGACGTTCAGGGCAACGCAATTTCCTGGTCGTCTTCGGGCACCATGGGCTTCAAAGGCTCGCGCAAATCGACGCCTTACGCTGCCCAGATGGCTGCCGAGGATGCTGCCCGCAAGGCGCAGGAACATGGCGTGAAGACGCTGGAAGTCGAAGTTCAGGGCCCCGGTTCGGGCCGTGAAAGCGCGCTGCGCGCTTTGGCTGCTGCTGGCCTGAACATCACCTCTATCCGTGATGTGACGCCGATCGCACACAATGGCTGCCGCCCGCCGAAGCGTCGCCGGGTCTGACGGATCTTTGTTTTGCCGGGCTGCGGGCGTTCTGCCTGTGGCCCGGTTTCGGCATTTCTACATCCTCGGGCGTCGACTGCTTAGGGACATGGGCAGAAGACTGGTATGGAGGCTATACGCATGATCCACAAAAATTGGGCTGAACTGATTAAACCGACACAGTTGGTGGTCAAGCCGGGGCCCGACGCCTCGCGCACCGCGACCATCATCGCTGAGCCGCTGGAGCGTGGCTTTGGCCTGACGCTTGGCAACGCGCTGCGTCGCGTTCTGATGTCCTCTTTGCAGGGGGGTGCGATTACCTCCGTGCAGATCGACAATGTTCTGCATGAGTTTTCCAGCGTTGCCGGCGTCCGTGAAGACGTGACCGACATCGTTCTGAACCTCAAGGGTGTCAGCATCAAGATGGATGTCGAAGGGCCCAAGCGCCTCTCGATCTCGGCCAAGGGGCCGGGCCTTGTGACGGCTGGCGACATCTCTGAAACCAACGGCATCGAAATCCTGAACAAGGATCACGTGATCTGCCACCTCGATGATGGCGCCGATCTGTTCATGGAACTGACCGTCAACACCGGCAAGGGCTATGTCGCTGCCGACAAGAACCGCCCCGAAGATGCTCCGATCGGTCTGATTCCGATCGATGCGATCTACTCGCCGGTGAAGAAAGTCAGCTACGAAGTGCAGCCGACCCGCGAAGGTCAGGTGCTGGACTATGACAAGCTGACGATGAAAATCGAAACCGATGGGTCGCTGACCCCTGATGACGCGGTGGCCTATGCTGCCCGCATCATGCAGGACCAGCTGTCGATCTTCGTCAACTTCGACGAGCCGGAATCGGCCACCCGTTCGGATGTGGATGACGGGCTGGAATTCAACCCGTTGCTGCTCAAGAAGGTGGACGAGCTGGAACTGTCTGTCCGTTCGGCAAACTGCCTCAAGAACGACAACATCGTCTATATCGGCGATCTGATCCAGAAGACCGAAGCCGAGATGCTGCGCACCCCGAATTTCGGCCGCAAGTCCTTGAACGAAATCAAGGAAGTGCTGTCGGGCATGGGTCTGCACCTTGGCATGGACGTCGAGGATTGGCCGCCAGAAAACATCGAAGATCTGGCCAAGCGTTTCGAAGACCAGTTCTAAGATTGGCTGAGGGGCGCTTGTCGCCCCTCGTAAATGCCCGGATCTGCCGGGGAAAAATGGGCATGAAGCCCCAAGGTGAGCGGCCCGCTCGTAGGACCGCCGGACAAAGTAAAACCACGTTTCAGGAGACTTCCAATGCGTCACTCTCGCGGATACCGCCGCCTTAACCGCACCCACGAACACCGCAAAGCGCTGTTCGCCAACATGTGCGGCTCGCTCATCGAGCATGAGCAGATCAAGACCACCTTGCCGAAAGCCAAGGAACTGCGTCCGATCATCGAAAAGCTGATCACCCTTGCCAAGCGCGGCGATCTGCACGCCCGCCGTCAGGCCGCAGCCCAGCTCAAGCAGGACCAGTATGTCGAGCGTCTGTTCGCCATCCTCGGCCCGCGCTACAAAGACCGTCAGGGCGGCTATGTGCGCGTTCTGAAAGCCGGCTTCCGCTATGGCGACATGGCTCCGATGGCGATCATCGAGTTCGTGGACCGCGATCCTTCGGCCAAAGGCGCCGCCGACAAGGCCCGCATGGCTGAGTTCGAGGCAGACTGAGCCTTAACGCTCGTCGTTTTATGTCGCAAAGGCTCGCCAGCAGGCGGGCCTTTCGCATTTTAGCCCCATATCCTCAAATAAGGTAAACATTCGTAAACGGTTTCTTAACGACAGGTCTGGCAGACCAGAGAAGATGAATTTAGGGTTGAGTGTATTCGGTTTGAAAATTGTCAGGGTAGATGGAAACGCAGGCCAAAATCGACGCGATCTATGAGGAGCTTGATCGGCTGGCCCCGGAGGGCTTTGCCGTGGGCTTGCATATTCGTTTCGCCTCCCCCCTGATTTACCACAGCCGCTACCCCGCGGCCTGGGTGGATTATTACAACAGTCACTCTTATTACCTGCGCGACCCGTTGGTTTTCTGGGGGATCGGAACCGTTGGCACTGCCCGGTGGAGCGAGATCCCCCTGCCGGACCCATTTGGAGTGCTCAAGAAGGCCGCCAGCTATGGCATGATCTATGGCGCGGTCTCGTCTTATGGCCCCATCACCTCTCGCTCGATGACCGGCATCTGCCGCTCTGACCGCGAGTTTTCGGACGCTGAACTGGCGCAGCTTACGGATGCGACGATTCGTCTGCATGTCGCCTCCAAGCCCAGTTCAGAGTTGACGAAAGCACAAATCGAGGCGCTGCAATGCATCGCCAATGGGGACCGTCACACTGCTGCCGCAGCCAAACTGGGGATTTCGGAAAGTGCCTTCAAAGCCAGACTGACATCCGCGCGCGTAAGACTTGAGGCGCGCACAACTTCGGAGGCTCTGCGAAAAGCCCGAGAGTACCGATTGCTATAGGCATGTGCGGTTTCCATCTGACAGGTTCTTAACCCCAGAAGGAGACCACCAAATGGAAGTCACAACGCTCTCTTACGAAAACCTGCACAATCATGGCGAACTCTTCGCCAATATGTTTCGGGCGCGTCACCGCTCGTTCATTGAGCAGAACAAATGGGATCTGCCCAACTCCAACGGTATGGAGTTTGACCAGTATGATACCCCTGCCAGCCGCTGGGTTGCGGTGCATGAAAACGGTCAGGTTCTGGCCGGGATCCGGCTGACCCCAACGACTCACCGCTGCGGCATCTACACCTACATGATCCGCGATGCGCAAAAGGGGCTGCTGGGCTCTATCCCCCAGACGCTGCTTTACGAAGAGGCCCCGGTTGCCGAAAACATCTGGGAAAGCAGCCGGGTCTTTGTGTCCGACCGGGTTCCGGCCAACCTGCGTCTGCGGGTGCAGTTGCAGCTGCGCCACGAGATGGTGATCTCGGCGCGGCAGCTTGGCGCGACCTCGGTTCTGGGGCTTATCCCGGAAAACTCGCGCCGTCTTGGCCGCCGTGTAGGTCTGGAATGTCAGCCTGCCGGTCCGGTGATGGACATCGACGGCGTGGACTGCGTTTGCGTGACCATCAACATGGCCGCCAAACTTCACTAAGCCCATGACGGGAGGGGTGCCCGTTGAAGCTTGCGCCGCTTTAGCCCATATCAAGGGTAATTGGCTGAAATAGGAGTGTGTGATGCGACAGACAACAATGGCATTGGCCGTCTTAGTGGCGGCCATGTCTCCGCTTTCCGCCCCGGCACAGCAAGTGCCGCAATCGCAGGCTCAGATTGCCCTGTCCTTTGCCCCTTTGGTGCGCGAGGCCGCGCCGGCAGTCGTGAATATCTATGCCTCTCGGGTTGT
>JAQWYA010000182.1 GCA_029254215.1 Pseudorhodobacter sp. | reverse complement strand
CCTGATCGTCGGGGCCAAGGGCGACGACCCGAATGGCGGCGACTCCGGCGCGAGCTTTGTGGTGTTTGGCAAGACGGACGGGTCGGCGGTGGAGCTGTCGGATGTAGAGGCGGGTACCGGCGGCTTTGCGATCAATGGCGTGTCGGCGGATGACTTGTCGGGTGCGTCGGTGAGTTCCGCGGGCGATGTGAACGGCGACGGGTTTGACGACCTGATCATCGGGGCCTACGGCGTCGACCTAAATGGCAGCCAATCCGGCGCGAGCGTTGTGGTGTTTGGCGGTGATTTCAGCGGCGCTGCGACGGAAATCGGAACTGTTGGCGACGATACGCTGACCGGGACAGATGCTAACGATGTGATCTTTGCAGGCACTGGCGATGACAACATCGACGGTGGTGGTGGGACCGACCGATTGTCTGGTGGCGCGGGGGCCGATACGTTCACGTTCCGCAACCTTGATGGCACGACGACGATCATCGATTTCAGCGCGGGCGACGGGAACGGGGCTGAAGGTGACAAGCTTGATGTGACGGCCTTTGGCTTTACCGACTTTGATGCCTTTAAGGCGGCAGCAGCTCCTGAAGGCCCAGGTGGGCATGACACAATGATCACGCTTGATGCTGACACGTTTGTCATTCTTGAAGACATACGCCTCGACGATCTTGTTGCCTCAAACGTGATCTTCGGTGTGTGATGAATGTCGGATAACGTGACGTATCCACTTCGTGCTTTAAGCTGGGACCGACACAAGAGTTGGTCCTGGCGTCGCCCGGCAGACTACGGCTTTGCCAAGCAGTGGCAATCCGTGCCCGTCACTGTGCAGGAGGCCGTGTCAGCGGCCTCCTGTTTTCCAATTGTGTTTTCACGCGATCGTAACGGCATCCTGCCGCAGGCCCTGCTGCGGCGGGGACCCGAAGGTCAATCGGCATTTATCGGGCCGGAGGGACAGTGGCGGGCGGCTTGGCTTCCGCCCCGTTTGGCCGCCTGGCCTTTCGATCTGATCGAAGATGTTGCCGGGGGGCAGGCGCTGGCACTGCATGAAGACAGTAACCTTGCGTCTCCCGAACCGGGGCAATACAGGATTTATACGCAAGCTGAGGGGGCGCCCGACACTCTTGCGCCAGAGGCGGCGCGGTTAGCCGCCTTGCTCAAAGATCACGCTGAAGCGCGACCCGCGACCGCTCATTCTGCGAAAGCCCTGCACGATATGGGATTGCTGGCTGCCTTTGAAGGTAAACCCTCGATGATGATTGTTGACAGGCAGGCAGCGGCCGCGCTTGACGAAGCCGCAGTCGTTTTATTGCACCGCGCCGGGGCGCTGGGGCTGCTTCATGCGGGCCTCGTGTCACTTGCACATCTTGATTGGATGGAAAGAGCTGAACGCTTCCTGAGTTCGGGACCTCGGCCACAACCGCGCCTTGTGTTTAACCGCAAAAACCCTCCAGCCGGTACAGGCTTCCTTGCAGCCCTCGCCACGGATGTCTCCGCAGACGAAGCTCTGATCCAATTTCCGGGACTAACCAAACAATGACAAATAGCCTTCCTGCCGCAGCCCTTCTCGCGGTGATCCTGCTGGGCGCTTGTGCGACCCCGCCCGACCTGACCGCACTTGAGGCCGCCGTTATCAGCCGTGAGGCCCGGCTTCCGGCTTCCCTGGCGGGCAGTGACTTCGGGCGGGCTGTTGCTCAGGCCGTCACAACCAGCCCGACGCTGGGTCGTGGGCAAGCAGCGCTTCGCGAGGCCGAAGCAGGTCTTCTCGCCGAAAGTGGAGCGTTTTTGCCGCAGGTATCCGTCGGTCTGCGGCCACAAAATGCTGGGGGCTTTGGGGTGACGTCCTTTGGTGCAATCTCGCAACTGCTTTATGATGGCGGTGCCAGCGAGGCGCGTCAGACGGCGGCCCAAGCGCGGGTACTGGGTGGTCTTGCAGGTCGGCTGGATGCAGGATCGCGCGCAGCCCTTACTGCGGTCGAGGCCTGGGCAAGTGTTGCAACTGCAAGAGCGTTGGTTGCGGCATCAGAAGCTTCATTGGCCTCTCTGGAGGCCACGACAGCTCAGATCGAGGAGCGCACCTCGGCAGGCTTGGGATCGAGCGTCGACGCGCTCACAGCCCGCAGCCGTCTGGCCAATGAACGCGCCGCCGTGGTTGCGGCACGCTCTGAGGTGATCCGCGCCGATGCTGTCTTTAGGGAGGTTTTTGGGTACGCGCCAACACCGGGGCTGGCTCTTCCGCCTCGATCGCCAAGCGCCCCGAACGGCGGGGCCGAGGGAAGCCCAACCTTGCGCCGCGCAGAGGCCGAGGTCCTGGCAGCGCAAGCCGAGCATGCGGCGGCGCTTGCCGGACGCGTGCCAACTTTGTCGGTTTCCGTATCGGCGATCCCGGGCGCACGGGCGGTGACGGGGCTCACCTCGGAACAACTCCTCTCCCCTTCGCGAGGCCGGACTGCACGGGTCGCCGCCGCCGAGGCGCGCATTGACGCGCGGCGGGTTGATATGGACGCCACCCGCCGCGAGCTGGACAGCAGATTGCGGATCCTGTCTGCCGAATTGGGTGCCGTTGCTGAGCAGCTGACTGCAGCGCGTGCCGCAACCAAGGCAAACCGCGCCAACCTTGATCTTGCGCGGGATCAGTTCAAGGCTGGGCGCCGGAGCCTGATCGAACTTCTGGACGCCGAACGTGAGGCACTGGCCTCGGAGCGCCAGCAGATTCTCGTGGAACATGACAAGGCGGTTCTGGGCTATGCGGTGCTGGCCGCCACCGGCGATATTCTGGACGTGTTCGGTGTGATCCTGCCAACGTCGCCGAACTCCGAAGCAGAAAGTCAATGAGCGGGGGAGAGGTGGTTTCCTCCCTTCCACCTCAAGCGACAGCTACCGTGCTGGAGCGCTGTGTTTTGCATGTCGCAGCCCATCATGGACGGCCCCTCACGCTTGGCGCGCTGCACGATGTACTGGTATCTCAAGAGCAGGCGGGACTTGTTGGGGGCGTGCGCGGCGTGATCGCCGCCGCAGAACAGGCGGGGTTTCAGGCGGCTTTCGGTCAACACCAGCCCGGTGACATTGATGAGGGCCTGCTGCCGGCAATCTTGTTGACCAAATCTGGCGGCGCGGTCGTCTTGCACCGCCGCGACGCAGATCAAGCCGCCATTCATGATCCGCGAACAGGTGACGGCCTGATCGATGTGCCGCTCGCTGACCTTTCCACGGAGCTGACAGGTCATGTCCTGATCCTGAAGCCCGAACACCGCCATGCCCATGATGAGCGTGATGCAGGTGTGCGCGGCCACTGGTTCCGCGATGCGATGGCCATGAACCGCTGGGCCTATATTCAGGTAGGCTTCGCTGCGATGATGATTAACAGCTTGGCCTTGGTTACCTCACTCTTCACCATGGTGGTCTATGATCGCATTCTGCCTTCCGCGGCCACTGAATCGCTCTTCGCCCTAACCATTGGCGTCGGCGTTGCCTTGGCGTTTGATCTGATCCTGAAGACGCTACGCTCAGGCTTTATCGACCATGCAGGCCAGCGGGCCGATTTGGATATGGGCCAGCGGGTCTTCGATCAGGTGATCGAGACGGAGATGGGCGCGCGCAAGGGATCCGTTGGTGCGGTGTCAGCAACGATGCGGGAATTTGAGTCGCTACGGGACTTCTTCACCTCGGCGACCATGGTGGCCCTGATCGACCTGCCCTTCGTGGTGATCTTCGTGGGCGCGATCTTCCTGCTTGGCGGCCCCCTGGCCGTCGTCCCCGCAATCGCCGTGCCCGTGGTCCTTTTGATCGGGTTGACCGTTCAGCCGATGCTGGGCCGTCTCGCAGACCGTGTGCTGGCTGAAGGGCAAATGAAGCAGACCGTGCTGGTCGAGACGCTGACAGGGATTGAGGCGATCAAGGCGGCTGGTGCGGGTCGGCAAATGCGTGCCCGCTGGGCCGAGGCGATCCGCCGCCAGTCCGCTTATGCCGTCAAAAGTCGGGCCGTCACGCAAGGTGCGATCAATGCAACCGGCTTTGTCCAGCAAGCAGCCCAGATCCTGATCGTGGTCTATGGAGCGCTTCTCGTGGTATCTGGCCAGATCACCTCTGGTGTGCTGATCGCGGCGGTGATCCTGACTGGACGCGCATTGGCCCCGCTGGCACTGATCTCGCAAACGCTGACCCGCCTGCATCAGGCGCGCAGCTCTTATCGCAGCCTTGACGCACTGATGCAGGCCCCCGGAGAACATCCTGCGGGCCGTCAGTTCCTGTCACGCTCCCGGCTCTCAGGCGAGGTGCGCTTTGATGGAGTAAGCTTTGCCTATCCCGATCAGCAGGGTGCCGCACTGAACGAGGTCAGTTTTGATATTGCGCCAGGTGAGCGGGTGGCCATCCTCGGGCCGATCGGATCAGGCAAGAGTACCATCGCGCGGCTCTTGCTTGGGCTTTATCGGCCCACCGAGGGGGCTGTGCTGGCCGATGGCATCGATATTCGGCAAATTGATCCCACCGACCTGCGGCGCAATATTGGCGCGGTGCTTCAGGAGCCTTGGCTTTTGTCCGGGTCGCTGCGCGAGAATATCGCCTTTGGCGCCGCGCGTCCGCGTGACGAAGATATCCTGGAAGCATCCCGCCTTGCAGGGGTCGAAGAGTTCGCGGCGCGTCATCCGGAGGGCTATGACATGCGTATCGGCGAGCGCGGCCAAGGCCTGTCGGGCGGGCAGCGCCAAGCGGTGGTGCTGGCCCGCGCGCTCATGGGCGCCCCACCGATCCTGCTTTTGGATGAGCCTACAGCCGCCATGGACATCCACTCTGAGGCCGCGCTGATCGCACGGCTGAAGGGCGTTCTTGAGGACCGGACGCTCATCGTGATCACGCATCGCACCAGCCTGCTCGAGCTTGTGGACCGGGTGATCGTGATCGAGAACGGTAAGGTGGTCGCAGACGGACCCAAGAGCCAGTTCACCCGACGTCAGGCGACAGGGGGCGGCGCATGAGCACCGAGCGCGACCTTGACCGGCTGGTGCAGGAGATGAAGGGGCGCACGCCCCTACGGGCTTCTGCTCTTTTATTCACGATCTTCGCGGTGATCGGGGCTATCTTCGTTTGGGCCTGGTTGACCGAGATCGACGATGTCACCCGCGCGCCGGGCCGGGTCGTGCCTGCAGGCGATGTCCAGCGGGTCCAAGCCGCCGAGGCGGGTGTGATCCGGGCGGTTTTTGTTGAAGAGGGCGCGATTGTTGAGGCGGGTGCGCCGTTGGTTGAGTTGGACGGCCTTGTGCAGACCAGCCAGCTTGACCGCGAGGTCCAGCGCGCCGTAGCACTGCAAGCCCGGATCGAACGGCTTTCCGCCGAGATTGACGGACGCGCCCCGGTGTTCTTGCCCACTATTGAAGCGGCAGCCCCTGAGATGGTGGTCAGCGAACGCGCATTGCACGCCGGGCGTGCTGCTGCCTTGACCTCTGAGATTGGCGTTCTGGAACGCCGGCGTGAACAGCGTCGGCAGGAACAGCTTGAGGCCCGCACCGAGATCAGAACCGCCACACGGACCCGGGATATCCTCGCTGAAGAACGCGCGATCATCGCGCCTTTGGTGGAACGTGGTGTGGAACCGCAGACCACGCTTTTGACCCTGCGGCGTCAGGAGGAAGAGATTGAAGGCCGGATCGCGGGTGCCGAGGCGGCGCTCGCACGACTGGAGACGGCCTTGGCTGAGGTCGAAGATACCATCGCCTCCACCCGCAACCAATTTGCAGCCGAAGCGCTGCGCGAGCTGGCCGATGCCACTGGGGAGCTGGCCGCCTTGCGACCATCCTTGCCTGCGTTGGAAAGCATGGCCGCCCGGGCGGTGCTGCGCGCGCCGGTCGCGGGGATCGTCAACCGGCTCCACCGCCGTACGATCGGTGGGGCCGTGCGTGCAGGCGAAGAAGTGGCCGAGATCGTGCCCCTGGACGACGCCCTGCTGGTGGAAGCCTATGTCCTGCCCCAGGATATCGCGTTCTTGCGCCCGGACCAGCCGGTCCGGGTGAAGCTGACGGCTTATGACTTCACCCGCTATGGCGCGCTGGAGGGCCGGATCCTGCGGATCGGCGCAGATGCAGTGCGCCGCAGCGAACGCGATGAGGCGGAGGTCTTCGTCATCGTCGTGCGCACCGAAGGCGCGCTTTATGACGCCGACGGCGCCCAGGCCCGCATCATCCCCGGTATGATCGCCGAGATCGACGTCCTCGCCGGGCGCCGCCGCGTGATCGACTACCTGCTGCAACCTCTGGAACGGGTGCGGGCGCGGGCCTTCCGCGAATGACCGCACGCGCCGTTCCAAACCAAACCCTATCTTGAAAGATCCGCAATGACCGACCAGAAACCGCCCGCCCTCGCCTTCCACGGCTCCCGTCTGTTCACCGCCTGGCTGAAGAAGGCGAGGGTCAGCCTCGCGATGACCACCTATCAGGCGGGCAAGGTTTTCTTGCTGGGGTTGCAGCCAGACGGGCGGCTGTCGGTCTTCGAGCGAACCTTCGAGCGGCCGATGGGACTTGGCGTCGGACAGGGGCGGTTCTGGATGAGCTCGATCCACCAGCTTTGGCGGTTTGAGGATTTCCTGGACAAGGGCGAGACCCGCGACGGGTTTGATGCGCTCTATGTGCCGGTGACCGGCCATACAACTGGCGATCTCGATATCCATGACATTCATGAGGGCGCGGACGGCCAGCCGATTTTCGTGGCGACCCGGTTCAACTGTCTGGCCACCCTGGCCGAGCGCGGAAGCTTCCGCGAACTGTGGCGCCCGCCCTTCATCAACCGACTGGCAGCTGAGGACCGCTGCCACTTGAATGGGCTTGCGATGCAAGATGGGCGGCCCGCCTATGTCACTTGCTTGTCGCGCACCAATGTCTTCGAGGGCTGGCGTGAGAAGCGCCGCGACGGTGGTGTCGTCCTTGAGGTGCCAACCGGTGAGGTGGTCGCCGAAGGCCTCTCCATGCCGCATTCCCCGCGCTTGTATCAGGGCACATTGTGGATGTTGCAGGCGGGCACCGGCGAATTTGGCCGCATCGACCGGGATACCGGGCGGTTCGAGCCGGTCTGCTTCCTGCCCGGATTTGCCCGTGGCCTGTCCTTTGTCGGCGACCACGCCGTGATAGGGATCTCCCGCCCGCGCGAGAACCGCACCTTTGAGGGTCTTGTGCTGAACGAACGGCTGGAGACTGAGGGCGTGAGTGCCCAATGCGCGATCTGTGTTATCAACCTGCGCACTGGCGATATCGAACACCGGTTGGAGATCGGCGGCATCGTTGAGGAGATATATGACGTCAACCTGCTGCCAGACGTGATCCGCCCGATGGCGCTCGGGTTCCGCAATGACGAGATCCGCTTTACGATAAAGCCGGAAGCGTTGACCAAGCCTGTCGGCACGATGAACTGAGATGTCCGCCGCCCCCACCCCCATCACACCCCAAGCTGCGGCCGCGTTCAATGCCGCGAACGCAGCTTTCCGCGAGGGTCGTTTTGAGGTGTCCGTCGTCGAATGATTTGGAACAGCGGAGCTGATTTTGGATCGGAAGGCGCGGGCTCATCGAGTTCATGTTATGCTGCTTGGCGCTGATGGTTCAAGCGGCGGTTTTGGATGGTCT
>JAQWYA010000165.1 GCA_029254215.1 Pseudorhodobacter sp. | reverse complement strand
TGACGCTTAGCGCGTCGTCAAAGGCAGCGGGGTGGACATGTTCGGGGGCCAAACGATAGTCAACGGACACTACATGCAAGCGGCAATGGGCTGCGATCTCGGCGCACACATCGTCATGGCTGTGAAGGCCACCCACGACGAATCCCCCCCCGTGAAAATAGACAAGCATGCCGCGCGGGACGGCAGGCAGATAGTGGCGCACAGGGACACCCGTTATCGTTTCGTCCTGACAAACAATCCCTTCCGGGCGGGGGGCGCGAAAGGCCTCACACATCCGGTCATAGACGTCTCGTTGCGCCTCAACCGGAAAAGTAGCGGTGTTTTCGGGGTAAAAACGGCCTGTTTCCTCAATGAATGACCAAATTTCGGGATCGATAAGCTTTTGGTAATCGGGTTTTGTCATCGTGTTCTCAGAGGATGGAGGAGGGTTTCCAAGGGGGTTGTCGTCATGATCTTGCCATGAATTAGGGAAAATGCGGGGAAAAATTGCCGATTGTTTCCCTAATTCCGACCCGATTGTCCCGATAAATGACCCAAGGAAAATAAGGCAGGAGAAAATGCCATGCAGGTACTTCGTCAGGTAGATCAAGGCACCGCGTCTTTGGTGGGCTGGGGCGTTCGCGCGTTGGTCTTGTGCCCGCAAGAGGGTGGGGATGCGCGCCTTCCGATGCAGATCGCCAAATTTGGCGGCAAAGTGACCCAGATCCATGATGCATTTGAGGCAATCGAGGCGGTCACAATGGATGCAGGCGGTTATGGCTTGCTCGTTATTGAATGCGACGCTTTCGGGGGGCTGGAAGCCGGACGCAGGGTGCAAAGCCTGATCCAGATGAGCGGATTTGAGATTCCGACGATCCTGATATCCTCGGCCTGCACCGAACAGACCTTCCCGACCCAGGAGCGTGAACCGGTTACGTTGCGCGCGCCGATCTCTGCCGTGGCGACGCGCGTTGCTTTGGAATACGCGATGCGGAATCGGCTGGTCTATTCCGCAGCCTAGGCGATCCCGGCCATGAAAAAAGGCACCCAAAATAGGGTGCCTTTCTTTGCTTTAGTCATCCGCTTCCGAGGGACGTAGGCCCAACGGAAACCTGCGGGCCAATCAGGCCAGTGCGAGGTTGGTCGCGGATTCGCGGCCGTCGCGGCCTGCTTCGATGTCGAAGGTCACTGCCTGGCCATCGGCGAGGCTGCGCAGACCAGCGCGCTCCAGCGCGGTGATGTGAACGAATACGTCCTTACGGCCGCCCTCGGGGGCGATGAAGCCGTAACCTTTGGTTTCATTGAACCATTTCACGGTGCCCTTAGCCATCGTGAGATCTCCTGTCTTTTTGCCACCCACGGAATTGCGGTAGCCCGGCATCGTCAGCGTAGATCGAAAGCTGTGGCCGCAAGACGGAAGACAGTGGTCGATAGAGATAACGTCGCAGGCCATGACTTAAGGGTTTATGGGCGAAAAAGCAAGGGATTCGTGGAAATCTGCAGGTTTTGATCGCGCATAGGGGTGACGCGTGCCATTGGGCTCTCCCAATGATTGCGGGGGCGCTATTTTTTTCGGCGCGGCTTGCCGCCTCGCATACCCGCCCGGCCGGCCGTGCTGCGTCCGGCCATTTTCTGCGCCTCCTCAACGGCGTCTTCGACGACCGATTGGCGGGCGAGCGGGTCATCGGCAATCGCCAACTCCACGGCTTCCAAACGTTTGACCTCATCGCGCAGGCGCGCAGCCTCTTCAAACTCCAGGTTTTCGGCAGCCTTGCGCATCTGGACCCGAAGCGCATCAAGATGTGCCGAAAGATTGGAGCCGACCACCGGCTTGTCCACCTTTGCCGTCACGCGGGCCATGTCTGTATCACCCTGCCACAAGCCAGAGAGGACATCTTCGACGTTCTTTTTGACCGTGGTGGGGGTGATGCCATGCAGGGTGTTGTAGGCGATTTGCTTGTCGCGACGGCGATTTGTCTCGCCGATGGCGCGTTCCATGCTGCCCGTGATCCGGTCAGCATACATGATGACGCGCCCTTCGGCATTCCGGGCCGCGCGCCCGATTGTCTGGATCAGTGAGGTTTCCGAGCGCAGGAACCCTTCCTTGTCGGCATCGAGAATCGCCACAAGCCCGCATTCGGGAATGTCGAGCCCTTCGCGCAAGAGGTTGATTCCTACGAGGACATCAAACGCGCCAAGGCGCAAATCCCTTAGGATTTCAATGCGTTCTATCGTATCTATGTCGGAGTGCATGTAGCGGATGCGCAGGCCTTGTTCATGAAAATACTCCGTCAGATCTTCGGCCATGCGTTTCGTCAGGACGGTGACCAAAACACGCAAACCGGCAGCGGCAACGCGGCGGATTTCATCCAGAAGGTCGTCAACCTGCATCTCCACCGGTCGAATTTCGACCATTGGGTCGATCAGCCCCGTCGGACGGATCACCTGTTCGGTAAAGACACCGCCCGCCTGTTCAATTTCCCAAGCGGCGGGCGTCGCGGACACGAAGATGGATTGCGGGCGCATCGCGTCCCACTCTTCGAACTTCAGCGGCCGGTTGTCCATGCAAGAGGGCAGGCGAAACCCATGTTCTGCCAAGGTAAATTTGCGACGATAGTCACCTTTGTACATGCCGCCGATCTGCGGCACCGAAACATGGCTTTCATCGGCAAAGACAATCGCGTTGTCAGGAATGAACTCAAACAGCGTGGGCGGCGGCTCTCCGGGGGCGCGACCTGTCAGATAGCGGGAGTAATTCTCGATCCCATTGCAAACACCGGTGGCCTCCAACATTTCCAGATCGAACGAACAGCGCTGCTCAAGCCGTTGCGCCTCCAGCAATTTCCCCTCTGCGACCAGTTGATCTAAGCGTTGGCGCAGCTCTTTCTTGATGCCGATCACGGCCTGCTGCATCGTTGGGCGCGGGGTGACGTAATGCGAATTGGCATAGATCCGGATCTGGTCGAAACTATCCGCCTTGGCACCGGTCAATGGGTCGAATTCCGTAATGGATTCAAGCTCTTCCCCAAAGAATGAAAAGCGCCAGGCGCGGTCTTCAAGGTGTGCGGGCCACACCTCAAGGCTGTCGCCCCGCACCCGGAAAGAGCCGCGTTGAAAGGCCTGATCGTTGCGCCGGTACTGCTGCGCAACCAGTTCCGCGATCACTTGCCGCTGGTCGTAGGACTGGCCTGCGATCAGGTCCTGGGTCATGGCCGAATAAGTCTCGACCGAGCCGATCCCGTAGATGCAGGACACAGAGGCCACGATGATCACATCGTCGCGTTCCAACAAAGCCCGCGTTGCCGAGTGGCGCATTCGGTCGATCTGTTCGTTGATCTGCGATTCTTTTTCAATGTAGGTGTCAGACCGCGCAACATAGGCTTCTGGCTGGTAATAGTCGTAATAGCTTACGAAATACTCCACCGCATTGTCGGGAAAGAAGCCTTTGAACTCTCCGTAAAGCTGGGCGGCAAGGGTTTTGTTCGGCGCAAGAATGATTGCAGGGCGTTGCGTTTTCTCAATAATCTTGGCCATGGTGAAGGTCTTGCCGGTGCCGGTCGCCCCCAGCAGAACCTGATTATGCTCGCCCGTTTCAATCCCCTCGGACAGTTCGGCGATGGCCTTTGGCTGGTCTCCGGCAGGCTCAAACGGGGTTGCAAGCTTGAACTGACGCCCCCCTTCGAGTTTGGGGCGCGTGAGCACCTCGGGACGGTCAGCAAGGGCATTGGTATTGTTGTGGGGCATGGTGATTCCTTCCGGCCCCCTAGATTTGATCTGTTTTTGTTCCAGTTCAAGGTCGCAGAAAGGGCTTGTTAACGGATATTGACGCAAGCTTGAGAAAGGAATTTCAATTTTACCGAATATCTTCGAAAGATTTGCATCTTATGGTTGTCACGGTGAAAGCTCTGCCGTACATATAAAGAGCAAGCAGCAAAGTCTGTCGGCTGGTTGCACCACACACCCCACCCACACACCCCGTAATCAGCCGACAGCACCCCTTGCGACGGCAAGACCTCTTGCAAAAGCGCCCCTTCCTCCGCCATATACAAAGCAGTCAGACGAAGGAGCCTCCATCATGCGCGCACGGATTTACCAACCGGCCAGAACCGCCATGCAATCCGGCAGTGCCAAAACCAAGACTTGGGTGCTGGAATATGTGCCCGCCTCGGCGCGCGAAGTGGATCCGTTGATGGGCTGGACTTCGTCAGATGATATGGATGCGCAGGTAAAGCTGCGGTTTGACAGCAAGGCCGCTGCCGAAGCCTACGCAAAGGCGCAAGGCTTGAATTACACCGTGGCAGAGCCGAAGGCGCGCAAGCCGGTGATCCGTCCGGGTGGCTATGGTGAAAATTTCGCTACCCATCGCCGTGGTGTCTGGACGCATTAAGCTAACAGTCGGGGCAAGCCATTGATTTCCGTGGAACTCGAAAACCCGCTTGGCCCGGATCTTGGGCTTCTGATGCAGCGCCACACTGCCGACATGCACGCCGATACGCCGCCGGAAAGCATCCACATGATGGATGCCAGTCAGTTGGCAAACCCAAATATCTCGTTTTTCGTGATGCGAGACACGGGCGTTCCGATTGGCATGGGGGCGTTCAAGCGCATCGACGACGGCCATGCCGAGATCAAATCGATGCATATTCTCGCCGAAAAGCGGGGGGCAGGGCTTTCCAAGAAGATGCTCGATCATCTGATTGCCGAAGCGCGGGTGTCTGGTTTTCAACGGCTTAGCCTTGAAACAGGCGTGCAGCCGACCTTTATCGCGGCCCGCGCGCTTTATGCGAAGGCCGGATTTGTCGAATGTCCTCCGTTTGAAGGCTATAAGGCCGATCCGAACAGCGTTTTCCTGACCTTGAACCTTTGAGCCTGCCTCCGGACGGGTGCGGGTTCAGGCGGCGAAACGTCAATCTGACGGCAATTGTTGCGCCGGCCTTTGAAACGGAAGCGACAGCGGCGTGCCAAACCCTTGCGCCTCGTTTTTCTGCCGGGTAGTAGGAAACGACGGTCCCGTAGCTCAACTGGATAGAGCACCTGACTTCTAATCAGGATGTTGGGGGTTCAAGTCCTCCCGGGATCGCCACTACCGGCGCGCTTGCGGCCTTTTGGGCCAGGCGAAACCTTCCTTCATGTTCTCGGTCAAACAGCCGCCCAAGCCCTCGCTTGTCGGTGCAGGGGGCAATCTCAGGGACGGACGGTCGGCCGGAGTCATTAGCACAGCTAATCCGCCCCCAAAGCACATTCTCCTTTGCCGTGGGGCCTTATTTTGCGCTAGCGGATGGTGCGACCGTTCCGCAATGGTTTCGAAAGCCCGCCCGCTGACAAGGCTTTGCGCCCTTGTCAGCCTACCCATCCGCAAAGGAGATGCTCCGCATGTCAGTCCGGTTCAAATTGCAGGGGATTTACACTCCGCTCATCACGCCCTTCTTTGACGATGGCAGCGTGGATTTTGAAGGACTCGCCGTTCTGATCGAGAGGCTTGTCTCTGCCGGGGTGCATGGGCTGATTTCTGGCGGCTCCACGGGGGAAAACTATGCGCAAACGGTGGAGGAACGTTTGGAGGTTGGGCGCTTCATCGTCGAGGCCGTCAAAGGGCGGCTTCCGGTGTTTATCGGCACGGGCGCGATGCGGACGCCGGATTCGATTGCGCTGGCCAAGGGCGCACGGGACATGGGGGCAACGGGCCTCTTGCTGGGAACCCCGCCCTATTCGGTGCCGACGGAACGGGAAAATGCGCTCAACGCTCTGGCGATTGATCGGGCCGCCGATTTGCCGATCATCCTGTACAATTATCCGGGCCGGATGGGTGTGGAAATGGGGCGCGAGTTTCTGGACCGCGTGGGGCGATCGAAAAACATTATCGGGATCAAGGAAAGCTCGGGCGATATCAACCGGCTGCATCTTTTGGCACGGGACTATCCGCATATCCAGATGTCCTGCGGGATGGACGATCAGGCGCTGGAATTCTTCGCTTGGGGTGCCCCCAGTTGGATCTGCGGCGGGTCAAACTTCCTGCCAGAAGAACATATCTACCTTTATGAGACCTGCGCCCTACAGGGCGATTTTGCCAAGGGGCGGCGGATCATGTCGGCCATGTTGCCCTTGATGCGGGTGTTGGAACAGGGCGGAAAATTTATCCAGTGCATCAAGCACGGGGTCGAAGTGTCGGGCTTCAATGCAGGGCCGATGCGCCCGCCGCTGAAGGGCCTGAACAAAGACGAAAAGCGCGAGTTGGAGCAGGTGATCCGCACGCTGAAAACCACGATTGCTGCAATCCGGGAAGGGAACTGAGCCATGGCCGATCTGCTAACCCAAGAAGAATACCGTGCCATCGCCGCAAGCCTCGATCTGCCGCAGAACGCTTGGATCGACGGGGCCTATCGTCCGGCGGCCAGTGGCAAGACCTATGAGACGGTGAACCCCGCGACGGGGAATGTGATTGGCACGGTCGCCGATTGCGGGGCCGAGGATGTGGATCTCGCGGTTGCCAAGGCGCGTGAGGCGTTCGAGGATGGCCGCTGGTCGCGCCTGCATCCCGGCGCGCGCAAAGAGGTTCTGGTCCGTCTGGCCAAACTCTTGGAACGCAACGCGCGAGAACTTGCGGTGATGGAGAGCCTCGACAGTGGCAAGACCATCTATGATTGTGAAACCGTTGATGTGCCGGAAACGATCCACGTTCTCAAATGGCATGGCGAGTTGATCGACAAGATCTACGATCAAGTCTCGCCCGCGTCGAACGACCATATTGCCATGATCGTCCGTGAACCCGTGGGCGTGGTGGGGCTGGTGCTGCCGTGGAATTTCCCGCTTCTGATGCTCGCGTGGAAGATCGGGCCTGCGCTGGCGGCGGGCTGTTCGGTTGTGGTGAAGCCTGCCGCGGAAACGGCGCTGACGGCGCTCCGTCTTGCCGAAATCGCCGCCGAGTCGGGCCTGCCGCGCGGGGTCTTGAACATCGTCACCGGCAGCGGCGCGGTGGGCGAGGCTGTCGGGCGTCATCCCGACATCGACATGGTGTCTTTCACGGGATCGACCGTTACCGGTCGGAAATTCCTCCATTACTCCGCCGACAGCAATCTTAAGGAAGTGGTGCTGGAAATGGGCGGCAAGAACCCATGCATCGTGCTGGATGATGCCGAGGATCTGGATTCTGTGGCTGCCCATGTCGTCAACGGGGCCTTCTGGAACATGGGCCAGAACTGTTCGGCCGCAAGCCGACTGATCGTGCAGCGCGGGGTCAAGGACCGTTTGCTGGCCAAGATCGCGGAACACGCCCGTGAATGGGTGGTGGGGGACCCGCTCGACCCGCAGGTGCGGGTTGGGGCGCTGATCTCACAGGCGCATTTTGCCAAGGTCTCGGGCTATCTGAAACAGGCAAAGACTGTGCTGATGGGGGGAAAGGTGATCGCCGACGGCTTCATTGAGCCGACGGTCGTCGAGGCCGCGCGGGGGTCTTCTTTGGAGGTTGAGGAAATCTTCGGGCCGATCCTGACCGTGATTCCGGTCGGCAGTTTCGAGGAAGCCATCGCAGTGGCGAATGACAGCAATTACGGGCTGGCGGCCAGCATCTTTACGGCCAACGGCAAGCGGGCGCTGCGTGGCGCGCGGATGCTGCGGGCCGGGACGGTGACGGTGAACAGCTTTGGGGAAGGCGATATCACGACCCCCTTTGGCGGCTATAAACAGTCTGGCTTTGGCGGACGCGATAACTCTATCCATGCGCATGACCAGTATACTCAGTTGAAAACGATCTGGCTGGATCTGACGGATACGTCAGACACCGCCATCGACTGAGGGGGGCATCCGATGACCCTGCGCCATGTCGCCCGCCTGCCGGTGCATACGGGCCCTGCCGGCTGGAACGCGATTCTGCCGCCTGCCAATCCGCGCGCCGCCCTGACAGGTGAGGCCGTTTGCGATGTTGCCATCGTCGGTGCGGGTTTTGCAGGCCTGTCCGCCGCGTGGCACCTTCGGGCGCAGGACCCAACAATACGGGTGACAGTCCTGGAAGCGGGCCGCGTGGCCGAAAGCAGCGCGGGCCGCAACTCGGGCTTCATGATCGATCTGCCGCATGAACTGACTTCTTCGGATTATGCCGGGGCGGGGGAGGCGCAGGACCGCGTGCTGACCCGCCTCAATCGCCATGCCATCGACGTGGCTGAAACGGTCGTGCAGGATTATGATCTGCCGAGCGGAACTTTTGCCCGTTCGGGCAAGATCAATGGTGCGGCATCTGCCGTGGGGAATGCCGCAAATCGCAGCTATGCCGAACATCTTGCCGCGATGGGCGAGGCGCATGAGTTGCTGGACGCGAACACCATGCGCGAGGTGACCGGGTCAAGCTATTATTCCGGCGGGCTTTTCACCCCCGGCACGGCAATGATCCAGCCTGCGGCCTATATCCGGGGCTTGGCCGGTGGTCTGGAACGCGAAGGCGTGACGATTTTTGAAGGCTCTCCCGTCAAAGCCTTTGAAAGCACGGGGAATGGCTGGGCCTTGATCACACCCCAGGGGCGGCTGCGCGCCTCCAAGGTCATTTTGGCAAACAACGGGCATCTGGAAAGCTTCGGCTTCAAAGCCGGTCGGCTGATGCATATTATGCTGAACGCTTGCATGACGGCCGAGATCCCGGCCGAGGCCCTTCGCAACCTTGGCGGGCAGCAGGTCTGGGGCCTGACACCCTCCGACCCGATGGGATGTACCCTGCGGCGGATTTCCACCCCACAGGGCACAAGCCGCCTCGTGATCCGGCAGGGCGGTTATTATCGGCCCAACATGGCGACCAGCCCCGCCGATCTGGCGCGCGTGGTGGCCAAGATGCGGGCCAAGTTCAACGCCCGGTTCCCGTCCTTGGGCGGCATTCCGTTTGAACATTGTTGGTCTGGCCACTTGTGCCTGACGAAAAACGCAGTCTCGGTCATGCGAGAGCTTGAGCCGGGGCTTTATTCGGCCTGTGTCCAAAACGGCCTTGGCACCACACGCGGCACGCTGACCGGGATCGGTGCGGCCGATCTGGCATTGGGGCGCAGCAGCGAAATCTCTCGGTTTTTCAGTGCTGAAGCTGAACCCACCCGCCTGCCTCCGCATCCATTCGACACGATCGGCGCAAACGCCTATCTTCGCTGGAAGGAATGGCAGGCGAGGGCAGAATGAGACCGGTTCGGCGCAGACATTTGCCCTCGCTTGGGGCACTGGCGACCTTTGAGGTCGCGGCGAAACACCTGAGTTTTACACTTGCAGCGAAAGAGCTGAACATCACCCAAGGTGCGGTCAGCCAGCAGATCAGGCTGTTGGAAAAGGCGCTGGAATTGCCGCTTTTTATCCGCAAACACAATGCGCTGGAACTTACCCTCGCGGGGGCTGAACTGTTCGGGGCCGTGGCGCAGGGATTGGATGCGATCAGCACCGGCGTTGGGCTTTTGCAGCCCGAAACGCAGCCTGAAACGGTTACGGTTTCAGCTACAAACGGAATGGCGGCCTATTGGCTGAAACCCTTGATCGACAGCTTCCGCGAGATGCATCCGACTGTTGGCTTTGTTATTCTGGCCTCTGACGAAGATGACACGATGCGCAACTATTCTGGCGTGGACATAGCCCTGTTATGTGGCAATGAGCGGTGCGAAGTCGGCGAAGAATTGCACTTCCTCTTTCCCGAAACGGCACAACCCGTCTGCACCCCTGCCTATCTGTCCAGCCATGGTCCTTTTGACGATGCCGCAAGCCTCAATCGCGCCAACCTGCTGCATCTTCATGAACGGCATTGGAGCGCGGATGCCATCGGCTGGCAGCCGCTTGGGTGGGAGGAATGGTTCCGCGCGCAAGGGGCGCGGTGGGAGAAGGGCGCCTTCAGCCTCTCCACGAACAAAGTGGCGCTTCTGATCGAGGCGACGCTTGCCGGTGAAGGCATCATGCTGGGCTGGCAGCATATGGTGCGACGGTATCTGGACGATGGCCGCCTTGTGTTGGCCCATCCCGCCCCTATCACCATCGGTCGGGGCAATTTCCTGCGCTGCCATAGGGCGTCTCTGCACCGCCCCGCCGTTGCGCGCTTTCTGGAACATGTTCTGCAATCGCTGACAGACTGACCCTCCGTCAGCCCTGATGCAGCCCACTCGATGCCCTTGTTATTCCGACGCGGCACCGCCCTCGAACCGGTTTTCCGCGCTGTAGGAACAGGGGGCCTCTTGCATTTCAAGATGCAGACGCTTGCCGCGATAAGGGTGCGCGCGGGCCAGATCCTCATCGAATGTGATGCCAAGTCCGGGCGCGTCGGGCGGCAGGATATACCCTTCCTCCCAAGTCAGGCTGTTCTTGATGAGGGCTTGATGGAAGCTGCCGCCCGTTTCGATCGTCTCGGCGATCAGCAAATTCGGTATCGAGGTCGCCAGATGCACATTAGCCGCCCATTCCACCGGGCCAGCGTAAAGATGAGGCGCCATTTCCGCGTTAAAAACCTCGGCCATGGCGCTGATTTTCTTGGCTTCCCAGATCCCGCCAACACGGCCCAGTGCCGGTTGCAGGATCTTGACGCCGCCATGACGCAGCAGCGCGCCGAATTCGGTTTTCGTGGTCAGCCGCTCTCCGGTGGCCAGTGGCACCCGGACCGACCGCGCCACCGTATCGAATTCCAGCAGATTATCTGGCGGGATCGGCTCTTCGTACCAAAGCGGGAAATAGGGCTCCAGCGCTTGGCCAAGCCGGATCGCGCCTGCAGTGGTGAACTGACCATGCGTGCCGAACAGGAGATCGGCCTTGTCGCCGATGGCCTCCCGGATTGCCTTGCAGAAGGCCACAGAGCGCGAGATGTCCGACAGGGCAGGCTGGTGCCCGCCCCGTATCGTATAGGGCCCGGCGGGATCGAATTTCACCGCCGTAAAGCCAAGGTTCACAAAGCGCAGCGCGGCCTCGGCGGCCTGATCCGGGCTGACCCAGAACTCCGCCGATTCCTTGCCCGGTTCTGGGTACAGATAGGTATAGCTGCGGATTCGGTCATTCATCTTGCCGCCAAGAAGCGCCCAAACGGGCCGATTGCGCGCCTTGCCCAGAATGTCCCAGCAGGCGATCTCCAGCCCGGAAAAGGCCCCCATCACGGTCGGATCGGGGCGCTGGGTGAAGCCTGCGGAATAGGCGCGGCGGAACATCAGTTCAATGTTTTCGGGGTTCTCACCCTCCATATGGCGCGAAAACACATCCTCGATCACGGCTTTCATCGCCTCTGGCCCGACCGTCGAGGCATAGCATTCGCCATAGCCGACAATCCCGCAGGCGGTCGTCAGCTTCGGGAAGATCCAGTAGCGGCCCCCCCATCCGGGGGCGGGCGGGGCGACGACAAAGATATCAAGCGATTGCAGACGCATAGGGACAAGCCTTTATGTGAAGCGGGGTCAGGGGGCGGGGCGCGCCTCATCCGGAGATTTGAGGTTGTGGAGGAAAAGCGCAAGCCCCATCAGGACAGCGGCTAGAAGGAAGGGCGCTCCGGGGGAAAAGATCGGTGCATCCGGGGCCGTGAAGGTGGCGAAGGTGCTGGTCATGATCATCGGAGCCGAAATCATGGCGATGGCATTGAGCGAGGCCAATACCCCCTGCAACTCGCCCTGCGCATCATCGGGCGTATCGCGCGACAGGATCGCCTGCAAAGCGGGGGTGACCACCCCGCCAAGCGCCGTGATCGGCGTCAGGATCAGGGCTAGCGCGCCAGAGGTGACCAAACCCAGCGCCGTCAGCATCGTGACATCAACACACATGCCCCAGAAGGCGGCGCGATGTTCCCCGAACCGCTTAATCAGTGGGCCGACCAGCAGCGCTTGGCCAGCGGCAAAGCTGATGCCGTAAAGGGCAAGCGAGTAGCCGATCATCGTTGTGTCCCACTCAAACCGGGCTTTGCCGAAGAAGGCCCAGATCGAGGGATAGACGTTCATCGCAATCGAGAGGATCAGAAACACCAGAAGCGGGCGCTTCAGGCCCGGCAACCGGGCCACGGCGCGCAATGCCCCCAAAGGATTGCCGCGCGCCCATGTAAAGCTGCGGCGCTTTCCCATCGCGACCGTCTCGGGCAGGACAAAGAAGCCAAAGACTAGGTTCAGCGCCGCCAAAGCACCCGCCGCATAGAACGGGGCGCGGGTGTCAAGGCTGGCAACCAGCCCCCCAATCAGCGGGCCCAGCACAAAGCCAATGCCAAAACACGCCCCGATCAAGCCGAACCGCCGCCCCCTGTCCGCAGCGGGGGTGATATCGGCGATGAATGCGCCCGCCGTGGCATGGGTGGCCGCGGTAATGCCCGCAAAGATCCGGGCTGCAAGCAACACCGCCATCGTTTCTGCCAAAGCCATGCCCAGATAGGCCAGCGCCATCAGCCCCAAGGACAGTAGCAGAACAGGGCGGCGGCCAAAACGATCTGAAAGGCTGCCGATCACCGGCCCGAACAGAAACTGCATCACGGCAAAAGAGGTGGCCAGCACGCCCCCCCAGATCGCCGCTTCTGACAGCGTGCCGCCGGTCACCTCCTCGATCAGGTCGGGCATCACCGGAAAGATCAGGCCGATCCCGATGGCGTCCAGCGACACGGTGATCAGGATAAAGGCAAGCGCAAGTCGGGGCGGCGGCGTTGCTGTCATATCAAGGCCTTTGCCAATGCACGTGGCTGCGCAAAGAACGGCGAATGGCTGCAATCGAGGGTGAAGACATCCGCCCAACCCTCTGACATCGTGACCTGATATTCAGGCGGGATCGCCCGATCGTCAGCGCAGCGGATATAGCGTTTTGGCACCTTTCCAGACCGCTCCGTGACCCGCAGCGGCGTTTCTTGCGGCAGGATCGGTTGCGGCGTCAGATGGGCCTGCGCATAGGCGAGCGTCCCGTCCGGGCAGTCATGATAGAATTTCGCCTCGACCTTGGCGGGGTCGAACTGAAAGCTCACCCGATCTGGCGAGGTTACGATAGCATCCGCCAGCAATTGCCTTGGCCCCTCGCGCCGCATATCGGCCAGTGACTTGCCGGAAATCGGCGCGTAGGCGCAGACGTAAATCAACTGGGCGATGTTTTCCGGCGCACGCTCTGCAGCGGCGGTAATCGCATAGCCCGCCATCGAATGGCCGACGACAATCGTCGGCCCGAAAGCTGCGTTCCGCTCCACGGCCTCAAGGATCGCCGCTGCGTAAAGGTCAAGCGTGACCTCTGCCAATGGGGTTTTGTCTTGTCCGTGTCCGGGCAGGTCGATGGCCTCGGCGCTATGCCCCAGATGTTCGATTTCCGCAATAATATCCCGCCAACACCAAGCCCCATGGCAAGACCCGTGAACGAGTAAGAACCGTTTATTCATATAGCTTTGCCTGCGTTAGCACGAGTCCGCTCTGAACTGAGCCGATCCTGCGGGATAGTTCGGATATTTCAAGCACGATCCTAGACATGCCCGATGCTCTCAAGGAAGCCCGAGACGAGATCGGCATAGGTCTGCGGCTGTTCGATCAGGGGCAGATGCCCTGCGCCGCGGATCAGGGCAAAACGGCTGCCCTTGATCAGATCGGCGGTTTCGCGCACCAGATCGGGCGGGGTTGTTCCGTCATCCGATCCGGCAATTGCCAGCGTGGGCAAGGTCAGGGCCGCTGTCGTTGTATAAAAATCGGTGCCCGCGATTGCGGCGGCGCAGCCGGCCCAACCCTCCGGCGGCGTGGCAGACAGCTTTGCGCGCCAATGCTGCGCCTCGGGGCTTTGGCGAAAGCGGGGGGCAAACCACCGCTCCATCGTGGCGGGAACCAACGGCTCCACCCCTTCCGATTGCACGGTCCGGATCCGATCCTGCCAGATCGCGGCGGTGGAGATCCGCGCAGCGGTATTGGACAGCACCATCCCGCGCACAAGGTCCAGCCGCTTTGTCGCGAGGCCCTGGGCCACCATCCCGCCCAGCGACAGACCCAGAAAGACGGTGTCGCGCAAAGACAGGCTGTCCAGCAGCCGCTCGGCATCATGGATCAGCGCGCCCATTCCGTAAGGGGCCTTCGGAACGCTTGAATTCCCATGCCCCCGGTGATCGTAACGCAGCACGCGCAGGCTTTTCGGCAAAAGCGGCACCAGCCCGTCCCAAAGGCTGAGATCGGTGCCCAAAGCATGCGAGAGAACCAGAACGGGGCCATCCTTTGGCCCTTCGTCGCGATAGGCGATCTGCAGATCGTCAAGCTCCAGAAAATGGTCAGTCACGGGTCGGCTTTCCTCGCTTGGCGCGTGGCGCCGGTTGCTTTTGTCGGCCATGGAGTGCCGGTCTGCAAGCGCCAAAGGGTCAGGGGGCGTAGGTCAGCGCGCGGGCAAAGACATCAGCATCGACATTACCACCCGAGGCCAGCGCAATCACCGCCTCGCTTTCGATCTGGTCGCGCCGGAACAGGGCGGCGGCAAGCGATACGGCACCGCCCGGCTCCAGCACGATCTTCAGCCGCGACCACGCCAGCGCCATGGCCCGGAGGGCTTCTTCATCACTGACGACAAGCCCGCTGCCGCACAGCCGCTGCATGATCGGAAAGGTCAGCTTGCCGGGGGTCGGGGTGACGATCGCATCGCAGAGCGAGCCTGACAGCGCCGCATTCTTTTGCGGCGTGCCGGTGGCAAGGCTGCGGGTCACATCGTCGAACCCTTCGGGCTCTGCGGGGCGGGCGCGCAGCCCCGGCGCGCGGGATTCAAGCGCCAAGGCCACACCACTCGTCAGCCCGCCACCACCACAACAGACAAGGACATCCGCCTCAGAGATCTTCTTTTCAGTCGCCTGTTCCGCAATCTCCAACCCCGCCGTCCCCTGTCCGGCAATGACCATCGCATCGTCATAGGGCCGGATCAGCGTCAGCCCCCGTTCGGCGGCCAGCGCATCGCCAATGGCGTCGCGGTCTTCGGTTGCGCGGTCATAAAGCACCACCTCGGCACCAAGCGCGCGCGTATTCTCGATTTTCTGGCGCGGGGCGTCTGCGGGCATGATGATGACGGCGGCAATCTCGTGCCGGCGCGCGGCAAGGGCGACGCCCTGCGCATGGTTCCCGGAGGAAAAGGCAATCACGCCCTTCGCGCGCTGGGCAGAGGGCAGTGCCGAGACCGCCGACCAAGCCCCGCGAAACTTGAAAGAGCCTGTGTGCTGCAGGCATTCGGCTTTGACGAACAGCCTGCGCCCCGCGATCTCGTCCAGAAACGGAGAAGAAAGAAGGGGCGTGCGGCGCGCATGCCCGGCAAGACGGCGGGCGGCAGCCTCGATCTGGGTAATGTCGGTCATGGAAGGCCTCTGGTTGCAGGTTTTTCGGCTTTATACCGCGTTCGCGGGCTGGTGAAAGCCGAAGATTATCGGGCGCGCCGGGGCAGGTCTTTACGCTTCCTTAACCAAACGACAGGCAGTCTGGAGCAAAGGAGCAGCCGCGATGCGTTTTCTGGGGGCCTTGCTGATCTGGATCTGGGCAGGCGCGGCTTTTGGCGGGGCTTGGCCGCGCGACAAAGGGCAGGTTTTCTTTGCCATCAGCGCCGATCAGACCCGCACCAAGATTTATGCGGAATATGGTCTGGGCCGGGATTGGACGCTGGGGGCAGAGGCCACGCAGGGCGAAAAAGGCAGGCCACCGGGCCTGAGCGTGTTTCTGATGCATCCTGTCTGGCGAGGGTCCGGCGGGGCGATTTTATCGGCAGGCGTGGGTGGGGCCTATCGTGAAACCTATGCGGCCGCGGCCTATGCCCATCTGGAGGGGACGCCGGAAATCGCGGCCTCGGTTCGGCTGTCATGGGGGAAGGGCTATGGCTCGCGCTGGGGCGAGGGGTGGTATGCGCTTGATGCCCAGGTGGAAAAGGTCATGTCTGAGGATTGGGCGCTGCGGGGCCTGACCTATAAGCTGGACGCAACCATCGGGCTGAAGCCGTTTGAAAGGGTGATGGTCATGGTGCAGGCGCAAGGCTGGGCCTCCGCCAGTGGAGAGAGGGTCTTGCGGCTTGAACCCAGTGCTGCTTGGGCGCTGGGCAAGGTGCAATTGGTCGCAGCCCCCTCGATCGGGGTGATCGGCGCGGCAGACCCGCGCTTCAAGCT
>JAQWYA010000126.1 GCA_029254215.1 Pseudorhodobacter sp. | reverse complement strand
TCCTGCACCAACTTCACCGGCTCATAGACCACGCGCTTTTGCGCCT
Organism: Pseudorhodobacter sp.; assembly: GCA_029254215.1. Taxonomy (GTDB): domain Bacteria; phylum Pseudomonadota; class Alphaproteobacteria; order Rhodobacterales; family Rhodobacteraceae; genus Pseudorhodobacter. The sequence continues at coordinate 26,479 of JAQWYA010000126.1, read as the reverse complement.
CGTCATAGCGAACTTCGGTATAGCCCGTGGTCGGGAAATCCTTGCGCAGCGGATGGCCGCGGAACCCGTAATCCGTCAGGATGCGGCGCAGATCGGGGTGGCCCGAGAAGAGAATCCCGAACATATCAAAGACTTCGCGTTCAAACCAATTGGCCGAGGGATGCACGGAGGTGATCGAGGGGATCATCTCATCCGCGCGCATGGCGACCTTCACCCGCACCCGCAGGTTCCGATACATCGACAAGAAGTGGTAGACCACGTCAAAGCGCGCCGCCCGTTCGGGGTGGTCAATCGCGGTGATATCCACCAGCGACGACATCTTGCAATTCGTGTCGGTCTTCAGAAACTCCACAAACCCCACGATCGAGGTCGGCAACACTTCGACCGTCAACTCGCCAAAGGCGATATGGGTGGACACAACCGCATCCGAACGACGCAGTTCCAGATGGGCGGCAAGCTCTGCAAGCGCTTCGGTCATAGGGTGTCTCCTCAGCGGATCAGGGTGCCGGTACGGCGGATTTTGCGCTGCAACTGCAGGATGCCATACAGCAAAGCCTCAGCGGTGGGCGGGCAGCCGGGGACGTAAACGTCAACCGGCACGACCCGGTCACAGCCGCGCACAACGCTGTAGCTGTAGTGATAATACCCGCCGCCATTGGCGCAGGACCCCATCGAGATCACATAGCGCGGCTCTGGCATCTGGTCATAGACCTTGCGCAGCGCGGGGGCCATCTTGTTGGTCAGGGTGCCCGCCACGATCATCAGATCGGACTGGCGCGGAGAGGCGCGCGGCGCCGTCCCGAAGCGTTCCATGTCATAGCGCGGCATCGCGGTGTGCATCATTTCCACCGCACAGCAGGCCAGACCAAAGGTCATCCAGTGGAGCGAGCCGATCCGCGCCCAGTTGATGATATCTTCGGTCGAGGTCAGCAGGAATCCCTTGTCCTGAAGCTCGCGGTTCAGCGCATCGGTGGCAACCTGATGATCGCCGCCCGCCGTATTCGCACCAGCCATCATTCCCATTCCAGGGCTCCCTTTTTCCACTCATAGGCAAAGCCGACCGTCAGCACCGCCAGGAACACCATCATCGACCAGAAGGCTGCCATCGAAATCTCTCCGAAGGCGACCGCCCAAGGAAAGAGGAAGGCCACTTCCAGATCGAAAATGATGAACAGGATCGACACGAGGTAGAACCGCACGTCGAATTTCATCCGCGCATCGTCGAACGCGTTGAACCCGCATTCATAGGCCGAAACCTTTTCCGGGTCGGGGTTGCGCACGGCAAGCACCACCGCCGCCAGGATCAGGACAAGCCCCAACCCGACGGCAATCGCCAGAAAGATCATGATCGGCAGGTATTCTTTGAGAAGTGCGTCCACGCGGTGCTCCTTCGATCGGCCACAGGCTTGAACCGATCCCGAACGGGAAGCCGGCTCGTCTGCGTTTCGTTTACTCTTCCCCCCCGGCGGGGTCAACCGAAGGGCTTGGAAAAAACCCGCGAAACATCAAGGCTTGGGCCGGGGGGTAAGCGGTGGCTTTGGCAAAGACGCAGGCGCAGGGTTGGGGTCATTCTGCGGCGCGGCATCCCCTGCTGTCAATGAGGCATGGCGTCCCGTCCATCGGCCTTGTGCACAGGCTTTGCAGGCAATTGCACGGTTGACAAGCAAGACCGCTTTGCGGCACCGCAGGGCTATCCCCCATTCGGCCCGCCTCCCCCCCGCGTGGCCTCAGAAAGGCAAGCTCATGGACGCGCTCAAAACAGTCACCGCCGGATCAGTCCTTTTCGACAATGCCGCCCCAGTCGCCTTCATCCTTGGCCCCTGCCAGATGGAAAGCCGCGAGCATGCGCTTGAAATGGCCAGCGCCATTGCCGAAATCTCTGCCGCCGCCGGGGTTCAGGCGGTGTTCAAAGCCTCTTACGACAAGGCCAACCGCACCAGCCTTGGCGGCAAACGCGGCATCGGGATGGCCCGCGCGCTGGAGGTCTTTGCCGAGGTCAAGGAAACCCTTGGTCTGCCCGTGCTGACCGATGTCCATGAAATTGCCCATTGCGCCCCGGTGGCCGAGGTGTGCGACATCCTGCAAATCCCTGCGTTCCTTTGCCGCCAAACAGATCTGCTGATTGCGGCGGCCCAGACGGGCCGGGTGATCAACGTCAAGAAGGGGCAGTTTCTGGCCCCTTGGGATATGGTCAATGTGCTGGCCAAGATCACCGGTTCGGGCAATGGGCAGGTGATGCTGACGGAACGCGGCGCAAGTTTTGGCTATAACACGCTTGTCACCGATTTCCGGGGCCTGCCGGTGATGGCCGCCACCGGCGCGCCGGTGATTTTCGACGCGACCCATTCCGTGCAACAACCCGGCGGCCAAGGTGGGTCTTCGGGCGGACAGCGGGAGTTTGTTCCGGTTCTGGCCCGCGCGGCTGTGGCGGTCGGGGTTGCGGGCGTGTTCATCGAGACGCATCAAGACCCCGATAACGCGCCCTCCGACGGGCCCAACATGGTGCCTTTGGCGCAATTGGGCGGGCTTTTGGCCGATCTCAAGGCAGTCGACGCGCTGGTCAAAAGCCGCGGCATGACAGCCGGTTGAGCACTGAGGGCGCGGCCAAAACCTTGACCTGCGCCCTTCTTTCACGATAATTAATTCAAGCTTGAAACGTTTTTCCCGCAGGCGTAGGCTCCGGCCTTGAAACTCTATGGGAAATGACATGACAAAAGTGCCGTATGATCCGGGCAGCGAAGGCGCGAAAATGGCCTTTGACGATGCGATGTCCTATGGCGACTATCTGGATTTGGGAAAGATCCTGTCGGCGCAGCACTGCCGCAGCAGCGCCCATGATGAACGCCTGTTCATCATCCAGCATCAGGTCAGCGAGCTGTGGATGCATCTGGCGATCCATGAACTGTCCGCCGCCCGGAATGAATTGAACGCAGGCAGCACCGCCCATGCTTTCAAGATGTTGGCCCGCGTTTCGCGGATATTCGAGCAGTTGAACAATGCTTGGGACGTGCTGCGCACCATGACGCCCAGCGATTACACCAAGTTCCGCGCCGATCTGGGGCCGTCCTCGGGGTTTCAGTCGCATCAGTACCGGCAGATCGAATATATTCTGGGCAATCGCAATCCGAACATGCTCAAGCCCCACGCGCATGTCCCGGCCACTCATGCCCTGCTTGCGGCAGAGCTGGACCGCCCCAGCCTTTATGACGATGTCATCACCCTTTTGTTCACCACGATTGACGGCCCCGACGCCCGGCCCCCTGCCCCGCAACTGCGCCAACCGCATGAGGCGCAAGCCGAAATTCAGGACAAATGGCAGATCGTCTATGAAAACATCGACCAGTATTGGGACCTTTACGAGCTGGCCGAAAAGCTGGTCGATCTGGAGGATTACTTCCGCCGCTGGCGTTTCAACCATGTGACCACCGTCGAACGGGTGATCGGCTTTAAGCGCGGCACCGGGGGAACGGGCGGCGTCAGCTATCTGCGCAAGATGCTGGAGGTGGTTCTGTTCCCCGAACTTTGGAACCTGCGCGGCGCGCTTTAGCCCGCTTTATTCGGCGGCGGGCTTTAGGCTCATCATCAGATGGTGGAACTTTTCACCCTGCACGGCGACATGAGCGCGCAGCGCTTGCGCGGCACCTTCCGCATCGCCCCGCGTCAGGGCCGCAACGATGACCTCATGTTCGGTCATCGATTGCGCCAACCGCCCCCGCGCCTTCAGTTGCACACGCCGGAAGGGTTTGAGACGACGGTGCAGGCGCTTGGCCTCGCCCGCCAGAAAGGAATTGCCGGACTGGACATAGATGATCTGGTGAAAGCGTTCATTCTCGCGGTAGTAGGTGTCTGCCTCCTGCAGATCCACCGCCGCCTGACAATTGTTGTTGGCCAGCCGCAATTCAGTCAGGGCAGAATCACTGATCCGCTGCGCGGCGAGGCGGCCACAGGTGGCCTCCAACTCGGCCATGACCTCGAACATCTCCAGCAATTCCACCGGACCCGGCTGGCAAACGAACACCCCGCGATGGGGGATCTGTTCCACAAGCCCCGATTGCCCCAGCTTTTGAAACGCCTCGCGCAGCGGCGTCCGCGACACGCCGAACCGCGCCGCAAGCTGCATTTCATTGAGACGTTCCCCGCTGGAGAAGGCCCCAGTCAGAATCAGGTCTTCCAACTGATCCGCAATAATGTCTGCCCGGCTTTGTGCCATTGGTCCTTCCTCGATACTTGCCTTGATATTGTGCAAGCTTAAGCCGTTTGTATACAATTTATTTGACAGCGCATTCAATTTGCGCCCAGCTTGCACGATGAGGACGGGAGGAGACTGTCCGATTCTTTTCTGGGAGGAAAACCACAATGAAAACGAAGCATGTTCTTGGTGCCTCGCTGATGATGCTTGCGGCATCCAGCCTGACCCTTTCCGCTGAAACCCTGCGCTTGTCGCATCAATGGGCCGAAGGCGATGTGCGCCATCAGATCGCGCAGATGGTGGCCGATGATGTCGCCGCCGCCGGTGTCGATCTGGAAATCCAGATTTTCCCGAACCAGACGCTGTTCAAAGCGCGCGAGCAGTACACACCGCTGAGCCGTGGCCAGCTGGACATGACCGTTCTGCCCCTGTCCTATGCAGGCGGCCAGCAGCCCGCCTATAACCTGACGCTGATGCCGGGCCTCGTGAAGAACCACGACCACGGTGACCGCCTTTCGCATTCGCCTTTCATGGCTGAAATCGAAAACATCATGGCTGGCGATGACGTCAAGGTTCTGGTGCATGGCTATTTGGCCGGCGGCTTCGGCTCCAACAAGGGCTGCATCACCAAGCCGGCCGATGTGGCAGGCGTGACGATCCGTGCAGCGGGCAAATCCTTTGAGCAGATGCTCGCAGGGGCCGGGGCTTCGATCTCGTCCATGGCCTCGTCCGAGATTTACCCCGCGCTGCAAACCGGCGTTCTGGATGCGACCAACACCTCGTCGGAAAGCTTCGTCAGCTTCCGTCTTTATGAGCAGTTGAAGTGCTACACCCCGGCAGGCGATTTCGCGCTGTGGTTCATGTATCAGCCGCTTTTGGTGAACAAATCCACCTTTGACGGGCTGAACGCCGCCCAGCAAGAGGCCCTGACGGCTGCCTCCGCCAAGGCACAAGCCTTCTATCTGGAAGAAGCCAAGAAGGGCGACGCGGCGGCGGCCAAGATCTTTGCGGATGCAGGCGTGGAAATTGCCAACATGACCGAAGCCGATTTCAACGCATGGCGTGATCTGGCGGCGACCACCTCTTACCCGGCCTTCGTGGAAGGGACCCCGAATGGTCAGGCGCTTCTGGATCTGGCTCTGGCCGTTCAGTAAGGCAAACAAGGGGTGGCGGCGCTGTCTTCACGCGCCGCCACCCCGCCCTGTAAAGACAGCGCAGAACCCCGCCCGGCCTCAGGTCCGCCCTTCGCGCCCTGAACGTGAACACTCTGCAAGCGCCCAGAACGCCGTTTTCTGCGCCCCGTCGCCCCCTTCCCGGTGCCGCATTCCGCCGCGCGCCTTTAAACCCAAAGTTTCGACATCCGAGACAGGAGTGCCCCCTTGCCTCATTCCCCATCCCATTCCGAACCCGCAGCGATCCGGCTGATCGGCCATATCTCCACCCTCTGTGGGGTGGCCGCGTCGTTTATGATCCTCGCTTCGGTGTTCATCACCTGCCAGATGATCTTCATCCGGGCCGTGCTGAACCAATCGACGATCTGGCAGACCGAGGCTGTGATCTATCTGATGATCGCCGCCACGCTGATCGGACTGCCCTATGTGCAAAAGCTGCGCGGGCATGTCGGCGTTGATCTGGTGCCGCTGATGTTGCCGCCCGCCGCCCAACGTCTGCTGGCGATCTTCACCCTTGGGGCGACCGCCGCGATGATGGCGATCATGCTGTTCTACGGGTGGGAGATGTTCCACATCGCCTGGGCGCGCAACTGGAAATCGGAAACCGTCTGGGCCGTACCGCTTTGGATTCCCTACATCTTTGTGCCTTTGGGCTTTGGGCTGTTTCTGCTGCAACTGATGGCCGACATCTGGCAAACCGCCTTTGGTCCCGGCCCCGATATTGTTCCCCTCGAAGACCGGAGGCACTGAGCCATGGATCCTCTTTTTGTTGGCCTTCTGGTCGCGCTTTCAACCGTTGTCGTTCTGTTTTCCGGGGTGTCGGTGGGCACGGGCCTGCTGTTGGTCGCCACCGGCTTTCTGTTTGCCTTTGACGGGCTGCGATCCCTTCAGGCGCTGCCAGAGCTGTTCTTCGCAGATCTGAACAGCTTTGCGCTGCTGTCGATCCCGATGTTCATCATCATGGGGGCGGCCATTTCATCCACCCGCGCCGGCCCCGATCTTTATGAGGCGCTGGAACGCTGGCTGACCAAAGTGCCGGGCGGGCTTGTGGTGTCAAACCTTGGGGCCTGTGCGCTCTTTGCGGCGATGTCCGGCTCCAGCCCCGCCACCTGTGCGGCCATCGGCAAGATGGGCATCCCCGAGATGCGCAAGCGCGGCTATCCGGATGAGGTCGCCGCAGGCTCGATCGCGGCGGGCGGCACGCTGGGTATTCTGATCCCGCCTTCCGTCACCATGATCGTCTACGGCATTGCGACCGAAACCTCGATCGGGCGGCTGTTTCTGGCGGGCGTCATGCCGGGGCTGATGCTGGTGTCCTTGTTCATCGCCTGGGCGATCTTTGACACCTGGCGGCGTGGGGCTGCGGGCGTGGCCCTGTCTGGCATCACCTATAGTTGGAAGCAAAAGATTGAGATTCTGCCCCGCGTACTACCCTTCATCGGCATTATCATAGGGGTGCTTTACGCGCTTTACGGCGGCATCGCGACACCTTCAGAGACCGCAGCCGTGGGCGCGCTTTTGTGCATCGTTGTGGCGATGGTGATCTACCGTCTCTATCAACCCGCAGCGCTTTGGGTCGTGCTGCGCGACAGCACCCGCGAAAGCGTGATGATCCTGTTCATCATCGCGGCGGCGGGCGTGTTTTCCTTCATGCTCTCGTCGCTGTTTGTGACGCAATCGGTCGCGGAATACATCGCCGGGCTGGATGTGAACCGCTGGGTGCTTTTGGGGATCATCAACCTTTTCTTGCTGGTCGCGGGATTCTTCCTGCCGCCCGTCGCCGTGATCCTGATGTCCGCACCGATCCTTTTGCCGATCATCACGGCGGCTGGCTTTGATGTCTATTGGTTCGCGGTGATCGTCACGATCAACATGGAAATCGGGCTGATCACCCCGCCCGTCGGCCTCAACCTTTATGTCATCAACGGGATCGCGCCGGATATCTCGCTCAAGAAGATCCTCGCAGGCTCGCTGCCTTTCGTGGGCTGCATGGTCTTGGCGATTGTCATTCTGGCGATCTTCCCCGGCATCGCCACATGGCTTCCCGATTACATCATGGGCCCCGCGATATGAGCATTTTCGCCGATATTCTGGGAACGGTCTTTGAACGGCGCTACCGCGCGCCGGGGCCGCAGGATGACACCTCTAAACCGCTGGAGGAGTTGACGGCGCGCTTGCTGGGCAGTCTGGGCGAAGTGTCCGGCATGGCTGTCGCCCGCCAGATCCTAGACCGCTACTCCCGGTTTGACGATGCAGGCAAGATTGCTTTCTTCACCCATCTGCGCCGCGATCTGGATGTAGACGCCGCAAAGCTGCGCGCTGCCCTCGATACCTATGAGGCGGCCCCCGACAAAGCCAGCTACACCCGCTTCATGGAGGCCGCCGAGCCGCCACGGCAGGAACTTGCCCGCAGGCTCAATCAAGTGCCGGGGGCGACCCGGCAACTCGTGGCCATGCGCCATGATCTTTTGCGCCTTGCCAAGGCCAATCCCGATCTGGCGCTGATCGATTTTGATCTGCGGCACCTTCTGCAGAGCTGGTTCAACCGGGGCTTTCTGGTGCTGCGCCCCATCACTTGGGAAAGCCCGGCGAATATTCTGGAAAAGATCATCGCCTATGAGGCGGTCCATGCCATCGACAGTTGGGATGATCTGCGCCGCCGTCTGCACCCTGTGGACCGCAGGCTCTTTGCCTTCTTTCACCCCTCCATGGCGGATGAGCCGCTGATCTTTGTCGAAGTGGCGCTGACCAAGGGCATCCCAAACTCCATTCAAGGCGTTCTGGCCGATAACCGGGAAATCATCGCCCCGCCCGCCGCCGATACCGCCGTGTTCTATTCGATCTCCAACTGCCAGCCGGGTCTGGCGGGGATTTCCTTTGGCAATTCGCTGATCAAGCAGGTGGCGGGCGATCTGGCCCGCGAGTTGCCGGGGCTGAAAACCTTTGTCACCCTGTCCCCGATCCCCGGCCTTGCCGCGTGGCTCTCCGAATGTGGTCATGACGTCAGCACGCCCGAGGCGCTTCGCGCCCGCACCGCCGAATATCTGCTGGCCGCAAAGCGCGCCGATGGGGCGCCCCGCGATCCGGTGGCCCGCTTCCATCTGGGCAATGGCGCCTTGGTCGAGGCGATCCATGCCGGGGCCGATACCTCTGCCTCCGGGATGGCGCAGTCCCTCGGTGCCATGGTGAATTACCGCTATGACCTCGACAAGATAAACCAGCATCACGAAGCCTTTGCGACCAAGGGAACTGTTGCCTCCTCTGCCGCCGTGAGAGCGCTGCTGAAACAAGCGCAACAATTGCCCGCCCCTGTTGAAAAGTAAGGAAAAGACTATGGCCAATCCGTTGTTTGATGCCCTGTTCGGGCTGCATTCCGGAAAAGAAACGCCGTTTCTGCATCTGGCGGGGGGCGCGGTCATCACCCATGCCGCCTTCCTGCGTCAGGTCGCGCAATTCGCGCATGTGATGGCCGAAATGGGTCTTGTCGCGGGTGACAGGGTCGCGGTCCAGATCGCCAAATCCCCCGAGGCGCTGGCCGTCTATGGCGCTTGCGTGCAATCCGGTCTGGTGTTCCTTCCCCTCAACACCGCCTACACCCCCGAGGAGCTGCGCTATTTCGTCGAAGACAGTGGCGCGCGCCTGTTCCTGTGCGACGCCGCGCGGGCAGAGGCGCTGGCCCCGATCGCCGCAGGCGCAGGGGCCCGGCTTTCGACGCTCAATGCCGATGGCAGCGGCGATTTCGCCACCGCCGCCGCCGCGCAGCCCAGTGACTTCGCCACGGTTGAGCGGTCCGGCGACGATCTTGCCGCCTTCCTCTATACCTCTGGCACGACGGGGCGCTCCAAAGGGGCGATGCTGACGCAGACCAACCTTCTGGCCAATGCCCGCACCCTTGCCGAGGTCTGGCGCTTCTCTGCCTCGGACGTGCTGCTGCACGCCTTGCCGATCTTTCACACCCACGGGCTGTTCGTGGCTTCCAACGTGACGCTGATCGCGGGCGGCTCGATGATCTTCCTGCCGAAGTTTGATCTGGAGGAGATCATCAGCCTGCTGCCCCGCGCCACCACAATGATGGGCGTGCCGACCTTCTACACCCGGCTTTTGTCCGACCCGCGCTTCACCGCCGATCTGGCAGCGCATATGCGGCTCTTTATCTCGGGCTCCGCCCCCCTCCTTGCCGAAACCCACCGTGAATTCGAGGCCCGCACAGGTCACCGTATTCTGGAACGCTACGGCATGACCGAAACCAATATGAACACCTCCAACCCCTATGATGGCGACCGGATCGCGGGCACCGTCGGGCTGCCCCTGCCGGGGGTAGAGGTCAAGATCACCGACCCCGCCACGGGCGAAACCCTCCCCAGCGGAGAGATCGGCCAGATCGAGGTGCGCGGCCCCAATGTGTTCAAAGGCTATTGGAACATGCCCGAGAAAACCCGCGAAGAACTGCGCGAGAACGGATTTTTCATTACCGGCGATCTGGGTCGGATCGATGAGGCCGGATATATCCATATCGTCGGACGGAACAAGGATCTGATCATCTCGGGCGGCTACAATATCTACCCCAAGGAGATCGAGCTGTTGCTTGACGATCAGCCGGGCGTTCTGGAAAGCGCCGTGATCGGCGTGCCCCATGCGGATTTCGGCGAAAGCGTGGTGGGCATTCTGGTGGCCAAACCGGGCGCCACCCCGGATCTGGCGGCGATCAAAACCGCCCTCTCCGCCTCTCTGGCGCGGTTCAAACAACCGCAAAAACTGATCCTCGTCCCGGACCTGCCCCGCAATACGATGGGCAAAGTCCAAAAAAACCTTCTCCGCAACGCCTATCAGGACATCCTGAAGACCTAACCCCCCCTTTCCGCCCCTTTCATCTGTTCAAAAATATCCCGGGGGGTCCGGGGGGCTGGCCCCCCGGCTTTAGGTTCGGTCCGGGGGGCTGGCCCCCCGGCTTTCGTCTCGGTGGGGGGGGCTGGCCCCCCGGCTTTCGTCTCGGTGCGGGGGGCTGCCCCCCCCCGGCATTCGGCTTACCCCAGCGACCAAGCTCCAAAGCGCCCGCCCCTGCACAACGGCCAGAGGCTCAGCAGGCTCAGCTACCGCTCCAAGGCATCCCCGCCCCGCCGCCAAAGCCGCAGCACGACAGCTCTAAACGCAAAAGGGCACCCAAAAGGGTGCCCTGCGCTCGGTCAAGGACCGGAAGTCTCTGCCTTAGGAAGCGGAGGTGATGAATTTCACCGCATCGCCAAAGGTCTGGATCGTTTCGGCAGCATCATCGGGGATCTCGATGCCGAACTCTTCTTCGAACGCCATGACCAATTCAACGGTGTCAAGGCTGTCCGCGCCCAGATCGTCGATGAAAGAGGCGTTTTCAACGACCTTGCCTTCTTCAACGCCCAGATGTTCGACGACGATCTTCTTTACCCGGTCAGCGATGTCGCTCATGTTCATTCCTCATGCAGTTCCGGGCTGTATACCCGATCTTTTACTCTTGCTCAGTTGAGCGGCTCAATCCCTGAAGAAACGTCAGGGGAAGCCGGATCAGCAGTGCAATCCGGCCTCGTCTGCGCGGCCTATAGCATAGTATTTGCGCGAGGCAAACGCTTTCGCACGAGCGACGCGCCTCAATTCTTCGCTCGGCTCAACCGTCGCGTCTTTTCACGGCCGCCCAATAGGCCAGACGCACCATTCCGCCGATGGTTGCGGGGATCTCCCGGTCAGGCAGGTACATTTGCACACAGCTAAGCGGAAAGCGCAGGATCCCCAGCTCCGCCGTATCCCGGCCACATCCAACCTCGGCACCAAAGGTCTCAAACGCCTCTGCCCGCGCGTTGTCTATCGCCGCAACCCGCGGGGAAAGCCCGTCCGGAACGGGGCCGGGCAGCAAGGTTGCGCGGGCAATCATCGCAACCACCAAGGCCTGGCCCGGATCGCGCTTGCAAAAGCTCAACACATTCAGCGCAGCCCCCAGACCACCCTTTGCCTGACCCGTCAGGACCGGAGGCACAAGATGCGGCTGCAAGGCCTCTTGCCCCCAAAGCCAGGTTTCCGCCAGCACCCCATCCAAAGACCCGAACCGATGGTACAGCGAGCCGACCGAAACCCCGCTCACCTCCGAGATATCCCGCGTCACCACGCCTCGGCCCTTGATCGCCAATCGGGCGACGGCCCCGAAAACATCCTCGTCCCTGAACCCTGCCTTACGCCCCAATTGGGCCCCCTTTTTAAAACACCGCAAAAATCGCTCGTGATGGCATGAGCTAATTTCGCAGGTCTGGCAAGGGATTATCAGAAACCCTTGCCAGCAGGGATGCTTACAGCATCGCCATGCCGCCATTCACATGCAGCGTGGCACCAGTGACATAGCCTGCCTCGGGGCTGGCAAGGTACAAACAGGCCGCCGCGATCTCTTCGGCGCTGCCCATCCGACCGGCGGGCACCTGCGTCAGGATCTTGGATTTCTGATCCTCGTTCAGCTTGTCGGTCATCGCCGTGGTGATGAAACCCGGCGCGACTGCGTTCACTGTGATCCCCCGGCTTGCAACCTCATAGGCGAGGCTTTTCGACATCCCGATCATCCCCGCCTTGGAGGCCGCGTAATTGGCCTGACCGGGGTTGCCCGTCGCCCCCACAACCGAAGAGATATTGACGATCCGCCCCCAGCGCGCCTTCATCATCCCGCGCAAGACGCCCCGGCACAGCCGGAAGGTCGAGGTTAGGTTCACCTCCATCACGCTGGCCCATTCCTCGTCCGACATGCGCATGAGCAGATTGTCGCGCGTGATACCTGCGTTGTTCACCAGAACATCGACCGAGCCCATCGCGGCAATCGCAGCCTTGGGCAGCGCCTCGACCGAGGCCGCATCCGACAGATCGCAGGTCTGGACATGGGCGCGCGCGCCGAGTTCGGCTGCAAGCTCTTCCAGCGGGGCCAGCCTTGTGCCCGACAGGGTCACAACCGCCCCCGCCCCATGCATAGCCCGCGCGATCGCGCCGCCGATGCCCCCAGATGCCCCGGTGATCAAAACTGTCTTGCCTGTCAAATCGAACATTGCCGTTCCCTTCTTAACCTTTTTTTGTGCAGCCGCGCCGTGATGCGACGCTCAGCCCTTCAGGGCCGCAATATCTTCGGGCGTGCCCACCGCCTGCGCCACGGCGGTTTTCTCGATCCGGCGGATCATGCCGCTCAGGGCTTTGCCAGCGCCGACTTCCCAGAACTCCGTGACACCTGCGCCGACCAGCCATTGCACCGACTCGCGCCAGCGAACGGCGCCTGTCACCTGCGCCACCAAAAGCGCGCGGATCCGGTCGGCCTCGGTCACAGCTTCGGCGCGGACGTTGACAACAACCGGGATCGATGGGGCATTGACCACAACCCCCGCAAGCGCCTCGCCCATCACGGCGGCGGCGGGCTCCATCAAGGCGCAATGGAACGGGGCCGAGACCGGCAGCAACAGCGCGCGCTTGGCCCCGCGGGCCTTGGCGATCACCAGCGCCCGCTCCACCGCGCCCTTATGGCCCGAAACAACCACCTGCGCGGGGTCATTGTCATTGGCGGCCTGACAGATCTCCAGCCCATCGGGGCCATTGGCGGCCTCGGCGGCGACCGAGGCGGCGGCCTCATAATCAAGGCCCAGCAATGCGGCCATCGCGCCAATGCCCACCGGCACGGCCTCTTGCATCGCGGCCCCCCGGATGCGCAGCAAGCGCGCCGTATCGGCCAAAGACAGCGAGCCTGCCGCGCAATAGGCGGAATATTCGCCAAGGCTGTGGCCCGCCACGAAATCCACATGCGCAAGGCCAAGCCCTTCGGCCTCCAGCGTGCGCAGGGCAGCAATCGAGGTGGCCATCAACGCAGGCTGGGCATTTTGCGTCAGGGTCAGGGTTTCAATCTCCCCCTCCCAGATCAGCGCCGACAGGCTTTCCCCCAAGGCTTCATCCACCTCCTCAAACACCGCCCGCGCGGCGGGATAGGCCTCTGCCAGCGCCTTGCCCATACCAATGGTCTGCGCGCCCTGTCCGGGAAATACGAATGCTCTGCTCATGGGTCCTCCGATCTGATCCGCCTTTGGCATAGCGCAGCCCCCCAAAAGGCGCAATCTTTCCGAAGACCCAAGGGCATTTGCCAAACAGCCGCCTTCGCCAACCGGATGCGCGCCGGCCGGCCACCGCAGGCGAAAGCGCGAACCACCCCATCCTTGCACAAGCGCTGTGCGCGCCGGTGCCTATCGCCCCGCAACAGCCCCTGATACCCTTGCCGCCAAATGCAAATTGCGGAGACCCCATGCCCTATTCCAACACCCCTGCAACCTATGGCAGCGTGACCCGGTTCTTTCACTGGCTGACAGCCCTTTTGATCCTGACCGCGATCCCCTTGGGGGTCATCGCGAATGACATGGCCTATGACAGCTCCGAAGCGCTGGCCACCAAGGCGCAGCTTTTTTCCTATCACAAGACGCTGGGCGTGGCCGCCTTGCTTGTGGGAATCCTGCGCATCCTCTGGGCCTTGGGGCAACGCGCCCATCCCGCCCCGCTGCACCCCGACCGCAAGGCCGAGACGATGGCCGCAGCCGTGGCGCATTGGCTTTTATACGTCTCGCTGGTGGCCGTGCCCCTTTCGGGCTGGGTCCATCATGCCGCAACTACCGGCTTTGCGCCGATCCTGTGGCCCTTCGGGCAAAGCCTGCCCTTCGTGCCACAATCCGAAATCTGGGCCGCAACCGCCGCAGCGATGCATTGGGTGTTTACCAAACTGCTGGTGGTCACGATTCTTGCCCATATCCTTGGCGCGTTGAAGCACAGCCTGTTTGACAAGGATGCAACCCTTGCCCGGATGCTGCGCGGAACGGCTGCTGGCCCCGCCACGACGGCGCGCAACCCCGGCACGCGCCTTCCCGCCATCGCCGCACTTGGGATCTATGCGGCAGGCACGGTGCTGGCGCTTGCACTGACGCCCGCGCCTCAAACCGCCACCGAAACGGCGGTTCAGACAACAGCCCCGGCCAGCGAAACACAGGGGAACTGGCAGGTTGAGGCGGGCACGTTGTCTCTCTCGGTCACGCAGTTGGGCAATGCCGTCAGCGGCCAGTTTGACCGCTTTGACGCAGAGATCCGCTTTGACGAAACCCCGGTTGACGGGATCAACGGCGCTGTCACCGTGCGGATCGACACCACAAGCCTCACGCTGGGTTCGGTCACCGCCCAAGCGCAAGGCGCGGATTTTCTGGATACCGCGACCCATGCGACCGCGCTGTTCGAGGCGCAGATCCTGCCCGATGGCGAGGCGTATCTGGCGCAAGGAACCCTTAGCCTGCGCGGCATCACGTTGCCCGTGGCGCTGCCCTTCACCCTGACGATTGACGGGGATCGCGCGCAAATGACGGGCGAGACCCGCCTTGACCGCCGCGACTTCGGGATCGGCGCCGCCTATCCGGATGCCGCGACTGTGGGCACCGACGTGACGATCCGCGTCACCCTGACCGCCACGCGCCGCGCAAACTAGCGCGGCTGCACCGCAATCGCGCTGCAAAAAAAGCCGCCCGAGCAATCCTCGGGCGGCTTTCTTTGTTTTAAGCTGGTCTTGACCGCCGGGCGCGACGCCCTTTGGTCTGGCTCAGTCGGCCTTCATCGCCTCGATTGAGATCTGCACCTGCACCTCATCCGAAACGAAGGGCGCAAAGGCCCCCAAGCCGAAATCAGAGCGCAGCAGCTCAACCGTCGCGTCAAACCCGGCCCAAGGCTTGCCCTCCATCGGGTGATCGGCCACTTGGTTCAGCTTTGCATCCAAAACCACCGATTTGGTCACGCCGTTCAGCTCCAGATCGCCGGTGATCTTGGCGGTCGTCTCACCCGTCACTTCGATCGAGGTGGAGGTGAAGCGCACCATCTCATCTTCTTTGGCATCAAAGAAATCGGGGCTCATGAAATGGCCAAAGCGGGCCTCCCAGCCGGTCAGCATCGACATCACCGGAAACGAGACCGAAACTGAAGATTGTGCGGGATCGGCCTGATCAAACTGGATCTCACCGGCAAAGCCCGAGAACATTCCGTAGCCCGTGGAATAACCCAAGTGGTTGTACGAAAAGATGATTTGGCTATGGCTGGAATCCAGCACATAGGCTTCTGCCTCGGCGAAGGCCGGGGCGACGGAGGCAAAACCAAGGGCAGTGCCAAGAGCGGCGGCGGTGATCACGGATTTCATCGAAAACTCCTGTTATGGGGTGAAGCGATTGTCTGGAATGGAGATAGAACCCGCCCCCCGACACAGCAATTGGGCAGTTTCAAACAGGTTCTGATCGCAAATGCACAGACCTCACGGCCCGCCAAAGGCCATGCCAGCCCTTTGACTTGGCGGGATTTGATTGCCTCGGCCACGTTTGCTGCTAGGGTCAGCCTCCACGCAGCCCTGTCCGGGCGGAGGCACCATCGCCCCCAACCGCAGGGCCGGAAAAGAGGGTCACCCCCCAATGAGCTTGGCTGTGTTTTGTGCCGTTCTGGCGGCGGCGGTGCTGCATGCTGTCTGGAACGCCATTGTCAAAGGCGGGTCTGACAAACAACTGAGCATGGCCGCCGTGATGCTGGGCCATGTGCCCCTTGCGCTTGTGGGCGTGGTCTTCTCACCGATGCCAGCGCCGGAAAGCCTGCCCTATCTGCTGGCCGGGATCGCGCTGCATTTCGGCTATCAAACCTTCTTGATGTATGCCTATCAGGTCGGGGATCTGACCCAGATCTACCCGATCGCGCGGGGCTCGGCGCCGATGCTGGTGGCGGGTGTCTCTTTTCTGTTTCTGGGCGTGACGCTGCAACCCGTTGAATGGCTGGCGGTTCTAGTGATCGGCATTGGGATCCTGTCGATCTCGGTCACCCGGCGCGGCGATGGGCAGCGCAACCCTCAGGCGGCGCGACTGGCCTTGGTAACGGGTGGCTTCATCGCGGCCTATTCGCTGGTGGACGGGCTGGGCGCACGGGCGGCGGGGACGGCTTTCGGCTTTTACGGCTGGCTTGCTTTGGGCAATGCGGTCTTGGTCGTGGCCTATCTGGCCATCAAAAGCCCCGCCCATCTGCGCGCCCTGCCCCGCGATGGCAAGCGCGTTTTCCTGATCGGCGGCAGTGCCAGTTTCATCGCCTATGCGCTGGTGATCTGGTCCTTCACACAGGCCCCCATTGCGCTGGTGACGGCCCTGCGTGAGACGTCGATTATCTTCGCGCTGCTGATCGGCGTGTTTTTCCTGCGTGAAAAGCTGTCCTTGGGCAAGGTTCTGGCAACGGCCATCACGCTCTTTGGCGTGGCCCTTCTGCGCTTGGGCAAATCCTGAGACACATCCCGAGGCAAAGGCCATTCCGCCACAGGCCCGCGCCCGCAGCTTCGCAGCCCAAGATCGGCCCCGATGCAGCGGCTTTTTCCCTTGCAACATGGGGCAGAGGCCGCTATTCCCCCCCAATCCTGCCGCATCTAGTTTGAACCGGTGCAGCCTCTCGTGGTCGGGCAGCGGCAGGATATGTCCGGACCTATGAAATGCACCCAGATATGAACGGAGACAGCATGCCGCTTTATGAGCATGTCATGATCGCGCGTCAGGATCTTTCCAACACGCAAGCCGAAGGTCTTATCGAACATTTCTCCACAGTCCTCACCGACAACGGCGGCAAAGTCGTTGAACATGAGTACTGGGGCGTCAAGACGATGGCCTACAAGATCAACAAGAACCGCAAGGGCCACTATGCCTTCCTGAAAACCGATGCACCGTCTTCGGCCGTTCAGGAAATGGAACGCCTGATGCGCCTGCATGACGACGTGATGCGCGTTCTGACCATCAAGGTTGAAGAGCACACCGACGGCCCGTCCGTGCAGATGCAAAAGCGTGACGACCGTGGCGACCGCCCCGACCGTGGTGACCGCGGCGACCGCGGTGGTGACCGTGGCGGCTTCGGCGGCGACCGTCGTCGTTGATCCCCAGATAGGAAAGGACCATTCAAATGGCGAATAAACCGTTTTTCCGCCGCCGCAAGGTCTGCCCCTTCTCGGGCGACAATGCACCGGCGATCGACTACAAGGACACACGTCTTCTCCAGCGCTACATCTCTGAGCGCGGCAAGATCGTTCCGTCCCGCATCACCGCCGTCTCGGCAAAAAAGCAGCGTGAACTGGCCCGTGCGATCAAGCGCGCCCGCTTCCTCGCCCTGCTGCCCTACGCTGTGAAATAAGGAGCACCAGATATGCAAGTGATCCTTCTTCAGCGCGTGGCCAAGCTTGGCCAGATGGGCGATGTCGTTTCTGTAAAGGACGGCTATGCCCGCAACTTCCTTCTGCCCCAGGGCAAGGCATTGCGCGCCAACCAGTCCAACATCGCCTCCTTCGAAGCCCGCAAGGCCCAGCTGGAAGCCGATAACCTCGAAACCAAAAAAGAGGCCGATGCCGTTGCAGCCAAGCTCGACGGTCAGGTCTTTGTGATCATCCGCTCGGCCTCCGACGCGGGTGCGCTTTACGGCTCCGTCACCACCCGTGATGCCGCCGATGCAGCAACCGCCGCTGGCTACACCGTAGACCGTGGTCAGGTCACGCTGGATCGTCCGATCAAGGATCTGGGCCTGCACACCGTTTCGGTCGTGCTGCACCCGGAAGTGACGGCCAAGATCACGATCAACGTCGCCCGCTCCGCCGAAGAGGCAGAGCTGCAGGCCGCTGGCAAGTCCATTCAGGAACTTGCTGCCGAAGCCGAAGCCGCGGCCGATTTCGAAGTGGCCGAAATGTTCGACGAAATGGGCGCAGCTCAGGACGGCGAAGATCTCTGATCCCAAGCGGATCGCAGACAGGAAAAACGCGCGGGGGCAACCTCGCGCGTTTCTTCATGGGCATAGGGTGGGTGTCAGGCAGCGCAGGGCTTGTTGCCCTGCGCCCCTTGGGCCTACGTCAAAGTCCCGTCACCAGATAGGTCACATATCCGGCATAGCTTGCCGCCAGCAGCCCGCCCTCAACCCGGCCAAGCCGCCATTTGCGCATCGAAAGCACGATCAGCGCCAGCGCCGCCCCCAGCATCACCCAGATATCCAGAACCATGATGCTTTTTGGCACCGCCAAAGGCTGCACCACTGCGGTCACCCCCAGAATTCCCAGAATGTTGAAGATGTTGCTGCCAATCACATTGCCGACCGCCAGATCGCTTTGCCCCTTACGCGCAGCGACGACCGAGGTGACCAACTCGGGCAAGGACGTGCCCACAGCCACCACCGTCAGCCCGATCACAGCCTCGGACATGCCCCAGTCCGCCGCAAGGGCGACCGCGCCCTGCACCAGAAACTTGGCGGCCACGATGGTGACGACAAGCCCGCCCACCAAGGTCAGGCCCGCGCGCCAAGCGGGCATTTGCACCGCCTCGATCGGCCCTGCCTCAATCTGCCCGGCCCGCGCCAGACGAATCGTCACCAACAGATACAGCGCCAGCCCGCCCAGCAGGATGCCCCCGGCGACGCGCCCCAAAGTGCCATAAAGCACAATCGACACGCATAGAACCGAGACGAGAACCATCACCATCCCGTCCCGCCGCAGCGTTCCGCGATCCACGGCAATCGGTGCAATCAGCGCCGCCATCCCAAGGATCAACAGGATATTGGCGATATTGCTGCCCACCACATTGCCTACCGCAATGCCCGGCGACCCGATCAGCGCCGCCTGCACAGAGGTCACCAATTCGGGCATCGAGGTGCCAAAACCCACCAGCGTCAGCCCGATGATCATCGGAGAAATGCTCAGCCTCAGCGCCAGCGCTACCGCGCCATCTACCAACCAGTTGCCGCCCAGAAGAAGGCCCAGAAAGCCCCCAGCGACCATTAGATATTCCACAAACGCACTCCCGAGATCTTGCCGCCACTGGTTCAGACCGGCAGACCAAAGCCACGGCTCAGGGTAAGTGGCTGTGCCGCGCAGGGGTTTCAAGAGAGCTTTCGCAGGGGCGAAAAATAAAGGCGTCCAGCAGCTTTACAGCCCTCAGGGCAGACCATTTCCGCCAGGGAAAGCCCCCACGGATCAGCGCCTGCCCGCGCCCATGATCCGCGTCCCGAAACCGGGCCAAAGGCGCATGGGGCGTCCGGCAGCTATAGTGGGGCGAATCGCTCTTGCATCCGGGCGGCATGGGGCGCGCTGCCCGCCGAGGCGGCCCAGATTTTCAGCAGGTCAGCCCAGGTCACCGCACCAAAACTGACCTCATCGCCCTCAACAATACCCGCGAAGCGCGCAATATCGGCCTGATGGAGCGCGATGCGATCGGGGTCAACGGCGCGGGCATTGGCCCAGTGCGACGGCTCGGCATAAAGATAGATCAGCACCGGGCGCTTGCCCAAAGCCTTAGCCTGCGTCCGCAGCCCATAGGCATTCTTGATCAACTCCACCGCGTCAAGCGCATCAAAGCGCTTTGCCCCATTCACCAGCGTGCGGCGCAGGCTGCTGTAACGCTCCATCTGATCGCCCCAGACGGGCCGATCAAATCCATCGGCGAAGCTGTTGGTCTTGGCCGGGCGAAACGGCTCATAACGTTTGCTTTCAATGCCGATCAGGCTGGAGGAGGTTTCAATCACCGCATCCAGCCAAGGGTGCCGCCCGCCCGCCCAGGGAAAGCGCATCTCGGCCTCGACCTCCACCCGTTTGGCGGGCCATCCGGCAAGACCGGGCAAGGGTGGCAGCTTGCCCGCCCGCTCCATGAACCAGCCAAAGCCATTTGCCGCCAGCGCCGAGGACGATTCGGGGCTGGAAAACTTGCCCGACCTGATCTCATTTCCGGGGGCGCGGCTTAGGCAGGCGGTCACCAGATCGGCAGGCACGCCGGGCAGAAAGTCACTCATCCGTCATCTCCTTGGTCGGTTGCGGGGCAGCGAAGGGCTGCGCCCCCGCCTTGTCACGCTCGTCTTGTCATACAGGGCGCACACGGCCCCCAAAAGCAAAGGGCCGCCCCGAAGGACGGCCCCAAATCCTGATCCGGGATCAGATCAAACCTCGTCAAGCGCCTCGATGGCTTTCTGAAGCTCTTCCTTGCTGATCTCTTTGTCCGAGACCTTGGCCAAAGCCACGATGCTATCGACAACCTTGTCTTCAAAGATCGGCGCGCGAAGCTGCTGCTGCATCTGCGGGTTCTTCTGCACGAATTCGAAGAACTGACGCTCTTGGCCCGGATACTGACGTGCCTGCTGCATGACAGCCTGCGTCATCTCCTGATCGGTGACCGAGATGGAGCCCTTGCTGCCAACATCCGCCAGCAACAGACCCAGACGGACGCGACGCTCTGCCAGGGACTTATGCTCATCCGTGGTTTCGATTTCCGGGTGGTCATGGCCATGCACATCCGGGTTTTCTTCGTGCCACAGCTGGTGTGCGATCTGGCCCGCTTCGGCTTCAACCAGCGTCGGCGGCAGATCAAACTTGACCATCGCATCCAGTTGATCCAGCAGCGAGCGCTTCAGGATCGCGCGCGATGCGCCCGCATATTCTGCTTCCAGACGCTCAGCGATCTGGCCCTTCAGCGCTGCCAGATCTTCGGCACCGTATTTCTTGGCCAGTTCGTCATCGACTTCGGCAGGCTTCGGGGCCTTCACGGCCTTGACCTTGCACTCGAACACGGCGGCTTTGCCAGCGAGGTTCGCCGCGCCGTATTCGGCCGGGAAATCAACGTTGACGGTCACTTCGTCATCGGCTTTCGCGCCCACAAGCTGGGCCTCAAAGCCCGGAATGAAGGAATTGGAGCCGAGAACCAGCGGGTAATCTTCGGCGGTGCCGCCTTCAAACAGCTCGCCATCGACGGAGCCTTTGAAGTCGATCACAACCTGATCACCGTCCTTGGCTTTCGATCCCTTGCGGCGATCTTCGAAGTTCTGGGCAGAGGCTGCCAGATTGTTCAGCGCTTCGGTCACGGCCTCGTCTTCGGCCTTCACGACCAGACGCTCCAGCGTGATGGTGGAGGCGTCGAAATCCGGGATGTTCGGCAGGGCCTCATAGGTCATCGAGACGACCACGTCCTGACCTTCTTTCCACTGTTCCCCATCAACCATCTTGACGTCGGGCTGCATCGCGGGGCGGTCGCCCGATGCTTTGAAATGGTCCTGCATGGCGCCATCAATGGCTTCCTGCATCGCATCACCCATGATGCGCTGGCCGAATTGCTTGCGCAGCATGGCGAGCGGAACCTTGCCCTTGCGGAAGCCTTTCATCTCGACCTCGGGCTGTGCCTCGATCAATTTGGCTTTTACTTTTTCTTCCAGCTCGGCCGCAGTCACCGTGATGGTGTAGGCCCGCTTCATTCCGTCGTTGAGGGTCTCAGTGACCTGCATTCTATCGTCCTTCTCAATTACCTGGTGCGGGTGGAGGGACTTGAACCCCCACGCCTTGCGGCGCCAGAACCTAAATCTGGTGCGTCTGCCAATTTCGCCACACCCGCATCCCCCCAAAACGCAGCATCCGCAAACCTGCGGCCCTGCGCCCTGAAAATCCGCGCCCTTCTAACAAAGCCGCGTCAGGGATGCGAGAGGAAAAACAAGCCTCTTGTGCATCTGTTCGGCAAGTTTGGGGGCAAATCGACCATGCCGGGGGATTGCGCCTGTAAATCCACGCTCAAAACGACGAAAATTGCGGCGTCAAACCTTCAGGGCGCGCAGAACTTGCGGCAGGGTTTCGGGCAGATCCTCGGCAATCAGGCCGGGGCCAAAGGCGCGCGCCGCCTCCACATGCAGCCAAGCCCCCGTCAGCGCGGCCTCCTGCGGGGGGATGCCGCGCGCAAGCAGCCCGCAGATCAGCCCCGCCAAAACATCGCCCGAACCTGCCGTGGCAAGCCAGGGGGCCGCGCGGTCGTAAAGGGCGGCGTTCAACCCCAGATCACCCGAAGGCCCTGCCACCAAAGTGGCCGCCCCCTTCAAAAGCACCGTGCAGCCTGCCCGCGCCGCGGCCTCCGATACGATCTGCCACAGCGGGGTGATGGGGGCAGACCCGCCCGCCCGCGCCGCAAGATCGGGAAAGAGCCGCGCAAACTCCCCCCAATGGGGCGTCAGAACGCAGGCCTCTGGCAGGTGCTGCATCAAGGCTGGGCAGGTGCCGAGGGCCGTCAACGCATCCGCGTCCAGAACCAAGGCGCGATTGGACGACGCCTCCAGCAGCGCAGGCAGAAAGGACGCAGCCCGCGCCACACCCCAGCCCGGCCCGGCACAAACCGCCGTGATCCGAGAATCAGCGAGCGCCCGGATCAGCGCGCTCGGCCCGTCCAGCGGAGTCAGCATCACAGCATCCAGACGTGTGGCATTCTCGGCCATCGCTTCGGGCGGTGCGCCCAGCGTCACAAGCCCCGCCCCGATCCGCAACGCGCCCCGCGCCGCAAGCCGCGCCGCTCCGCCCTGCCCCGCGCCGCCCCCAAGGATCAGCGCATGACCGTAGTCATATTTGTGACGGCGCGCCTTGGTCAGACCCGCCGGGTCGGGATGGGAAAGTTGCATGACAGCGCCACAACCGGGCGGGGGCGCTTGGGTCAGCCCGATATCCGCCACCACAAGCTGACCACAAATCGCGGGGCCGCGGTCAAGGTAATGGCCGGGCTTGGGCCGGTGAAAGGTGACGGTCAGATCCGCAGGAAGCCTTGCGCCGAAATCATGGCCGCTGTCGGCGCAAAGCCCCGAGGGCAGATCCACCGCCACCACCTTGCAGCGCCCGCCGTCTCGCAGCCGGTCCAACCCCGCCAAAGCAGCCTGCGCCGCCTCAGACAGCGGGCGGGTGATCCCGGTACCAAACAGCGCATCGACGATCAGATCCGGTGCCGCGCCGCCCCAGCCCGCCGCCAAATCCGTCACCCCAAGAACAGCCCCCCGGCTTTCCCACAGCGCCCGGTTGGCCTGCGCATCGGCGGGCATCTGGCCTGCGGGCGGCATCAACACCACATCGACCCGCCAGCCCCGATCCGCCAGCAATCGCGCGATCACAAAACCATCGCCGCCGTTGTTGCCCGGCCCGCAAAGCACAAGCGCGCCCCGCCCCGCCCCGTCCAGCGCGGGCCAAGCCGCCTGCACCGCCGCCAGCACGCCCTCGCCCGCACGCTCCATCAGCTCCAAGCCGGTGACCGTGCCAAGGCGCATCGCTGCGGCCTCAACGGCGCGCATTTGTGCAGCTGTCAAAACTTCGCGCATTCCCACATCCATAAAATTCTCAAACCGCCCAACAAAAGATCAGTTTGCACAAATTTTGTGCGCAGCCAGAGATTCACACCCGCTCCGACCCAAGCGCAAAGCCTAGCCAATTGTTCGTCCCGATGGAAAGTGGTGAGAACCGGGGAGATCAAACTGTCGAGGGGGGAGTCGGCCCATGAAAAAGATTGAGGCGATCATCAAGCCATTCAAACTTGATGAAGTGAAAGAAGCGCTTCAAGAGGCGGGCATCCAAGGTCTTTCGGTGACCGAGGTCAAAGGCTTCGGACGTCAGAAAGGCCATACGGAACTGTACCGCGGCGCTGAATATGTCGTGGACTTCCTGCCAAAGGTCAAAATCGAGGTCATTCTGGCCGATGACATGGTCGAGGCCGCGATTGCCGCGATCATCTCTGCCGCCCGCACCGACAAGATCGGCGATGGCAAGATTTTCGTATCGCCCATCGAACAAGCCATTCGCATCCGCACCGGGGAAACCGGCGAAGACGCGATCTAAAGAACGCCCGCCCGCATGACGGGAGGGGCCGCAGATGCTCCAGCAGAAGGAATATTCCGTATGAGCCAGGTGAAAGACGCCCTGAAACTGATGAAGGACGAAGAGGTCGAATACGTCGATGTTCGCTTCACCGATCCTAAAGGCAAATTGCAGCACGTGACGCTGATTGCCGATCTGGTAGACGAAGACTTCTTTGAAGAAGGCTTCATGTTCGATGGCTCGTCCATCGCAGGCTGGAAGTCCATCGACCAGTCCGACATGAAACTGATCCCCGATGCGGGCTCCGTCTACATCGACCCCTTCTATGCCGAAAAAACCATGTGCGTGCATTGCAACGTGGTCGAGCCCGACACCGGAGAGCCCTATGCCCGCGACCCGCGCGGCACCGCGCTGAAGGCAGAAGCCTATCTGAAATCCTCGGGCATCGGCGACACCGCCTATATGGGCCCGGAAGCTGAATTCTTCATCTTTGATGACGTGCGCTTCCAGGTTTCCATGAACAAAGTGTCCTATCAGGTTGACGCCATCGACGGCGCCTGGAACACCGACACCGTTTACGAAGGCGGCAACACCGGCCATCGTCCGGGCGTCAAGGGCGGCTATTTCCCCGTGAACCCGATCGACGACGCACAAGACCTGCGCGGCGAGATGCTCTCGACCATGAAGCGCATGGGCATGAAGGTGGACAAGCACCACCACGAGGTTGCCTCCTGCCAGCACGAACTCGGCCTGATCTTCGGGACCGTCACCACGCAGGCTGACGAGATCCAGAAGTACAAATACGTCGTGCACAACGTGGCCCATGCCTATGGCAAGACCGCAACCTTCATGCCGAAGCCGATCAAAGGCGACAACGGCACCGGGATGCACGTCAACATGTCGATCTGGAAAGACGGCAAGCCGCTTTTCGCAGGCGACAAA
Organism: Pseudorhodobacter sp.; assembly: GCA_029254215.1. Lineage (GTDB taxonomy): Bacteria > Pseudomonadota > Alphaproteobacteria > Rhodobacterales > Rhodobacteraceae > Pseudorhodobacter. The sequence goes on along the minus strand of JAQWYA010000126.1, from coordinate 1,539 downwards.
TATGCTGACCTGAGCCAGGAAGCCCTGTGGTACATCGGCGGGATCCTGAAGCACGCAAAAGCGCTGAACGCGATCACCAACCCGGGCACCAACTCCTACAAGCGTCTGATCCCCGGGTTTGAAGCCCCGGTTCTGCGCGCCTATTCGGCCTCCAACCGTTCGGGCTGTATCCGCATCCCGTTCTCGGAATCGCCCAAAGCCAAGCGCGTTGAAGCCCGTTTCCCCGATCCGTCCGCGAACCCCTATCTGGCCTTTGCTGCCCTGCTGATGGCTGGCCTTGACGGGATCAAGAACAAGATCGATCCGGGCCCGGCCTCTGACAAGGACCTCTACGACCTTCCTCCGGAAGAACTCGCAGCGATCCCGACCGTCTGCGGTAGCTTGCGCGAAGCGCTGGAAGAGCTGGAGAAGGATCACGAGTTCCTGCTCGCTGGCGACGTCTTCACCAAAGACCAGCTGGAAGGCTACATGGCGCTCAAGTGGCAGGAAGTTTATGCCTACGAGCATACGCCCCACCCGATCGAGTATCAGATGTACTACTCTTGCTGAGTTGATCTGACGTTACGTCACTTCAATTCTGATGCCATGACAAAGGCCGCCCAAACCGGGCGGCCTTTGTTCATTCCAGCGCGTCTAATTCGGGCAAATTTGCCCTTAAAATTCCGACAAGTTAGTTAACAACGCCTTACTGCGATCACAATCTCGCTACAATTCACCTCTAAGTTGATCTCATCGAAATCAGGAGGTCAGCATGTCGGCCCTAGAAAAAAGTCTTGCCGCACAAATCCTTTATCAGGAATCAGCCTTGATTCCCTTTGCGGATATCGTCGGGGAAATGAACCGCACCCTGTGCCGCAAGGGGCCGTCCAATTTTGATCTGCGCTGGGATCATGAAGACATCGCGATCTTCGACCTTGAAGACATCCGGATCGTCATGGCTGTGGCCTCGGCAGATGATTTGCCTGTCTGTGGTCCGGAACGGATGGCCTGCCTGACCGTCACCGTTGGCGGCCCTCCGGGGGTGCATTTCGACAGCAATCAGGCGCTGCATCATTCGTCGCTTTGCGCGCGGATCGTGGAAAGCATCTGCGGCAAATACAAGGTAGAGGCCGTTTTGTGGCAGGAAGTGTCCGGGGTGGTGACGGCGGAAACCGTGGATGAGCTGATCCTGCGCATTCCCGCCGAAGAACTGGCCCAAGCGATTTCGCCCGTTGCCTTCGCCTTCCTCGATGAGGACGAGATCGACCGCAAGGCCGCCAGTTTCGCGCCGGGGCAAAAGCGCACCAAGGCCAAGGCCGATGCGCCGCAGAAATCCGCTGAGACTGAGGCGAGCAAACCCGCCGAGCCTGCGACCATGGCCTCCGCTCAACCCGTTTCCCAGACGGAACGGCAGGGCGAAGGGTCTGCCGACCAGACGACCTCCGAGACAGCCAACGCCGGGGCCGCGGATGCGCACCCTCCCGTGACGCCGACAAGACCCGAACCCCATGCCTCCGACCCCTTGCAAGATCGCAAGCCCGATACTGCGGTGACGCCGAA
>JAQWYA010000096.1 GCA_029254215.1 Pseudorhodobacter sp. | reverse complement strand
CAGAACCACGGGCTGGGCGTGCATTTCGGCAGCCATGGCACCTCGGGCGATATGCTGGTGCTGCTGAGCCGGATCTTGGCGGTGGAGCTGGGCTTTGGCCTGTTCGGGCTGACGGTGCTACGCGCAACGGGTTATCTGCGCCACTTTGTCACCGGGTCTGAGGTGTCGGTGGGCAGCTATGCGCTGATTTGCCCCGGTGTGGCGCTGTCGGTCATGCTGCATTTCTGGATTAACAAAGGGCTGGTCGGGGCCGGGTTGATCGCCAAGTTCGGGCTGGCCTATTGGTCGCTGAGCGCGCTCGCAATCGGCTTGCAATTGGGGATGATCCTTCTGATGCTGGTCCTGAACCGGCGTCATTTCCGGGCCGCCCCCGAACAGGCGGCGCGGATGGCCTGACAAGACTTCCCCGCCCCCCGGTGCCGCGCATGGCCGGGGAGCGGGACCATGGCGGCGACGCCGCTTGCGGAAAGGACGGGCAAGATGACGCAACCCAGCCAATGGCTTGATAAATTCGCAGGCTTGCAGGCCCTGCCGCCCGAGGTGAAGGCCGAATTGACGGAAGGCAGCAAAATCGTCTCGGTTCCGGCCGGGACGCTGATCTTTGCGCCCGGCCAATCGGCGGATAACCTGCTTTTGCTGCTGGAGGGCACCGTGCGGGTTCAGCACCGCTCTGACACCGGGCGGGAGGTGTTCTTGTACCGCGTCCATGCCGGGGAAAGCTGCGTTCTGACAACCGCCTGTTTGCTGGCGGATGAGGATTATTCTGCCGATGGGATCGCGGAGACAGACGTGCGGGCCGTGGCCATTCCCCGCGCGACCTTTGACGCTTTGGCCGGACGATCCCCGGTGTTTCGTCGCTTTGTGTTTCAGGCCTATTCGCAGCGGATCACCGATCTTTTTGCGCTGATTGACGATATTGTCTTTCAGCGGATGGATGTGCGCCTTGCCGGTCGGCTGCTGGAGCTTGCGGATAGGGCGGGGGTTGTGCGGGCCACGCATCAGGTACTGGCCAGCGAGTTGGGCACCGCGCGCGAGGTTATCTCGCGCACCTTGTCGGAATTTCAGCGGCGCGGCTGGGTGGAGCAATCGCGCGGCGAAGTGCGGCTGGTTCACAGCGATGCGCTGGCGCAGATGGTGCGGGCGGCAGGGCATCCGTGACGATTTCTGCGGGGTTTGGTGACCAAGTCACCGAGCCTTCCGCAGCCATTGTGTAGACTGGGAACAGTTTAACGCAGAGGAGTTTGAAATGAAGAAGAATATGGGAACGGTAGATCGCGCGGCCCGGATCATCGTGGCGCTGGGGCTGGTCTTTCTGGCCTTCGGGACGGGCTTTGCCTCGGCGGGTCTGTGGCATTGGCTGGCTTTGGCCGTGGCCGGGATTTTCACGCTGACGGCGGTGGTGGGCAATTGCCCGATGTATTCGATCATCGGGGTCAAGACCTGCAGCACCCGCTGACAGGCCCCAAGGGCTGGACACTTAAGAAAGGCGGGCCGCGACTGGCCCGCCTTTTTGCGTGAACGCTTGCCTTGCCGGACGGGGGCTGCGCATCATATCAAGGCATGTTGCAACCTTAAGGACAGACCATGTCAGACACGCCGATCATCGCGCAAAAAGCCCCCTTCCCGGTAGAAGTCGAGGCCGGAAAGACCTATTTCTGGTGCGCCTGCGGGAAATCCGCAAAGCAGCCCTTCTGCGATGGCTCGCATAAAGATACCGGAATTAGCCCGCAGAAATGGACCGCGGAGACCAGCAAGAAAGTGTTTTTCTGTGGCTGCAAGCAAAGCGCCAAGGCCCCTTTGTGCGACGGCGCGCATAAAGACCTTTGACGCGGGCAGAGTGTCGCAGCGGCTGGCGGAACGGCGCGGGTCTGCTATCTTTGGGGCATGGAAAAGCCCGCTGACACCTCTGTCCTGTTCAATGCCGATTGCCCGGTCTGCAACTGGGAAATCGGCCATTACAAAACCTATGCCAAGGGGGCGGCGCTGCCGATCCGGTTTGACGGGTTGGAGGCGGCCTGTCGCTGGGGTCTGACCGAAGATCAGGCGGCGCGGCGGCTGCATGTTCTGGCGGATGGGCAGCTTTTATCGGGAATCCCGGCGTTTCTGGCGCTTTGGCGCGAAATGCCGCGCTATCGCTGGCTGGCGCGTCTGGTGGGCCTGCCGGGTCTGCGCCATTTTGCGGCGGCCAGCTATGATTATGTGCTGGCCCCGGTGATTTACCGCGCCCATCTGCGACGGATGCGGCGCAAGGCCTGAGGGGTCAGAGCCGCGCCGCCGTGTAGATCGGCGTAAGATCCCCGCCCCAGTCGGAATGATAAAGCGCAAGATAGCGGTCGGCCTGCGAGGGGCCCGATTTCAGGCTATCGGCCAAGGGGGCTAGATAGGCCTCTTCGCCCAAGCCGCGCGCAACCAGCCCAGCATGCGAAAGGCCCAGCGCCGCGCGGGCCAGATCCATCATCTTGACGCCGCCCGCCTCGGCGGCAAGCCCCGAGACGGAGGCCGCAACCCGAAGATCTTCGCGCGTTTCTGCGTCAAAGCCTTTGACCAGATCCCAAGCGGCGTTCAGGGCGTCGGAGTCATACATCAGCCCGACCCAGAAGGCCGGCAGGGCGACGGTGTAATCGCGGCTGCCCATATCGGCGCCGCGCATCTCGATGTATTTCTTGGCGCGGGCTTCGGGGAAGACAGTGGTCATATGGTCAGCCCAATCGGACAGCGTGGGCTTTTCGCCCGGAAGGGCCGGCAATTCGCCCTTCAGGAAGGCGCGGAAGGACTGGCCCAAAGCGTTGATGTATTTGCCATCGCGATAGACGAAATACATCGGCACATCGAGCACCCAATCGACATAGCGCTGAAAGCCCATCCCCTCTTCGAACACGAAGGGCAGCATCCCGGTGCGGCTGCCATCAAGGCCCCGCCAGATCCGGCTGCGCCAGCTTTTATGGCCGTTTGGCTGCCCCTCAAAGAACGGAGAGGAGGCGAACAGCGCCGTCGCCACCGGCTGCAAGGCAATGGCCGTGCGCATTTTCAAGACCATATCGGCCTCGGAGGCGAAATCGAGGTTCACCTGCACGGTCGAGGTTCGGTACATCATCTGCGTGCCATGGGTGCCGACATGGCCCATGT
>JAQWYA010000099.1 GCA_029254215.1 Pseudorhodobacter sp. | reverse complement strand
AGCTTGGCCGAGACGCTTTCCCAGCGGCCCGCCATCTTGTCATCTTCGGCGGCCTGTTCTTCGGGGGTGAGGGGGGGGGCTTCGGCCTTGGCTTCGGTGTCAGCCTCTGGGGTGGGCTGTGCCTCTGCGGCTTTGCGGGCGGCGGCGGCCTTGAAGGTGTTCAGCGCGGGGGCGATCTTATCCATCGTGGCGGAGGCGAGGTGCAGATCCCCGGCCTTGATCTGGCCCGCGATGGTTGCAAGCGCGCCGCTGAGCTTGCCAAGGGCAGGCTCTCCGATGGCCTGCAAGTCGGCCTGCATCTGGGTCAGGCGTTGCGCCAGTTGCAGCGCCGGGTCATCGGCGGGCGGCGCAGGGGCGGGGGCCACGCGCGCGAAGGCCTGTTCCACCGCGTCAAGGCTGGCGGCGGCGCGCGGCAAGCTGCCCGCATCGATCAGGGCGGTGACGCTGGCGAGGGCTTGTTGCAGCTTGCCGCGCGCAGGTTCGGGAAGGTCTGAGAGCTTGGGTTCAAGCGCCGCGATCCGGGCCAAAAGGGCAGAGGCATCGGCGGGCTCTGTCTCGGCGTCGTCGGGGGTGTCTTCCTCCGACAAAGAGGTATCTTCGCTGGCGACGACGCGTTCGGAGGGCTCATCCTCGCTTTGCGAGGCGTCATAATCGTCGCGGTCATCGTCATCGTCGAAATCGTCGTCAAAATCGCTGTCATCGGTGTCCGGCTCATCGCCCAGATCCTCGATATCGGCTTCCAGTTCATTGCCGGAGGCGTCAAGGATCTTGATGTTCAAAGAGAGCCGTTCCCGCCGCAGGTGCTTTTTCAGCTTCTTGGCGATGGCGGGCAGTTCCTGAATCAGCGTCAGCGTCATCAGTTTGCCCGACACGGTGAAGGTGCCGAAACACACTTTCGTCTGGCCGGATGCCTTGCGGGCGGCTTTCGCGATGATATCTGGCGCGCGCTTGCGATGGGTCGCAAACAAGGATTCGTCATCGCCCTTGCTGGGGCAGAATGCGAAAGGCATGGATTGCTTTTTGCCCAGCCGCACAAGCTTTTGCAGCGCTTCGCCGGTGGCTTCATAATCTGCCATGCGATACTCCCGTCTTGGTCAGGGGGATGAGCGGGCCGTCAGCCGGCCAGTTCATTGCCCTTTTCATCCAATAATTTCAAATCAATGGTCACTTTCTGTGACCGGAGGAATTTCTTGAGCTTCTTTTCCATGCCCGGAAGGACGCGCGCACAAGTCAGGCTCATGATTTTGCCTTCCACCCGGATGGTGCCGAAAGAGATCTTGGGTTGGCCTGATTCCTTTTTCAACGCCTTTCCCATAACATCGGGTTTTTTCCGGCGGTGCAGGGTGAAAACCGGCCCTTCCTCCCCTTTGCCGGGAAAATAGGCAAAGCCCAAGGGCTTTGTTCGGGCCATATTCACCAGTTTCTTAAGTTCGGCCGGCTCGAGTTCGAATTCGCTCATCCTGCGCCTCGGTTCTGAAAATCGGATCGGAAAATAATTACCGAATTGAACGTTATTTATAGGTTTCGGTCAAGGATTGCCTTGGTTTTGGAGCAGCCCTTGGGGAGTGCTTCTATAACGATCCTTGGCGACCACGGTTTCCCTTGAGCTTTCGCTATTGTGTGTCATAGTGTTGAGGCTATGGCTGTTGAGGCCAATTAAGATTGTTATTGTTGATAAAATAGCTGGATTAGAGGGTTTCTTCTGCTAACGTGACTCGTGGGCGGTTTTCCGCCTGTCCTTTATTTTGAATAGACTTGTGAGTTTCCGATGGATGTAAGTGCGCTTCTTCAAAGTCATGGTGACGATGCGCCAAGCGGCGAGAATCTGGAATATGATCCCGCTTTCATCACGCTGGAGCTGGCGGCGCAGCCGGGCGAAGAGCGTCAGGTCGGTGATAGCATCATTGCCGCCGAAGAGCCGGACCATGCCGAAGTCATAGAGCATGCGATCGATGTCATGGGGCGCAGCCATGATCTGCGGGCGGGGGCGTTCATTGCCTATTCGCTGCTGCGGACCAAGGGATTCCCCGGTTTCGCGCAGGCCACGGAATACATGCGCGGCTGTCTGGAGCAGTGGTGGGACACCTGCCACCCCGAGCTGGACGCAGATGACGACAATGATCCCACGATGCGCGTCAATGCCGTGCGTACGCTGGTTGATGCAGACACGATCTTGCGCGCGGTAAAGCTGGCACCGATGACGGAAAGCCGGGCGTTCGGGCGCTTCTGTCTGCGCGATTTCCAGATCGCTGAGGGCGAAATCTCGGCCCCTGCGGGTATGGATAATATCCCGGATTCGGGCCAGATCTCGGCCGCGTTTCAGGATACCGACCCCGAGAAGCTGGCGGATCTGCGCGCGGCGGTTGAGGCGTGTTTTGAGAATGTCAAAGCGATCAACGCGGTCTTCGATGACAAGATCCCGACGATGGGGCCTGATCTGGGGGCGCTGGAAAAGCTCCTCAAGCAGATCATTAGTAAGTTTAAGAATGCCGGGGTTGCTGGCGAAGGTGATGCCGATGCCGCCGAGGATGAGGGCGAATCGGCCGACGCTGCGCAGGGCGGTGGCGGCGGCCCGGTCAAGTCAGGCGGCGGTGGCGGTGGCGCCATTAATAACCAGCAGGACGTGCGCAATACGCTTGACTGTCTAATCGCGTATTATGAGCGGGCGGAGCCTTCGAGCCCTGTTCCAATGCTGCTTGAACGGGCAAAACGCCTTGTGGGCGCTGATTTTTACGCCATCATCAAGGATATGGCCCCGGATGGCCGAGGGAATGTCAGAACGATTGGCGGCTTGCCGGATGAGGACGATTATTGACCGAGGCCCCTTTCGCGCGGCATTGTTCATGAAACACAGAGATAAATACTTAGGGAGCATATTATGGCCAGTTCACAGAAGTTCATCGCGCGCAACCGCGCGCCGCGGGTTCAGATTGAATATGATGTCGAACTTTACGGTGCGGAAAAGAAAGTTCAGCTTCCTTTCGTGATGGGCGTTATGTCCGATCTGTCCGGCAAGTCCGAAGCGCCGCAGCCCGGCGTCGCGGATCGCAAATTCCTTGAGATTGATGTCGACAACTTCGACGATCGCATGAAAAGCATGAAGCCGCGCGCGGCCTTCACGGTTCCCAACACGCTGACGGGGGAAGGCAATCTGGCTGTCGATATCACCTTCGAGAGCATGGATGACTTCAGCCCCGCCGCCATCGCCGCCAAGGTTGAGCCGCTGCGCAAGCTGCTGGAGGCCCGGACCCAGTTGTCGAACCTGATGACTTACATGGACGGCAAGGCCGGCGCAGAAAATCTGATTTCCACCGTTATTCAGGATCCGGCCCTTCTTTCGGCGCTTGCGGCAACGCCCGCGCCCAAGAAGGATCAAGAGGACAAGGGGTAAGACATGGCCGAAGCAGAAGTCCAATCATCCGGCGGCGCAGCAGCAGAATCCTTTGGGAATTCCGAGTTCTCGAATCTGCTGCAAAAAGAGTTCCGGCCGAAATCCGATCAGGCGAAATCCGCGGTTGAGCAGGCGGTCAAGACGCTTGCTGAACAGGCGCTCGTCAACACCGCGCTTGTCTCTGACGATGCGCTGCGCACGATCGAAGGCATCATCGCCGAGATCGACAAGAAACTGACCGAGCAGGTCAATCTTGTCATGCACCACGCCGATTTCCAGCAGTTGGAAAGCGCCTGGCGCGGGCTGCACTATCTGGTGAACAACACCGAAACCGACGAGATGCTGAAGATCCGCGTGATGTCTATTTCCAAGAAGGAAATGGCCAAGACGCTCAAGAAGTTCAAAGGCACGGCTTGGGATCAGTCTCCGATCTTCAAGAAGGTCTATGAAGAGGAATTCGGTCAGTTCGGCGGGGAGCCCTATGGCACGCTGGTGGCGGATTATCATTTCGACCATTCTCCGCCGGATGTCGAACTTCTGGCAGAAATGTCCAAGATCGCGGCGGCAGCCCATGCTCCGCTGATTACGGGGGCAAGCCCGACCCTGTTCCAGATGGACAGCTGGTCGGAACTGGCCAACCCGCGCGATCTGACCAAGATCTTCCAGACGCCGGAATATGCCTCTTGGCGGTCGCTGCGCGACAGCGAAGACAGCAAATATGTCGGCCTTGCGATGCCGCGTTTTCTGGGCCGTCTGCCCTATGGGTCCAAGACCGACCCGGTCGAAGCCTTTGCCTTTGAAGAAGACACCGAGGGCGCGGGTTCGGAGAAATACAGCTGGGTCAACGCCGCTTACGGCATGGCCGTCAACATCAACCGTTCCTTCAAGGAATATGGCTGGTGCTCGCGGATCCGGGGGATCGAAAGCGGCGGTGCCGTGGAAAATCTGCCCTCACACACCTTCCCGTCGGATGATGGCGGCGTCGATCAGAAATGCCCGACCGAGATCGCCATTTCTGACCGCCGTGAAGCGGAACTTGCCCGCAATGGCATGATGCCGCTTATTCACCGCAAGAATTCGGACCTGGCTGCCTTTATCGGCGCGCAATCGCTGCACAGCCCGGCCGAATATGACGACCCTGACGCGACATCCAACGCCAATCTGGCGGCGCGTCTTCCGTATTTGTTCGCTACCTGCCGCTTCGCGCATTACCTCAAGTGCATCGTGCGCGATAAGGTCGGTTCGTACAAAAGCCGGGCCGACATGCAGACCTGGTTGCAAGATTGGGTGAACCAGTATGTCGACTTTTCGGCAGAGACTTCTGCCGAGGACGAAAAGGCCCGCCGCCCGCTGGCATCAGCCGAAGTGGTGGTAGAAGAGGTCGAAGGGAACCCGGGTTATTACACATCGAAGTTCTTCCTTCGCCCGCATTACCAGTTGGAGGGGCTGTCTGTGTCGCTTCGTCTGGTATCAAAGCTGCCCTCCGAAAAGGGCTGATGACGGTCGGCTTCCCGGCTTTGTCCGGGTAGTCATTTCAAACCTGGCGGTCCGCCCGCCCTATATGCTTCACAAGAGGAGACTACAAAATGGCATTTGACGCATTCTGCTATTCCGCAGGCGGTAAAGAAAAGATTCCGGGCGAAACTCAAGACGAGGATATGTCCAAGAAAGGCGCATTCGAGATCCTGTCTTTTGAATTCGGCGCGGAAAACAACATCAACATCGGTTCGATCACTGGCGGTGGTGCGGCTGGTAAGGCTGTGTTCAAGGAACTGTCGATCACCAAAAAGACCGACACTGCCTCCACCGGCCTGTTCAACGCGCTTTGCACCGGCGAGCATTTCGATGACCTCGTGATCGAGCTGCGCCGCGCTGCCGGTTCGTCCGCTTCGGGCGCGTCTGGCAAGACCTTCATGAAGTTCGACATGCGCCTTGTGATGGTGCAGGACATCACCTGGTCCGGCTCTGACGGCGATGACATCTGCGAAGAGAGCCTGACGCTCCAGTATGGTGCGATCCAGATCCACTACTTCTCGCAGGACAAGACCGGCAAGATGGCCTCTTCTCCGAAGGAAGCCAAGTGGAGCCGCGTCAAGAACAACGCATCGCTTACTGTCTGATTTCGATCTTGTGGCGCTGCGGGCAATCGCGGCGCCACAACCCTTTTCACAGAAGTGGAAAGCTAACGTATTGTTAAAACGGGAATTTTGGAATGCGTGCTGAAGAGCTGCTGAAATCCGGCGACCTCGACGCCACGCTGAGTGCGCTTCAAGGCGAAGTGCGCGCCAAATCCGCCGATGCCAAGCTGCGCATCTTCCTGTTCCAGCTTCTGACCGTCATGGGCGATTGGAAGCGGGCGATCACTCAGCTGAAGGTCTCGGCTGAACTGGACGCGATGGCGACCTCGATGGCGCAGACGTACCGCGAAGGGATCGTTTGTGAGGTGTACCGCGAGAAAGTGTTCGCGGGCGAAAAAGACCCCCTTATTTTTGGCGAGCCGCAAGAATGGGTCGCCCTGTTGATCGAGGCGCTGAAAGTGCAGGCTGCCGGGCGTCATGACGATGCCGCCGCCCTGCGCGCCAAAGCTTTTGAGGCCGCCCCCGCCGTTTCGGGGACCCTGAACGGCGAAGCGTTTGAATGGATTGCCGATGCCGATATGCGGCTGGGGCCGCTCTTGGAGGCGGTGGTCAATGGCCGGTATTTCTGGCTGCCCTTCAATATGATCCGGTCGATCATCGCGGAACCCCCGGTTGATCTGCGCGACTGCGTCTGGACGCCGGTGAATATCACGCTGCGCAATGGCGGGGATATCGTGGCGCTGTTGCCGACCCGCTATGCCAGCACCGCCGAAAAGGGCAGCAATGCCGAAAAGCTGGCGCGCGAGACGAACTGGACCGATATCGGCGCCGAAACTTTTGTCGGGATGGGGCAGCGGCTTTTGGCGACGGATACGGGCGATACGGCGCTGATGGATCTGCGACTTTTGCAGATCAACCACCCCGAGGAACCCGTCGCGGATGCGCCCGCCGAAGACGATGACAATGAGGAAGGCTGATGTCGGATCATGTGCTGACCGAAAGGCTCCAGCCCTCGTTGCTTGATCGGTTGACCGACAGCGATCCGACGAATCTGAAAGAGACCCGTGAAAGCCGCGTGATTGATCTGCGCCGCTTGCGCGAAATCATCCAGCGCGATCTGGGCTGGCTTTTGAACACTTTTGACAACAGCAGCCTGATTGACCCGGTGCTTTACCCCAATGTCGCCAATTCGGTGCTGGCTTATGGCGTGCAGGAAGTGGCGGGGGAATATTCGACAGTGGAGCGGACGATGAAGATCCGCGCCTCGATCCAGCGCGCGATCGAGAAGTTTGAACCACGCATCATTCCGGGGTCACTGGATGTCATTCTGCGCGATGACAAGGATGCCGCCGAGACGGTCGTCACCTTCGACATCGCGGCGGATATGTGGGCGCAACCCCTGCCGATGGAGCTTTACCTGCGCTCTTCGGTGGATGTGACGACCGGAGAATTGAAGCTTGAGCGGCCCGGCCCCGGTGCCGCCGCAGTTCGGAAACGCTGATGGATACCCGTATTCTGCGCCACTATGAGGGGGAGCTTTCCTACCTGCGCGAAATGGGCGCGGAGTTTGCGGAAGCCTACCCCAAAATCGCCGCGCGTCTGGGCATGGACAGCGCCGAAGTGGCCGACCCGTATGTGGAGCGGCTGCTGGAGGGCGTGGCCTTTCTGTCGGCGCGGGTGCAGTTGGAGCTGGAGCTGCAATTCCCGACCTTCACGCGGCATCTGCTGGAGATCGTCTATCCGCATTACCTCTGCCCGACCCCGTCGATGCTGGTCGCGGCATTTGAGCCGGATCAGGCCAACGCCGCGATGAAGGATGGGTTCGTGCTCAAGCGCGGGACGGCATTGCGGTCCGCCTTGGGGGAGGGGGATCAGACGGCTTGTGTCTTTCGGACCTCGCAGGATGTGACGCTTTGGCCGGTGGATATTGTAGAGGCCGAATATCTGGATGGGCGCGGGCAATTGGTGGCCGCCGGGATCACACGGGATGTTGACGCGCGGGCAGGTATTCGCTTGCGGCTGCGGCGGCGCGGGGTGGACCCGATTTCAGAGCTGTCGCTGGACAAGCTGAACCTGTTTCTGAACAATTCCAGCGGCCGCCACTGGGAGTTGCACGAGCTTTTGTGCACGCAGGTGACGGGTGTTGCAGGCCGTTCGACCGACCGGCGCGCCGATTGGGTGCTGGACCTGCCACGCGCCCGGATCGAGGCGCGCGGCTATGACCCCGAAGAGGCGCTTTTGCCGACGCCGAAGCGGTCCTTCGATGGCTATCGCCTGTTGCAGGAATATTTCGCGATGCCCGAGCGGTATCACTTCGTTGATCTGGTCGGGATCAATGCGGCGATCAAGAAGGCCAAGGGCAATGAGGTGGATATCTACATCCTCTTGCGCGACGGGATGCCCGAACTGGCGGCCGCGATCACGCCCGAGGCCTTTACCCTGCATGCCAGCCCCGCCATCAACCTGTTTGAAAAGCGCTGTGACCGGGTGCTGGTGTCCAACTCGCAGGTGGAGCATCACGTCGTTCCGGACCGGACGGCCCCGATGGATTTCGAGGTTTTCGCGCTTCAGAACGTGGTCGGGATTTCTGAGCGCGGCGAAGCGGATGTTCAGTTTCGGCCCTTCTATTCGGCGGATGATTTCACCGCTGCGGGCGATACGCACCCGACCTATTACACGCAGTTCCGTCGGATGCGGCAGCGCAATGAAAAGGAACGGCTGCGGGGGGTGCGGACCTCGTACCTCGGGTCGGAGGTCTATCTGACGCTGGTGGACCCGAAACAGGCCCCCTATGACGCCGAATTGGGCCAGCTATCGGTACAGGCGATGTGTAGCAACCGCGATTTGCCCTTGCTGTTGCCCACCGGGGGGAAAGACCTGTTCCACCTGCCGGATGGGGGGCCTGTGGCCGCAATCTCCACCCCGGTGCCGCCGACCCGGCCTCGCCCGTCGCTGGGGCAAGGCGAAACCGCTTGGCGGCTGATCAGCCATCTAAGCCTGAATTACCTGTCGATTGCCGATACCGCCAACGGGGGCGGGATTGAGGCTTTGCGCGAACTCGTGGGGGTTTACGCGCCCAGCGGCGACAAGACGATTGAAAAGCAGATCGAGGGGATGGTCTCGATCGAAAGCAGGCCCATTGTGCGGCGGATGTCGGACGGGGTTTTGTCAACGGCTGTGCGGGGCCTCGAATTGAAACTTGGCTTTGACGACAGCTTCTTTGAGGGCACGAGCGTGTATCTGCTTGGCTCTGTGCTGGAAAGATTTTTCCGGCGCTATGTGACGATCAACAGTTTTACGGAAACCGTGCTGCACACGCAGCAACGGGGGGAAATAGCCCGATGGAAACCAGAGACGGGGCTCGCTCGGATCATCTGACGCATTTTGCGCAGTTGTTGGAGCAGCCGGAGAAATATCACGTCTTTCATGCGCTTCGCATTCTGGAAGCGCAGTTTCCGGATATGCCCCGTTTGGGCGAAACAAGCCGCCCCCGGCAGGAAGCCTACCGTCTGGAACAAGAGGCGGAGCTTGCCTTTCCGCCCTCGACCATTGCCAAGATCATTCCGCCCAAAAGCGGGCGTCCGGGTCGTTTGATCAACCGGATGTTCGGGCTGTTCGGGCCGAACGGGCCCTTGCCGCTGCACATGACCGAATATGCGCGCGACCGCTATCGCAACGTGCGCGACCCGACCTTCCTGTCTTTCGCCAATATGCTGACGCATCGGATGTTTGGCCTGTTCTACCGGGCTTGGGCGGTGGCGCAGCCTGCTCCGTCGTTTGACCGCGCGGTCAAGGGCAATCGGTTGCGCAAAGAGGCGGACCCGTTTGCGCGCAAGGTTGCGGCTTTGTCGGGGCATTATGAACGTGGTTTCGATGACCGCGACGAGATGCCGGACCTTGCCAAGCGCCATTTCGTTGGCCATCTGGCCCCCGGCCCGCGCCATCCGGACGGGCTGGTTTCCATCGTGTCGGGTTTTGCGCGCGCCCCGGTGAAGTTGCAGCAATTCGTCGGCCAATGGCTGGAGCTGGAGCCGGGGGACCGCTGGCAATTGGGCAGCCGCGTGGGGCTTGGCCTTGGCACCAGCATCGGGATGCGGGTGTGGTCTCATGCGGCCAAGTTCCGGCTGCGCATCGGCCCGCTGAGCCTCGCGGATTTTGAGCGGATGATGCCCGGCTCGCCGTCTTTGGCGCGGCTGGAGGCCATCGTGCGCAACTATGTCGGTGATACGCTGGACTGGGATGTGAACCTTGTTCTGCGCAAGGAAGACGTGCCGCAATCGGTGTTGGGCAAAACGACGATGCTTGGCCACACCTCTTGGATCGGGACGCGCAGCAGCAGCGCGGACGCCGATGATCTGTATCTGATACCGCGAAGTCTGGCCCATCGGTCCGGGCCTGCGCATTAATCAAACGATCCGGGAATGACCGGACTAGGGACAGGGAAAGGTTACAAGAATGAGCGAGATCAGCAGAGTTGCGCTATTTGGCAAACTGAACAAGCTGGGCTACCAAGCAATTGAAAGCGCTGCGGTTTTCTGCAAGTTGCGCGGCAACCCCTATGTCGAGATCGTTCATTGGGTGCATCAGATCCTGCAAGGGGCCGATAGCGACATTCACCGCATCGCGGAGCATTACAAGCTGGAGCCGTCGAATATCGCCCGCGATATGACCCGCGCGCTGGATGCTTTGCCGCGCGGGGCCTCGGCCATTTCCGACCTGTCCTCGCATCTGGAAAACGCGGTGGAGCGGGCCTGGGTTTACGGCTCGCTCAAGTATAACTCCAATCAGGTGCGGACCGGGCATATCATTCTGGGGATGCTCAAGACCAAGGAATTGCAGAACATTCTGTTCAGCGTCTCGGATGAGTTCCGCAAGGTGAAGGCCGATGATCTGGCCGATAACTTTGCCGATGCGGTCGATGGCTCGCCCGAGGATCACATGTCGGCGCAGGATGGGTCAAGGGTCGGGGGGGGCGTCAGCCCCGGTGAGCATTCGGGGGCGATTGCACCTTCGCAGATGGGCAAGGAAGAGGCGCTGGCGCAGTTCTGTACCGATCTGACGCAGCAGGCCCGCGATGGCAAAATCGACCCGATCGTCGGCCGGGATGAGGAAATCCGTCAGGTTGTGGACGTGCTGATGCGCCGCCGCCAGAACAACCCGATCCTGACCGGGGAGGCCGGGGTCGGCAAGACGGCTGTGGTTGAAGGCTTTGCGCTGCGCATTGCGCGGGGCGATGTGCCGCCAGCGCTGAAGAATGCCAAGCTGATGAGCCTTGACGTCGGTCTGTTGCAGGCCGGGGCCAGCATGAAGGGTGAGTTTGAAAACCGCCTGCGGTCGGTGATCGATGAGGTGCAGGCCAGCACTGTGCCGATCATCATGTTCATCGATGAAACCCATACGCTTGTGGGGGCGGGCGGGGCTGCCGGCACCGGCGATGCGGCGAACCTGTTGAAGCCCGCCTTGGCGCGGGGGACGTTGCGGACCATCGGTGCCACCACTTGGGCCGAATATAAAAAGCATATCGAGAAAGACCCGGCGCTGACCCGCCGCTTCCAGACCGTTGTGGTGGATGAGCCGAGCCCGACCAAGGCGATCATGATGATGCGGGGCATCGCCTCGATGCTGGAAAAGCACCACAAGGTGCAGGTTCTGGACGAGGGGATCGAGGCGGCGGTGAACCTGTCGGCGCGCTATATCCCGGCGCGGCAATTGCCCGACAAATCGGTGTCGGTGCTGGATACCTCTTGCGCGCGGGTGGCGATCAGCCAGTTCGCGGTGCCTGCCGAGGTGGATGACAGCCGCCGCCGGATTTCAGCGCTGGAGACGGAGCTGGAGATTATCGGACGCGATGAAACCGCCGGCTATGATGTGGGCGAGCGCCGCGAGGCCGTGACCCATGCCAAGACCGAGGAAGAGGCGCGGCTGGCCGGTTTGACCGCCCGTTGGGAGGCCGAAAAAGCCGTTGTGGATGAGATCATCGCTTTGCGCGCCAAGCTGCGCGAGGGCGGCGCCCCGGTGGATAGCGCCGATGCGGAGGGTACCAAGAACCCGCTGACAACCGAAGAGCGGACCGAAGTTTTGGCGCAGTTGAAGGCCAAGAATGCGGAACTGACGGGGATGCAGGGCGAGACCCCGCTGATCCTGCCGATTGTGGATGCGCAGGCCGTGGCCACCGTGGTGGGCGACTGGACGGGAATTCCGGTGGGGCGGATGCTCAAGGACGAGATCGACACCGTGCTGCATCTGGATGAACATCTGGCCAAGCGCGTCATCGGTCAGGACCATGCGATGAAGATGATCGCCAAGCGCATCCAGACCAGCCGGGCGGGGCTGGATAACCCCTCCAAGCCGATTGGCGTGTTCATGCTGGCCGGGACCTCGGGTGTGGGTAAGACGGAAACCGCGCTGGCGCTGGCCGAGGTGCTTTATGGCGGTGAGCAGAACGTCATCACCATCAACATGTCCGAATACCAAGAGGCCCACACGGTCAGCAGCCTGAAAGGCGCGCCTCCGGGTTATGTCGGCTATGGCGAAGGCGGCGTGCTGACCGAAGCCGTGCGGCGCAAGCCCTATTCGGTGGTTCTGCTGGATGAGGTCGAAAAGGCCCACCCGGACGTGCATGAGATCTTCTTTCAGGTCTTTGACAAGGGCGTAATGGAGGATGGTGAGGGTCGTCAGATCGACTTCAAGAACTGTCTGATCCTGCTGACCACCAATGCCGGGACAGAGATGATCATGGATCTGTGTTCGGACCCCGATCTGATGCCGGACCCGGAAGGCATGGCCAAGGCGCTGCGCGAGCCTTTGCTGAAAATCTTCCCGCCCGCGCTGTTGGGGCGGTTGGTCACGATCCCCTATTACCCGCTCTCGCCCGAGATGATCGGCAAGATCACGGTTCTGCAACTGAACCGGATCAAGAAGCGGGTGCAGGCTGCGCATGGTGTGCCCTTCGAATATACCGATGCCGTGGTGCAGACCATCGTCGACCGCTGCCAAGAGTTGGAAAGCGGCGGCCGCATGATCGACGCGATCGTCACCAACACCATGCTGCCCGATATTTCGGCGGAATTCCTGCGCCGGATGATGTCGGGGGGCGAGGTTCATAAAGTGGCGATCGACGTTGCTGACGGGGAATTCACCTATTCCTTTGAGTGAGGAGCCAAGGCTTTGGGCAGGATGACAGGCCGAAGCTATGTACCGAATGCCCCAAGGCCCGCTGCGGCCTTGGGGCGACCAGCCGCGCCGACGGGCGTGGGAATTGCGGCGAAAAACCCTTTAACCTCGCAGGGAAATTCGCTTAGCCTTCGTAAAAGGTATTGGGGATAGGCCGCATTTTAGGGCCGATCTGATGAAACCCCGATGTGCCGATTGTGACGCGACCCGGAATTTTGCAATGACAGACCCATTCACGTTTCTTGAAAGGACTTAAGATGCCAGCAGATAAAAAGGAATTGGACGCCGCGCTCGATGCCGATCCGCGCAAAGAGATGTCTTCAGCGACTGTTAAATTTCTAAAAGAAAACAAAGATTTGGATAAGGTGATCAAGAATTTCACCTATTCCGAGAAGGTCAGCGTCGACACGCGCAAAATGAGCAAGAAAGACCTTTTGGCGGGAGTCTATGCCGTTGCACGCTATGAAATCATGATTTTCTGTGTGCGGTTGAATGAAATCGCCAAGTCAGGGACGGCTGACAAGGGCGTCATTGCCGAAGTCGTCAAACTGCATAAGAAAACGCAGAAATACATCGACAAAAAGCTGTCGCTTGCCTGTGAGGAGTTGAACAACGACAAGCCCGACAATTCCAAGGCGTTGAAAGATGGCAAGGCTGCGATGGAAAAAATTGGCAGCCTTGACCTGAAAAATGCCTTCTCGGGGCCACGCAATGAAGTCGTCAAGATGCTGACTGCGATCGCGGGCTCCAATGAAAAGTCCGTTGCCGCCATCATCAAGAAAGCCACCGATGTCGCAGGAAAATTGGCTACGGAATTTGACAAGACCGCGCGCGAGGCGAGTGCGGCGATCAAGTACCTGCTGAAGGTTATCAAGGACAACAAGGGCTCGGACACGAAGGAACTGGCGGATTTCTCTAAGGAGGCGGATGGCAAGACCGGATCGTTCGAGAAATTCGTTGATGAATGCAAAGAGTTCGAGGACGCGCTGGATGAGTTGGCGAAAGAGTTGAAGACCGGCAAGATGGAGCCGCGCGACGCCAAATCCATGGCCGACAAGTTCAAGAAGATGACCGGGGTCGATAAATCGGCGGAAACGGCGCTGAAGGATGCGCAGGGTCTGAAAAAGAGCTTCGACAAGATCGCAAAGGCGCTGAAGTGACGCGGAGGTAACACTCTGAAGGAGGGAAGATGACTGACCAGCCCGAACTGAGCCCGGTCGCCGCCGATGGCGTGCGTGCAAAACTGCGCGACTTTGTCGAGCAGGCCGTTGTACGCAACACCATTCTGGCGCTGGTCATCCTGAACGCGGCCCTTTTGGGCTTGTCGACCTCGCCTTGGGTGATGGATCGGTTCGGCTCCCTCGTTTATGTTCTGGACCGGGTCATTCTGGCGATTTTCGTGGTCGAGATCTTGGCCAAGCTGTTCGCCTATGGCCGGGCCTTCTTCAAGGAAGGCTGGAACATCTTTGATCTTTTCGTCGTGTCCTTGGGGCTGTTGCCGCAATCCTCGGGCCTGTCGGCGCTGCGCGCCTTGCGGGTCATCCGGGCGCTGCGGATCCTCTCTGCCGTGCCGCAGATGCGGGCGGTTGTGCAAGCGCTGTTCGACGCTTTGCCGGGCATGGGGGCGGTGATCATCATGCTCTCGATCGTGTTTTATGTTTTCGCCGTCATGGCCACGATCATGTTTGGCGGGGATTTCCCGGATTGGTTCGGCTCGGTCGGGGAATCGCTTTATTCCTTGTTCCAGATCATGACGTTGGAAAGCTGGTCGATGGGTATCGTGCGCCCGGTGATGGAGGTTTACCCCTATGCCTGGGCGTTCTTCGTGCCCTTCATCGCGATGACGGCGTTTTCGGTGCTCAACCTCTTTATCGGTTTGCTGGTGAATACGATGCAGGCGGCGGTGGATGCCGAAGCCGAACAGGAGTTTGAGAAGCTGCGGGATCTGGTTCGGTCAGAGACGGATCAGGTCGGCATGCAGGTGCAGGAGCTGAAGGCTGAGATCAGCGATTTGAAGGCGGAAATAAGGGCGTTGTTGGATAGCAAGAATGGCTAGTGGGTCGCAAAAATTCATCGCGCGTAACCGTGCGCCTCGGGTCCAGATCGAATATGATGTGGAGCTGTATGGAGCGGAAAAGAAGGTTCAGCTTCCCTTTGTGATGGGGGTGATGTCGGACCTTGCGGGGAAATCCGAAACCCCGCAGCCGAGCATTGCGGACCGCAAATTCCTTGAGATTGACGTCGATAATTTTGATGCGCGGATGAAGGCGATGAAGCCTCGGGCCGCGTTTACGGTGCCCAATACTCTGACGGGGGAGGGCAATCTGGCCGTCGATATCACCTTCGAGAGCATGGAGGATTTCGCCCCGGCGGCGATTGCGGCGAAGATTGAGCCGTTGCGCAAGCTGCTGGATGCGCGGACGCAATTGTCCAATCTGATGACCTATATGGATGGCAAGGCCGGGGCGGAAACGCTGATCGAGCAGGTGCTGCAAGACGGGGCCTTGCTGAATGCATTGGCATCCGGGGAGGCAGATCAGGCGAACCAAAGCGCGGTCCTCGCTGCCCTGCGTGCCAATGCGCCGGACCCTGAAGAGGCGACGAAGGTCGCCGAAGCGGAGCGCGCCAGTGCCCTTGACGCCTTGCGCGCGGCTCAGCCAGTGGCGTCGGAGGAGCCGGACACAACGGGTGCGGCGCTGGACGCCTTGCGGGCCGCCCAGCCGGTGGCAGAGGCGGAACCGGATACCAAGAGTGCGGCGCTCGATGCCTTGCGGGCGGCTCAGCCGGTGGCCGAAGAGGAATCGGACACAACGGGCGCGGCGCTGGATGCCTTGCGGGCTGCCCAGCCGGTGGCGGAAGCGGAACCGGATACCAAAGGCGCGGCACTGGATGCTTTGCGGGCGGCTCAGCCAGAGGCGGAAGCGGAACCGGATACCAAGGGTGCGGCGCTTGATGCTTTGCGCGCGGCTCAGCCTGTGGCGGAGGCGGAACCGGATACCAAGGGTGCGGCGCTGGATGCTTTGCGGGCGGCTCAGCCGGTGGCAGAGGCGGAACCGGATACCAAGGGCGCGGCGCTAGAGGCTTTGCGCGCGGCTCAGCCAGTGGCGGAGGATCCGAGGGACGATCTGAGCGATATT
>JAQWYA010000044.1 GCA_029254215.1 Pseudorhodobacter sp. | reverse complement strand
ACCACGTAGCCGTCAGGAATTTCAGAGCCCGCTGCTTCTGCCATACCCGCTGCGATCAAAGTCATAGCAACGCTGCCACCGAGCATCTTTGCAGCTTTTCCCGTACGCGAAGACTTTTCACCTTGGACCTGACGCTCCGCGCGCCCTTCATCTTTCTGCTTGCACGATGTGTGAGCTACGAAATCAGAATTGCGACGCGCGATATCGTCAAAGTTATCCATTGCATTCTCCCATATGTTTTGGTGTTTTTGCGATCACGCAAAAGGTGAATTCTTGCAGGCTGGAAATTGACGAACGGCATACCGTAAGCCACAACCTGAAATCTCTAGTAATTGTAGTACATGGAAGGAAGTTGTAGGTAAATGTGCTTTAAAGATAGTGACTTGTAACTTAAGATATAAAGATGCCCCTATCTCTTAGAGTCTGATTCAAAACTCTTCGAGCGAATTCATTGCCTTGCGAGCAGCCGCGTTACGCGGCGGATGTGTGCGATTGTGACCCAAGCTGCCGCGCTGGCGATGGATTTTTCCCAATCCTTCGATAGACGTCGGCATCGTCCCAGCCAGGCGAGGGTACGTTCAACCACCCATCGGCGTGGCAACACCTCGAACCCTTCTGCGGTGTCTGAGCGCTTGACGATCTGCACCGTCCAGCGCCCGATAGACTTTAACGATTCTCGCAATTTTGGCCCTGCATACCCGCCATCGGCGAAGACGTGGCGCAGAGTGGGATACCGAGCGGCCACACGTTTCAGAACATCCGGCGCGCCATCACGGTCTTGGATGCCGGCACTGTGAACGACAAGACCGACCAGCAGGCCAAGCGTGTCGGTGGCAATGTGGCGCTTGCGCCCTTTGATCCGTTTGCCAGCATCATAGCCTCTAATCCCGCCACTTTCTGTGGTTTTTACGCTCTGGCTATCGATGATACCTGCCGTTGGCAGGGCCGCTCGGCCCTCGGCCAGACGTGCGGCCTCCACAAGTGCGCGGTTCATCTCCTCCAGCAGCCCGTCATTGCGCCACGCATAGAAATACCCTCGTACTGTCGAGACCCGTGGAAAGTCGTTCGGCAGCATTCGCCACTGGCACCCCGTGGTCGCAACATAAAGGATCGCGTCGAACACATCGCGCAAACACGTGGTGCGCGGCCGGCCAGTTTGCTTGGGCGGCGGCATCAAAGGGGCGAGCAGCGCCCATTCGGAATCTGTCAAATCGCTTGCGTATTTGTCGCCCTCACGGGCATGCTGGTTGCGGGTGAGTTCGGTCCAGGCCATCGTGGTCTCCGTTCAGTGTCGCAGCCGAATAGAATCACAACCCACTGAACTCACTCAATTAGTTTCAAATCGGGCTCTTACGGATGTAGGGACATCCCGTTTTGGGATCTGACTTGATCTGAAGATTTCGGCTTTGCGAAGGATGGATTCTTGGGCATGAAGCGCCCTTCCGGAGCCCGTTCCCGGCATGGGCATTTTTCTTTCAGCCTTCGACGACGTCCCTGATCTCCGGGCAGAAAATGCGCGTCACGACCTATGTGAACTGCTTGTGCTGGCCTTCGTCGCGGTGCTCTGCAGGGCGACCAGCTCCGCCAAAATGGCGGACTTCGGCAGAGCAAAAGATCATGTTTTCATAGGCTTCCTGCAACTCAACCATGCGATACCGTCGCATGACACCTTCTCCACTGTCTTCCGGATGATCAATCCGAAGGCAGCTAGACGCTGCCTTCGGGCGGGTGCTGGCCGAGATCGCAGCCCTGTTCGGCGACGGTGATGTGATGGCCATCGCCGGCAAGGCCCTCCAAGGCGTTCACGACAAGGGGCAGAGCGCGCGGACCCAGATGATGGTCCGGCCTATGCCGCGCGCCGGCGTATAACGCTGGCCACGGTGGCCGCCGACAACGGCGGTGCACTGGAGCCGGCAAACTGCAGACGGCGATCGAAGTGCTTGGCCTGATCGCGCCCAAGGGCAAGGTCGTGACCGCCGATGCGTTGCACTGCAATCGCCGCACGGTTGCAGCCATCACCGAAGGCGTAGTAGCGCAGTTCGCGCAGCCAAGTCCGCGGCGTTGCTGGCCTCCGGCCGGCCGGGCGCGCAATGTGCGGCTTCGTAAGACGGTCGAGCACACCGTCGGCCTTGAGTTGCAAGACGTGATCGATGTCGCGAGCCTCAAACCGGGCCAGCAGCGCGCCCGGGGGAAAGTCCGCATCAATGCGCACCATGGCGACATTGCAGAAGCTCTTCTGCGCGCGTTCCACCACATCAAGGACACCTCAAGCGCACCGTCTGCGGTGCCGACGTTCCCCGCACGAAGCCGCGGATCAAGCATATCACCAGTCTCAGCGTTTGATGTGATTAGTGGGTGATAGGGCCGGGCATAATCGTGGCCATTCCACTCCACCTTTGGTTGACGGCCGTGGACTTCGATGCGCGCATTGTCAACATCCAGGGTGATGGACGGGATACGCATGCCACCCCGCTCGGCTCTGATCACGCGATCGGCCAGTTCCAGCATCGCCTCGCGCAGGACCATAAAGTTCGCGGGCTCAGCTATCAGCGCGATAAAGCGTGAAAGCGTCGGCTGCGATGCAAACCCCAGGCCATTGAGCCGCGTCAGTCCGCCTGCGGAACTGGTGGCCAGGCGGAACGCCAGATCGTATCGTATTGCAGCGCATCCGCATCATCGTGATCGCGCCAGCCTTGCGACGCCAGCAGCACGTCGGTACAAATAGGCGAAGCGAGATCATGCGTGACGTCGACTTGACTGCGCGGATCGGTTAGGCGGGCGGTAACCCAGTCGATGATGCCGCTCTGCTCCGCGATCTCCCGCAAGAGCACGGCACAGGGATCGTCAGTCAGTCTGTAGACGCGACTTTCGATGCGCAAAGAGCGGTTGAAACCCATCGTGACCGGAACTAACAAGTCATTTATGTTTGCGTTCGATGATGCTGTTTGGTTGCCTATCATCCCCGGGTCGGGGCGAGGTATTGCATTCCCGCCTGTAATTCTCGCTCAACCTTAGATTTGGCGGAAGATGATCCCATCCCTCTCTAGAAAGCCATAAATGCACGGTTTACACGAAGGAAAGCCTATTTATCTGCTTGGCGTGGTGTTGTTGGCGCTATTGTCTCTGATATTGATAGCGCCGGCTGCTACTCAGGATGAATTAATCGAGGGCGTGTGGCTGATGGAAGACCCTAAGGACTCCCTTAGTGTTGAAGCCGTGATCGAGGGAAACTTCCAACCTGTAACTAATTATCTCAAGCTTGGATATAATAGCTCTGCTCAGTGGTTGCGCCTTCGCATCTTGCCGGCAGTTGACGGAGGCGAAGTCGTGGTGTCGTTCCGGTCAGGTGCACCGGACAGGATACGGTTTTATGCGCAAGCCTTAACCGAATTACACGAATCGGGGACGCATGTTGACCCTGGTCGCTATCAGGCCCTCACGCCTCTTTGGCCGTCACCGATACGCGGGTTCCGCATCGACCCACCTGATGGTGGGGGGGAGTATTTTGTCGAGATTAAGTCAATCGGAACGATAATGCTGAATATAACAGCGCAACCAACTGCTGAAGCGCTCTTGGCGACCGAGCGGACGTTTATCGGTCAGATCACCTATTTGACCGCTATGTTTTTTCTTGCGCTGTGGTCCATACAGATGTTCACGGTATCAAGGTTGCACCTGTTCGGATGGTTCTCCGCAATGCAGCTTTCCTGGCTCATCTTCAATATCTTTTACTTAGGATATGGTGAAAGGATTTTCTTTTTCTTGACGACTGATATGGTTGTACCCTTGTTTCGACTTAGCGTATTTTTGGGTGCGTTTCTAACAGTCACTTTTCACCGTTCTGTGATGTCTCGTTTTGAGCCGTCCTGGCTGGTCTTTCGGCTGTTTGATGTTCAGTTGTGCGTGATAGCCGCATCCTTTACCATCTTCTTAACTGTCGACCCTATGCTTGGATTGAAAATCACCGCGCTCAGCTTTGGCATGTCCCCTATTGTCCTTCTGATGGGTGTAACTACAGCAAGTAAGGACGTTGCACCCGGCCTTACCATCATGCGGGTGATCTACGGAGTACTGTCATTATCATTTTTGTTTAATGCCTTGGGTTTTCTTGGTATTGCCGAATTGAAATTATTCATAATTTACGGCTATATGATCCATGGCCTCACAACAGGTCTTCTGCTTTTTATCCTTTTGCATATGACGTCGAACGATATTTTCATCAAAGCGCGCAGCGCGGAGAGCGAACGCATCAAAATTGAATACCAAAACAAAATCGAACAAGACAAGAATCAATCGCTTTCGGGGTTCATGCACATGCTAGGTCATGAAGCAAAGAATGCGATGTCAGTAATGCAAATGTCTACGTCGATGGAAAGGATCACTGACCAACAGCGCACGCGTGCGAATAACGCGATCATAGGATTGACTGGTATAATTGATCGCTGCAATCAAGCGGCCCGCCTTGATAACAAAGAAATGACGCTTAAGCTTGAGAAATGTGATCTGGAAGATATACTCTCAAAACTGTGCGCCAGCGTGGATGCTGTCGAGCGCATCACACTTCTGGTGCAGGGCCCCGCAGTCGTGCACAATGACCCAGTCCTACTAGACGTCTTGTTCCGCAATTTGCTCGATAATGCTATCAAGTACGCATCACTAGGCTCTGATATCACGGTGGTGTTGAAGCCAGATACAGATGGTTACTCGATTATGTTTGAGAATGAGCCCGGAGCGGCAGGCATGCCGAACCCAAGCCGGGTGTTCGCGAAATACTATCGGGCTCCGCGCGCGCAAGACGAAATTGGGTCTGGGCTTGGCCTTTACATCGCACGCAGACTCGCTGATCTTATGGGCGGACGCATTGACTACATGCCGTCAAAGCGGCACATCAGGTTTAAGGTCTGGATTCCATGCTAAATGTCATCATCGTTGAGGATAATAGAGATCTGCGCGAGTCCCTTCTGGAGGTTATCGCAACCAAGGGCCACCATGTGGCAGCCTTCGACAATGCTGATGCGCTATGGAGCGGCTGTAGTTTCAATAAGGTCGATGTCATGGTTCTAGACTTGAACCTGCCAGGTGAAGACGGACTTGCAGTCGCACGTCGCATGCGTGCCGAACATCCGAACGTCGGCATCGTGATGCTGACTGCGCGTGACGCACCTGACGACAGGAGAATTGGCTACGAGAACGGTGCAGATATTTATCTTGCGAAACCCAGCTCTGCACAAGAACTGGTCGCATCGATCGAGGCGCTTGCGCGACGGTTGGTCAGAGATCCGCCCCCGATAACGGGATTGGTTCTCGACTCCGTCGCGATGACACTTTCAGGATCGAGTGATACGGTGGCTCTTTCAGCCTCTGAAGTGGACCTGCTGATAGAATTTAGCCGTGCTCCGGGCAAAAGGCTTGAGACTCGCCGCATCGAAAATCTCATCGATCAAGAAGGAGGGGTCAGCAAAGCCGCAATTGAAGTGCGGATCGTACGGCTGCGTAAAAAAATGATTGCGGCTGGTGCAAGTGGACAACCTATCACAGCAGTCCGAAACCTAGGTCATCAGTTATCTGTGCGCATGGATGTCTTGTGACCCAAGTTCAACAGCAAAACTGATAAGCATCTGATTTCATTCAGGCCGAATGGCCAAAAATGTTACAACAAGGGCGCTGTCAGGCGGGTTTTGGCAAGTTGAGTGTGTCGAAGAGGTCCAGTTGCTCCGGTGTGGTTTTGCTTGTTCCATGGAAGCTGCGGCTTCCGGCATATGCTGTGTGTTTCTGAATGCGCGACAGGATGTCGAGCGCGACTTGGGGGCTTGCGTGGTGGCCCTTGGCCTTCAGGCGCATGCGAATGACGCGATGAAGGGTTAGGGCCAGAAAGCAGATCAACGCATGGGCGCGGATGCGGTCGGGCAGCCGATGATGAACTGGCGCGATCTCGATATCCGACTTCAGCACCCGAAAGCCACGCTCGATATCGGCCAGCGCCTTATAGCGGGCGACGGCGTCGGCTGGTATGATTTCGGGGACATTGGTCAGCAGGACGAGCTTGCCATCAAACAGGGCCGCACGGGCGATGGCGTCTTCATCTATGTCCCAGCTGAAGCGATCCGCCGTCAGATCCGCCTTGATGAAGCGCGTCAGCTCCGCATCAGCAACGGCCCGGACAAAGCGACTATACGCCCCCCGGTCTGAGGCGCGTCGCCCTTTCTCGCTTTTCCCCTCATCCTGTCGGTCAAGCTTGGTGACCATGGCATTCCCCATGGCATCGAGTTCATCAATCCTTGCACGACGTGCCTCGCCCTGTTCTTTTGCGCGCGCGGCATCATGCGCGACAATCAGGCGTTGCCCTTCAAAGCTGGCCTCTCGCAGCCCGTCACCTGTCCTGAAGTCAAAACCCCGAAAGGTTTCCACCAGATCGCCATAGCGCCGCGCTGG
>JAQWYA010000034.1 GCA_029254215.1 Pseudorhodobacter sp. | reverse complement strand
CCTGCATCTGACCGCCTCTTGGAATGCGCCCGAGCCTTTGCGATGGCTGGCCGTGACTGGGTCTTTCAAGCAGTCTAGCGGAATTTCCCTGCAACCTCCAGCTTCGCCCAAGCGGTCACGCGCAGTTGTTTGCGGACGGCGTTTGCGGCCTGTGGCGGCAGGGTCAAACCGGACGGGTCATCCGCCAGCGAACATGGGCCAGCGGATCATCCTTGACCGCCGGAAAGCGTTTTTCAGGGGTAAAGCCCATCGCCTCCCAAAAGGCGCGGCCCTTTGGATTGGCCTCCAGCACGGCGACCAGCAAACGCTGCGCCCCGCGCGCCTCGGCGATTTCCCGCAAATGGGAAAAACAACGTTGGCCCAAGCTTTGGCCCCGCGCCGCAGGGTCCAGCATCACAAGGCCGATATAGGCATCGCCCGCCTCGGGATAGCCAAACCCCATGTCACAAATGGCCACCAGACGCCCCTTTTGAAAAGCGCCGTGTTTGATCGCTGTCGCCAGATCGCCACCGGGCACGCAGGCGGTGAAAAAATCTTCCACGCGGGCGGCGTCGGGCAAAGCCCCATATTCGAGAACAACATAGTCAGAGGCCCGCTGCATCAACCCCAGAACAAGCCCGGCATCGGCAATGCGGTCCAGCGTTCGAAACTCCGGATGCTCCGTCATCCACAACCCTTTCAAATCCGCTAGCGGACCAGCCGTTCCAGCGGGTCATAAAGCACAGTCCCGCCCCATGTGGCCTCTGGCAGGCTGTCGGGCTTGAACCGAATTCCGCCCAACTCCGTCCGGCTGAAAAAGCGCCGTTCGGTCACGATACCTTCCGGGTCTCGCCAGTCGGCGTCCAGCGTCCCCGCGACGATCTGGCAGCGAAAATAGATGTCTACCTGATGAAACCCATGCTCGGGCGCATGAAATTCGTTGACCAAGGCGACCTCGCCCACAGAGACCGTCAGCCCGGTTTCTTCGAAAACCTCGCGGATCAGATTGTCCGGCAGACTTTCCCCCAAATGCACCCCGCCCCCCGGCGCGCACCAAAGATCTGACACGCCGCCGCCATAGGCATTGACCATCAACAGCCGATCCTCTTTCAGGATCAGCGCGCGCACAGCAAGACGGGGAGAGCGTGGTTTCATCCGGCAAAGCTGGCATGGCGGCCTTGCGCTTGTCCAGCCAGAGATCGCGCAATTGCGCTTGGTCATTGCTCGGCACTCGCGCTATCTAAGGCCGATGAAATACCTCCGAACCCTGTTGATCGGCCCGCTCCTTGGTGTCCTTGCCCTTTTGGGCTTTCCGGCCTCCCCTGCGATGGCGCAATCCCAGCCCGATTGTGTCGTTTTGCTGCACGGCTTGGCGCGTGGGCACAGCTCCCTTCTGGTGATGGAAACCGCGCTGGAGAGGCACGGCTTTCAGGTGGTGAACCTTGGCTACCCTTCCACCAGCGCACCGATCGGCGTGCTTGCGGCCGAACATGTCGCCCCCGCAATAGCGGCCTGTGGCGATGCCCGCGTGCATTTCGTGACCCATTCCATGGGCGGGATTCTGCTGCGCCTTTACCTGATGCGGCAAGTGCCCAAGCATATGGGCCGCGTGGTCATGCTCGCGCCGCCCAACCAAGGGTCCGAACTTGTCGATGTTCTGGGCGAGTTGGAGCTGTTTGAATGGCTCAACGGCCCGGCCGGGCAGCAGCTTGGCACCGGCCCCGAGGCTTTGCCCGCCTCGCTTCCTCCGCTTCCAGTTCCGACCGGGATCATCGCGGGCAATCAGACCCTGAACCCGGCGACCTCCGCGCTGATCGAAGGGCCGGATGATGGCAAGGTCTCGGTCGCCTCGACAAAGGCAGAGGGCATGGCAGACCATATCGTTCTGCCCGTCACCCATACATTCATGATGAACAGCCCCGCTGTCATTGCGCAGACCCTGCTTTTCCTGCGATCGGGTCACTTCAAGTCAGATCTGGGCTTTGCCGAGACCCTGCGGATCGCCTTTGGTGACAGCCCTTAAGGGCGCGGGCCTGGCCGGATCAGGCTCGCCAATGCGACACCGCCCAAAACGCAAAGGCAAGCCAGCCCGAAACGCAGGCTGAACGGTTCTGAGAGCAGCCAAAGCCCGGCAACTGCGGTCAAAACCGGGACGGTCAGTTGCGCGACAGCCGCCCTAGCGGCCCCGAGTTGCGGCACCAGCCGATACCAAAGCGCATAGCCAAGGCCCGAGGTCACCGCCCCCGACACAACCGCCAGCGCAATACCTTGATCTGTGGCGGCGGAAGGGCTGCCCGCCGTATTGAACCAAGCGACCATTGCGCCGATGGGAAGCGCCCAGCAGAATTGTGCGGCGGTGGCGGCCAGCGGGTCCGACACAGCACGCCCCGCCAAGGAATAAAGCCCCCAGCCAAATCCGGCCACCGCCATCGACAGCGCAGCCCAAACCATGACACCCCCGGAAGACGGCTCCTCCGCGCCCAGAGCCAACAAAACCAGCAAGCCCGCGAAAGCAAGGGTCGACCCGGCCCAACGCGCCGGGGGGATCCTTTCCCGGGAAAGCAGAGCCCCAAGAAACATGGTGATCTGCACCATACCGAACAGGATCAAGGCACCCGTTCCGGCCTCCAACCCGCCGTAAGCCCATGAAAATCCGTAAAGATACAGAAGTAATCCGGTCACAGCCGAAGCCTTTGGCCGCAAGTCGGGCCTTCCCCCGCCAAGAATCGCGCGCCGCGCCAGAACCAGTGCCAGCAGAACGATTGCCCCTGCGAAAAGCCGGATAAAGGCAAAGCTTCCCGCGTCAATCCAGCCCGGCCCGACGGCCATTCGGTTCAGCACCGAGTTGGCGGCAAACGCCATCATCGCCACCGCCGTCCAGACAGCCAATTGCATTCCAACCCCTCTCCAAGCCGCCGCCCTCGGGGCCATTGAGACCCCTCCGCCGGCATTGCCATGGCCTTCTGACCACGGCCTTCCAACCTGACAATCGGGGCAAAGGCAAATCACGCTTTCCTGCGCTGCCACAAGCGACAGCCCGAGGCAAAAGCCCGCAGGGCTGGCGCCGAGAGATACACCGCGCCCCCGCGGGGGGCACATTGTGGTTGCTCAGCCCCTTTCGCTTCACCGCCATGAAAAAGGGCGCCCGAAGGCGCCCTTTCCCGTCTGTCCTGCAAGCAGGGGCAGATTACATCATGCCGCCCATGCCGCCCATGTCGGGCATGCCGCCACCGCCGCCAGCGCCTTCTTTCGAAGGCTTGTCAGCGATCATGGCTTCCGTGGTGATCAGAAGCGAGGCCACCGATGCCGCGTCTTCCAGAGCGGTGCGCACAACTTTAGCCGGGTCGATCACGCCGAACTTGAACATGTCGCCATATTCTTCGGTCTGCGCGTTGAAGCCGAACTTCGGATCATCGCTTTCGCGAACCTTGCCAGCCACGACCGAGCCGTCAACGCCAGCGTTCTGGGCGATCTGGCGCAGCGGTGCTTCCAGCGCGCGGCGCACGATGGAGATACCGTTGGTCTGGTCGGGGTTTGCACCCTCCAGCCCGATCAGCACCTTGCCAGCCTGAACCAGAGCAACACCGCCACCGACGACAACGCCTTCTTGCACAGCAGCGCGGGTTGCGTTCAGCGCGTCATCAACGCGGTCTTTACGCTCTTTGACTTCGATTTCCGACATGCCACCAACGCGGATGACAGCAACGCCGCCAGCCAGCTTGGCCACACGCTCTTGCAGCTTCTCACGGTCATAGTCCGAAGAAGTATCTTCGATCTGCTGACGGATCTGAGCCACGCGCGCCGAGATTTCAGCCTTGTCACCAGCGCCGTCCACGATGGTCGTGGTGTCTTTGGTGATGGTGACTTTCTTGGCCGACCCCAGCATGTCCATGCCGACGTTTTCCAGCTTCATGCCCAGATCGTCAGAGATGACCTGACCGCCGGTCAGGATCGCGATGTCCTGCAGCATGGCCTTGCGACGATCACCGAAGCCCGGAGCCTTGACGGCAGCGATCTTGAGGCCGCCACGCAGCTTGTTGACCACGAGGGTCGCCAGCGCTTCGCCTTCCACGTCTTCCGAGATGATCAGCAGCGGCTTTTGCGACTGGATGACCTGCTCCAGCAGCGGAACCATCGGCTGCAAGGACGAGAGTTTCTTCTCGTGCAGCAGGATCATGACGTCTTCCAGATCCGCGACCATCTTGTCGGGGTTGGTGACGAAATAGGGCGACAGGTAGCCGCGGTCGAACTGCATGCCTTCGACGACTTCGGTTTCTGTTTCCAGACCCTTGTTCTCTTCGACGGTGATCACGCCCTCGTTGCCGACTTTCTGCATCGCGTCAGCGATCTGGCGACCGATTTCAGCTTCGCCATTGGCAGAGATGGTGCCGACCTGTGCGACTTCTGCGGAATCCGAAACCGGACGTGCAGCAGCCTTGATCGCCTCAACCACTTTGGAGGTCGCGAGGTCGATGCCGCGCTTGAGGTCCATCGGGTTCATGCCAGCGGCAACGGCCTTGAGGCCTTCGATGATGATCGCCTGAGCCAGAACGGTCGCGGTGGTGGTGCCGTCGCCAGCCTCGTCATTGGTGCGGGAAGCGACTTCCTTCACCATCTGGGCGCCCATGTTTTCGAACTTGTCGGACAGTTCGATCTCTTTCGCAACCGACACACCGTCTTTGGTGATGCGCGGAGCGCCGAAAGACTTTTCGATCACAACGTTACGGCCTTTCGGGCCGAGCGTAACCTTTACCGCGTTGGCAAGGGTGTTGACGCCGCGCAACATGCGATCGCGGGCATCGGTATCAAATTTGACGTCCTTAGCAGCCATTTTGCTTGCTCCAGTTTGTCTTGAATTTCAGGTTTGGGTGGAAAAGCGAGCGGCGAAGCGTCAAGCGCCTCGCCTGCACAATCAGGCGATAATGCCCAGAATGTCGCTTTCCTTCATGATCAGCAGCTCTTTGCCATCCAGCGTGACTTCGGTGCCCGACCATTTGCCGAACAGGATACGGTCGCCAGCTTTTACCGACGGTGCGATCAGCTCGCCCGAGTCCTTGCGTGCGCCTTCGCCCACGGCGATGATTTCGCCTTCTGCGGGCTTTTCCTTGGCGGTGTCGGGGATGATCAGGCCGCCCTTGGTTTTTTCTTCGCCTTCGATGCGGCGAACCAGTACGCGGTCATGCAGCGGTTTGAATGCCATCTGAGAACACTCCCTTAGGTTCCAGGTTAATTTCGATTAGCACTCACACCCGGCGAGTGCTAACGACGTGTAGATAGGCAGCTGTCTGAGGCCTGTCAAGAGCGGCGACCGCGAAGTTCTGGCGCATTTATTGCGTCCGGGACCTAAGGCGGTCCGACGATTTCCTTGGCATCCGCTGCCGGGCTTTCCTCAATCCGCCGCACCCGGCACCCGGCTTTGGCGCGCGGCCATTCGCCTCTGGGCGGGATGCGTGACAATCGCCCAGAGCGCGCTTATAAGCGCGGCGAAATCCACCAGTTCAAGGCAGTGACATGACCACACTCGTTTTCGGCCATAAATCCCCCGACACCGACAGCACCGGATCTCCGCTGATCTGGGCCTGGTATCTGCGCGACGTGCATGGCGTTGACGCAAAAGCCGTGCTGCTGGGCGAGCCCAATACCGAAGCGGCCTTCATGCTGCGGCGCTGGTCGCTGGAAAAGCCCGAAATTATCAGCACGGTCGCCCCGGGCACCCCGGTTGTCATCGTCGACACCAATAACCCCGCCGAACTGCCCGCCGGAATCAATGACTGCGATATCAAGGCGATCATCGACCATCACAAACTGGTCGGCGGGCTGGAGACAAAAGGCCCGATCCATATCGTGATGGAGCCTTTGGCCTGCACCGCGACGATCATGTACAAGTCAATCGGCAAGGACATGGCCCGGATGCCCGAGGCGATCAAGGGCGCGATGCTGTCTTGCATCCTGTCGGACACGCTGGAATTCCGCAGCCCCACGACCACCGCCGAAGACAAGGCGATTGCCGAAGCGCTGGCCAAGGATCTGGGGATCGACATTCCCGCCTATGCCGCCGAATTGTTTGCCGCGAAATCCGATGTCTCCGCCTTCTCAGAGGCGGAACTGCTCCGCATGGACAGCAAGGAATACACCGTTGCGGGCAAAGAGCTGCGCGTCTCGGTGCTGGAAACCACGTCGCCGCGGATGGTGCTGGACCGCAAGGACGCGCTGATGGCCGCGATGCCGGGCGTCGCCGCCGAGGATGGCGCCGATCAGGTGCTGCTTTTCGTCGTCGATATCCTGAACGAGAAAGCCACGCTTCTGGTCCCCAATGATCTGGTCAAGCAAATGGCCGAAGCCTCTTTCGGGTGCAGCGTTTCCGGCGACACGGTCGTCCTTCCGGGCGTGATGAGCCGCAAAAAGCAGATCATTCCGGCGCTGAAGCTGTAACATTTGAAGGCCGGGCGCGTGGCATGACAGCCCGCGCCCGCGCCTGTCTTTCGAACAAGACTTGGCGGCGTCAGCGGCGCGCCAAGTCAGACACACCCAAATCTGAGACTTGCATCGGCACGCGATCACCCTGCTGGCAAAGATCGCCCCCCTTTCGGCACAAGGAAACCCCATGACGCAGATCATCACCCGTTTCTCGGAAATCATGCCCCGCTATCGGGCGATCTTCTGCGACCTTTGGGGCTGTTTGCACAATGGCGTGGCGCCCTTCCCCGCCGCCGTCGCCGCCCTGCAGGCCTATCGCGCCACGGGCGGCACGGTGATTCTGGTCACAAATGCCCCGCGCCCCAAAGCCTCTGTGCTGGCGCAGTTGGACAGGCTGGGCGTGCCGCGCGACTGCTATGACGAGATCGCGAGTTCCGGCGACAGCGCGCAATATGCGATGATCACGGGGGCCGTGGGCCGCCGCGTCTATCATATCGGCCCGATCGAAAAGGACCGCGCCTTTTTCGAGGATTTCGCTGCAGATCTGGCGGAAACCGTCCGGCGCGAGGCCCCGATTGAACGCGTCCCGCTGGAACAAGCCGAAGGTATTGTCTGCACCGGCCCCAATGACGACCTGACCGAAACGCCCGAGGATTACCGCGCAACCTTCCTTTATGCCAAGACGAAGGGGCTCAAGCTTCTCTGCGCGAATCCCGACATCGTGGTGGATATGGGCGAAACCCGGATCTATTGCGCGGGCGCTCTGGCGCAGCTTTATGACGAGATGGGCGGGCAGAGCCTTTATTTCGGCAAACCGCATCCGCCGATCTATGATCTGGCCCGGCGGCGCTTGCTGGCGCTGAAAGGTCCGGTCGCGGATGACGACATCCTGTGCATTGGCGATGGGATCGACACCGATATTCTGGGCGGCATGCAGGAGGGCCTTGATAGCCTGTTCATCACCGAAGGGCTTGCCGCAGGCCAGTTCGGTGATCCGATGGCGCTGAACCCAGACCTTCTGTCGCCGTGGCTGGCAGAGCGGATGCGCAACCCCACCTATGCTATCGGGCATCTTCGCTGATTTGACCCGGCAAGAATCCGAAGGGCAACATTGTTGCGCATTTTGACGAATTAGTGACAATTTATTACGCAGCGGATTGCGCCGCAGCGCAGCATTTGTTATGAACCCCTCAAGCTGAACTCTTGAGGGCCTCATGTTGGACAATCTGCCACGCGGGACGATCTGCATCGAAGATATCGAAATCGGGATGACACGCTCTTTGCGCAAGACCGTCACCGATCACGACATCGCCTTGTTTGCCGAGGTGTCAACCGACCGCAATCCGGTGCATCTGGATGACGCCTATGCCCGTGACACGATCTTTGAGGGGCGGATTGCCCATGGGATGCTGACCGCTGGCCTGATCTCTGCCGTGATCGGAGAGCAGCTTCCCGGCCATGGCAGCGTCTACCTTGGCCAAAGCCTGAAATTCATGGCCCCCGTTCGCCCCGGAGACAGCGTGCTGGCCGAAGTGACCGTCACGGCGATGGATGCAGGGCGGCGGCGCGTGACCCTTGAAACCCGCTGTCTGGTGGGCGATACGGTGGTACTGAAGGGCGAGGCGCTTGTGATGGCGCCAAGCCGGAAATTCGACTGAACGCAGGGCCGCACAGACCCCTGCACCGGGGGACCATGCGGATCTACGACCATTGGCAGGGCATCGACCCATCCCATCGCGGGGCCTGCGCGGCGATGGGCAATTTCGACGGGGTGCATCTGGGTCACCGCCATGTCATCGCCCTTGCGCAAGGTCAAACCGCTGGCAAAGCCCCTTTAGGCATCGTGACATTCGAACCCCATCCCCGCAGCTATTTCACCCCCGACGCCCCCCCCTTTCGCCTGATGAACGCCGAAGCGCGCGCCAACAGGCTGGCAAAGCTGGGGGTCGAGGCGCTGTTTCAGCTTCCCTTTGACGCCAGTTTGGCCACGCTGACGCCCGAGGCTTTCGTGTCGCAGATCCTCGCTGACGGTCTTGGGCTGTCGCATGTTGTCGTGGGCGCGGATTTCTGTTTCGGCAAAGATCGGCGGGGCAAAACCGCGGATCTGCAAAGGCTTTGCGCCGAACACGGAATCGGCGTGACCATAGCGGATCTGGTGCAATCTGGCGGGGATGAGATTTCTTCCACCCAGATCAGGCAGGCCTTGGCCGAAGGCGATACCGGCAAAGCCAAGGCGATGCTGGGCCATTGGCACCGGATTGATGGCGAGGTGATCCATGGCGAAAAGCGGGGCCGCCAGCTTGGCTATCCGACTGCGAATAT
>JAQWYA010000020.1 GCA_029254215.1 Pseudorhodobacter sp. | reverse complement strand
TGGTGAAGGACCAGCTGGAGCTGCACAATGGCGGCTATGTGAAGGTGAAACCGGGCACGACGCAAACCTCGATCCCCGGTGTGTTTGCGGCAGGGGATCTGACGGACCATGTCTACCGTCAGGCTGTCACCAGCGCGGGTATGGGCTGTATGGCCGCGCTGGACGCCGAACGCTTCCTTGCCGAACACGAGTAACGAAAAACCCGCGGCCCTTACCCAAGGACCGGGGGTTTTGCCTTTGGCCCGCCCTAGCCGCAATCAGGGCCGGATATAGGCAAAGCCTTGTTCTTGCAGCTCAATCAGGCGCACGACGCCGGATGGCACGACCCCCACGTCCGACAAAAGCGGCACATCGCCCCCCGCTTTCTTCTTCATCGCCGCATGGGTGTTGCCACAGGCCGACAGGGTCAGCTTCGGCAGTTCCAGCGTCAGGGCCGACAAACGATCCGCGACCGGGCTTTTGCCCTCCACAAACATGTTCAGCCCCGGCCCGTAGGCGACTAGCTCGATCTCCACCTCATCCCCGACCGAGGCGTAATAGGCGGCGACGTTCTGGGCATTGTTCAGCGCCATGTTCATCAGTTGCGGGTCGTTTTCATCCACATGAATGGCAACCCGGTGCATCACCCCTTCGGCCTGCGCCATGAAGGGCATCAAGGCCAAGGCGAGTATCACAAAAATCCGTTTCATTCTTTTCCTCCCTTTCAGGTCCACCCGTTTTCGGGCCCCCCCGTTCAGGGTACAGGCCAAGGGCTGCGAGGCAAAGGAATTCTGCCCCTGCCCCGAAACCACCCCCCGCATGAAAAAGACCACCCGTTTTGAAGGGTGGCCCAAGCTCTGATATGAAAAAGGCCACCCGTTTTGACGGGCGACCTTGAACGCAGGATCGTCCGTCAGCCGTCAGTGGACGTTGACAGGGGCCAGATCATTCTGACGCGCCAGCGAAAAGGCCAGCGCCCGGTCGGCCACAAGGGCCAGACGCTCTCCATCCCCGCCGCGATGCACGGCGTAAAGCTTTTCATGCCCCTCCGCCTGATGCTGCAATTCCTCGGGCAGATCCGCCACCAGAACGGAGCGGACGTAGACGATCCGGTCATTGCCCTTGGGCACGGCTTTATACGGTGTGTTCATGGTCAGCCTCCTTATCTGCGGTCGATCGGAATGGTTTGCACCACGGTCTCGGGGACCGAGCGGCGCAATTCGATATGCAACAGGCCGTGTTCCAGCCCGGCGCGGGCAACCTCCACCCCTTCGGCCATCACGAAAGACCGCTGAAAGGCGCGCGAGGCGATCCCGCGGTGCAAAAACACCCGCTCGCCCGCGTCTTCGGGCTGCCGCCCCCGCACGACCAATTGGCGATTTTCGACCGTGATGCTCAGATCATCATCGGCAAAGCCCGCAACGGCCAGCGTAATCCGATATTCATTGTCCGATACCGCCTCGATGTTGAAAGGGGGATAGCCCTCTCCGGCGGTTTTTGCGGTTCGTTCGACCAGCCGTTCCAGCTGTTCGAACCCCAGCAGATGGGGATGCGCCCCAAAACTCAGCTTTGTCATTCGGGTTTGTCCTCGTTCAAGCGACAAGTCGGTCCGGGCCCCACGCTTGGCAGCCCTTCCCTTAAGATATGGGGAGCCGCGCGATCAGTGCAAGCCCTTGACGCGGGCGCAATGCATACCAACCTTGCATGAGAAACCTGACTCCGCGCCTCATTCCGGGGTATAGTGGATGTTCAAAACCAGAAACGACTCAGTGAAGCCAAAAGATATGAACGCAACATCCGAACTGAATTTCGAAGAAATGCTGCGTATCAAGCTGGAAGTCCTGCGCCGTGAGCATCGGGATCTGGATGAGGCCATTCAAGCGGTTGAGGCCAGCGTGAACCCCGATCAACTGATGCTGCGGCGGCTGAAAAAGCAAAAACTGTCGCTCAAGGATCAGATCGTGAAGATCGAGGATGAGCTGATCCCCGATATTATCGCCTGATCAGCCTTG
The DNA here is from genome assembly GCA_029254215.1 of Pseudorhodobacter sp. GTDB lineage: Bacteria > Pseudomonadota > Alphaproteobacteria > Rhodobacterales > Rhodobacteraceae > Pseudorhodobacter. The sequence goes on along the minus strand of JAQWYA010000020.1, from coordinate 53,048 downwards.
TGACGCGCGACGCTCATGCGCCACCACAAGCCGCGCCAAATAGCTGCCATAGCCGTTTTTGGCATAGCGCGCGGCCTGCACCTTGAGCTGCGCCGCATCAATCCAGCCCTTTTCAAAGGCGATTTCTTCGGGGCAGCCGGTTTGCAGGCCCTGACGCTCTTCCAATGTGCGCACGAAATTCCCGGCATCCAGCAGGCTGCCATGCGTTCCGGTATCCAGCCAGGCAAAACCGCGCCCCATGCGTTTGACGCGCAGCGCAGCCTCCTCCAGATAGGTTTCCAGAAGCGTCACGATTTCCAACTCTCCGCGAGCGGAGGGGCGGACGCTGCGGGCGCGCTCCGGCGCGGTTCCATCCAGAAAATACAAGCCCGTGACCGCGTAGCTGGAGACAGGATTTTGCGGCTTCTCGACAATGCCAAGCACCTGATCCTGCGCGTTGAAACTGACAACACCGTAGCGTTCAGGATCGGCCACATGATAGGCAAAAACGGTGCCGCCCTCTGCCTGCCGGTCCGCCTCTTTCAGCAGGTTTTGCAGATCGGCCCCGAAAAAGATGTTGTCACCCAAGACCATAGCCGATGGCGCGCCGTCCAGAAACGCCTCGGCCAGCAGATAGGCCTGCGCCAGACCGTCCGGTGAGGGTTGCAGGATATAGCTAAGCGTCAGGCCAAACTGGCTGCCATCTCCCAACAGTCGCTGGAATTGCGCCTGATCTTCGGGGGTGGTGATGATCGCGATGTCCCGGATACCCGTCAGCATCAGAACGCTGAGCGGGTAGTAGATCATGGGCTTGTCATAGACCGGCAACAACTGCTTTGAGACAGCCATCGTGATCGGATACAGCCGCGACCCCGTGCCCCCGGCAAGTATGATCCCTTTGCGTTGCGTCATCGCGGGCGGTCCTTCCTTCTTGGGGCAGTCTGGTCGGGGCTGTCTGGCTGGTGCAATCTGATCGGGGCAGGCCCCATCAGCAATAACCGCCGGGCCCTACCGGCTCAAGCGTTACCTAGCCCCCAAAGGCAAGGGTCGCGGCAATCGCCCACATCGTTGCGCCCACGATGACCTCGAGCACCACCCAAGCCCGCGGTCGGGCAAAAACAGGCGCCAAAAGCCGCGCGCCATAGCCCAGCGCCATAAAGAAACTGGCCGAGGCAAGCACCGCGCCCAAGGCGAAAAACCCATGATGCGGCGCATATTGCGTGGAGACTGCCCCGATCAGCACCAATGTATCAAGGTAAACATGCGGATTGGCCCATGTCAGCACCAGACAGGTCAGCAGGATCTGGCGCAGCGGCGCGCGGTTCTGGTCTGCCGGCTGCAACGAGGCTCCGCCCTGCCATGCCGCGCGAAACCGCAAGGCACCGTAAACCAGCAAAAAGGCGACCCCACCCCAAAGCATTGCCTGTGCCAGCCACGGCACCGCTTTGGTGACCGACCCAAAGCCCGCCACCCCTGCCGTGATCAGCAGCGCGTCCGACGCAGCACAGGTCAAGACAACCCAACCCACATGCTCGCGCCGGATACCTTGGCGCAGCACGAAGGCATTCTGCGCCCCAATCGCCGCAATCAGGCTGATCGCCACCAGATAGCCCGCAATCGCGGCCGCAAATTCCGTTTCCATTCCCCAGCCCTTTCGCTTTGGCGCTTTCCTTTGACACGAGGGCAGCGAATAAGGAAAGTTAAACAAACTACGTAGTCATTAGGAATTCTTATGCTTGACCCGGCGCAGCTTGCGGCCTTGACGGCGATCCATCGGCGCGGCTCGTTCGATCTGGCGGCGGCAGCGCTGGGGGTGACCCCTTCCGCGATCAGTCAAAGGCTCAAATCGCTCGAGGAAACCATCGGCCATGCGCTGATCCGCCGGGGCCAGCCCTGCGAGGCGACAGAGATCGGTCTGCGCCTGATCCGCCATTACGAACAGATCGCCCTGCTGGAGGGGGCGCTGACCCGCCAGATCCTCCCCTCCCCCGCGCAGCAAACGCCGGAATGGCCGACCCTGCGTCTGGCCGTCAATGCCGATAGCCTTGCGACATGGCTCTTGCCCGCACTGGCCGCGACAGAGGGTTTGCTGTTTGATCTGGTGATCGACGATCAGGACCACTCCCAGCAGCTTTTGCGGCGTGGAGAGGTCGCGGCAGCGGTGACAGGCCATCCCGGCCCGCTTCAGGGGTGCGATACGATCGCCCTTGGCGCGCTGCGCTATCGGGCAACCGCCAGCCCGGCCTATATGGCCCGCCATCTGGCACAAGGCCCCGGCAGGGCGGCCCTGATGCAAGCCCCCGCGCTGACCTTTTCAGACAAGGACCGCCTGCAACGCGACTGGCTTTTGCGGGAAACGGGATCGCGGTTTTCCTACCCGATCCACCGCATCGCCTCCTCGACCGGGTTTGTGGAGGCCGCCCTGCTGGGCCTTGGCTGGGGCATGAACCCCGAACCGCTCGTCGCCGCCCATCTGGCAGAGGGCAGACTTGTGGAACTGATCCCGGACACGCCGTTGGATGTGCCCCTGTTCTGGCAATACCCGCGCCTGATGGCCGAAACGCTTGCCCCCGTGACGCGCTGCATTCAAACCGCCGCCCGAAGCTGTCTGATCCCGGTTCCGGGCAGGTCGGCGGCCTGAAACCGCGCCGCCTCGCTGCGCCTAACGCACCGGAACCGCAAAGGTCAGATTGGCCCAAAGCGATTCCCAGACCACCGGGCTTGGCGTCTTGAGCGCCGGATCCGGAACCCGCAGAACCACCGCATCCGCCATATACGCAAATCCCGGTCGCACCGGCAGCACGGCTATGCCCTGCGCATCCGTCCGGTGGAGCGAGACCACAACTTCCGCCGTATCGGATTTCTCAAACAGCTCAACCTGCGCATCGACGCGCGGCGCACCCTGATAGAACAACTGCACCCGGATTTCCGACAGGCCCGAGGTATAGGGATTATCGAGCGCCACCAACTCGGTCTCCAGCCCAAGGTTTTCATCCGCCCCAGCCCCCGCGCCCACCCCAATCAGGGATTTCGAGAAACGGGTATAGTACTCTGAAAACCGCGTTTCCGGCAGACCCCGCGCCTGATGCTCTGCCAAGGCCTGCGGGAAATCCTTATGCTCGGCGAAGGTCACGAATTTCTCCATCGTGTCGTAAGTCACCACATCGCCCGCCGATTGATAGACGGCGACATGCAGCCCTTCGCCAATCACGGGCATCGAAAGCGCTGGCAGATCCCCGATGCGACCCTCAACCGGCACGAACGCTCCTCCAAGACCCAGATCGAACCGGACGAACCAGCGCGGAAGATAGGCGATGCGCGCAATGCTGGTCGCACCCGCGCCAAAATTCTGTCCGTTGACAAGGCCCGCCACAACCCTACCCTCCGCAGGGGGTTGATAATCCACAGGTTCGATCCAAAGTTCATGGGCCTGAGCCAAAGAGCCGGAAACGAAAAGAGCGAAAGCCAGCGCAGAAAGATACCGCATGTCAAATTCCTTTATGAGTAGCCCAAGGGTGTGTTTTCATTGGCTCCTGTCAAGCCTGCTGGTCTTGTGGATCACGTTTGCGTCAGCGGCCCGCGCGCATGAGGTACTGCCCGCCATCGCCGACATGACCACGGAGGGAGACCGGCTGACCTTCAGCGTGCGTCTCTCGGTCGAGGGGCTTATAGCCGGGATCGACCTTGGAACGGTGACCGACACGAATGAGGCACCGCAGGCCGCCAGCTATGATGCGTTGCGCGCTTTGCCCCCAGAGGAGCTGCAAACGCGCTTCACCGCCTTCTGGCCTGAGATGGCGCGCAATATCCGGGTTCTGTCGGCCAATGACCCGCTGCCTTTGTCGCTGGACCTGATGACAGCCGATCCCACGGGCGATCCCGAATTTCCACGCCTCTCAACCCTCTCCTTCAGCGCCGCGCTGCCGGCGGGCACGCAAGCGGTTCAAGTCGGCTGGTCATCCGAATACGGGGCCTTGGTGCTGCGCCAGATGGGCGTGGAGGCGCCCTTTGACGGTTATATCGAGGCCGGGGCCCTGAGTGACCCGATCACCCTTGCGGGCGGCGATCAGGCCACCGGGCTTGAAACGTTCTTGGCCTATATTCCCGTCGGCTTCGATCACATCGTGCCCAAAGGTCTCGACCATATTCTTTTCGTGCTCGGGCTCTTTTTCCTGTCGACCCGGTTGGCCCCGCTCTTGTGGCAGGTCTCAGCCTTCACTCTGGCCCACACGGTCACGCTGGCCGCGGGCGCGCTGGGATATGTCACCATTCCCGGCAGTATTGTGGAGCCGATCATCGCCGCCTCAATCGTCTATGTCGCGGTTGAGAACATCCTGACCGACGGGCTGAACCGCTGGCGGCCCTTTGTCATCTTTGGTTTCGGATTGCTGCATGGCCTGGGCTTCGCCTCGGTCCTGGGCGAGTTCGGGCTGCCCGAAAATGCCTTCGTGCCCGCACTAATCGGCTTCAACATCGGCGTTGAACTGGGCCAGTTGGCGGTGATCGCCGTCGCCTTCGCGCTGGTCGGCTACTCGTTTGGCGCGAAGCCCTGGTATCGCAAGGCCATCGCCATCCCGGCATCGGCCGTCATCGCCGCGATCGGGGCATGGTGGGTCGTCGAACGCGTCTTCCTTTGACAGCACCTAAGCGGAGCGCCTTGCGGCGCAAAGCTTTTGCCTCGTCTGGAATGCCTGCGGCACCAGCCTCAAAGGGTTTAGGTATTTTTGCCAAGAAGAAGCCAGAACTCAGAACCGGATTTTCATCTGTTCTGAAATATCCCGGGGGAAATCTCTTTGCGGCACGCAAAGGGATTGGGGGCAGCGCCCCCCAGCCGGCCCGCAGGGCCAAATCGGAACGCGCGCAAAGCGCGCTCCGCTCGGTTTCAGAAGGGGTTAGGCGTCCATCTGGGCGGCGACATCTTCGGGGATGTCGAAATTCGCCGTAACAGTCTGAACATCATCGTCTTCTTCCAGCGTATCCATCAGCTTGATCAGCTTGGTCGCCGTTTCCAGATCGACATTGGTCCGGGTCTGGGGTTTCCAGACCAGTTTTGATTCCGAGGATTCGCCCAAAGCGGCTTCCAGCGCCTCCGAGACCTCATTCAGCGCGGTATCGGCGCAATAGATCCAGTGGCCCTCATCGTCGCTTTCGACGTCATCGGCACCGGCCTCAAGGGCTGCCATCATCACCGTGTCTGCATCGCCCGCGCTCAGCGGGTAGGTGATCTCTCCGACCCGGTCGAACATGAAGGACACGGACCCGGTCGTTCCCAGATTGCCACCATGCTTGGTGAAATAGCTGCGCACGTTGGAGGCTGTCCGGTTCAGGTTATCCGTCATCGTTTCCACAATGATGGCGATCCCGTTCGGGCCATAGCCCTCATAGCGGATTTCCGTATAATCCTCGGCATCGCCCCCAATCGCCTTCTTGATCGCGCGATCGATCACATCCTTGGGCATGGATTGCGACTTGGCCGCCTTGACCGCAAGGCGCAGGCGCGGGTTCTTTTCCGGATCGGGATCGCCCATTTTGGCCGCAACCGTGATCTCTTTGGACATTTTGGAGAACATCTTGGAGCGCAGCTTGTCCTGACGCCCTTTGCGATGCTGGATGTTTGCCCATTTCGAATGGCCTGCCATGACCCGTCTCCGTTCCCTGATGCTGCTGATCCCGGCGCGCAGCCGGGCTTTCAAGCCCTATACACAAGGCCCCGCCCCCTTCGCAACCCCGGCCTGACGCGCGGGCGCGGCCCGCCCTGCGCTAGAAGGGGAAGAAGAACGGGATCAGCAAAGACATCACCAGCATCATCAGGATGTTCAGCGGCACACCGATCCGCAGGAAGTCGGTAAAGCGGTAGCCTCCGGGACCATAGACCAGCGTATTGGTCTGATAGCCGATCGGGGTCGAAAAGCTGGCCGAGGCTCCGAACATCACCGCCACCACCAATGGCCGGGGATCGACGCCAAGCGAGGTGCCAAGCCCAATCGCAATCGGCGTCAGGATAACGGCCACCGCGTTGTTGGACACCAGTTCCGTCAGGATCGAGGCAAGCGAATAGACGGCAAAGATCAGAAGGAAAGGCGGCAGCCCCATCATCGCCGGGCTGATAGCATCGACGATTAGTTGCACAGCGCCGGAATGATCAAGGCCAAGCCCGACCGCTAGCATCGCGAAGATCATCGCCAGCAACCGACCCTCGATAAAGCCGAAGGCCTCATCCGCATCAATGCAGCGGGTCACCAGAACCACGGCGACGCCAATCAGGGACAGGATCACGATCGGCGCGATATTCAGCGCCGCAAGCCCGACCACCGCCACCAGCACGGCCATGACAATGGGTGCGTGGCCGCGCCGATAGGCCCGCTCGGACGGTTGACCGATATCGACCAGATCCACATCCGCAGCCAGCCGCTGAATATCCGCCGCCGCCCCTTCCAGAAGCAAGGTATCCCCGACCTGCACCACAAGGTCATCCAACTGCCGTCCGATGTTCTGGTTCCGCCGATGCACTGCCAGCGTATAGACGCCGTAGCGCCGCCGCAGTCGCAAGGACCCAAGCGAGCGGCCAACCATCTGGCACCCCGGCGTGATCAGCACCTCGACCGTTTCGGTCTGCACCGAGGACAGCTTGTCCACCTGCCGCAATTCCTTGGAGGTCTTCAGGCTCAGCACTTCGGACATCGGCGTGCGCAAAACCACGCGGTCGCCGGCCTCCAGCACAACGCCGCCCAAAGCCCGGCGCAAACTTGCGTCCCCCCGCAGCACGTCGATCACCCGCATATTGTCGCGCTTGAGCAGGTCCACTTCGGTCACCTTCTGACCGATCAGGCTGGAGTCCTCGGGAATCGCGACCTCGGTAAAGAATTTCATCTTAGAGCGGTCGCCCAACAGCATCCCCATGCTGTCGCGATCCGGAAGCAGCTTGCGTGCAAACAAGAACAGATAGCCGACCCCGATAATCGACATGACGATGCCCAAGGGGGTGATTTCAAAAATCCCGAAAGGCGCAAGGCCCAAGTGCCGCCCCACCCCATCGACCAGCAGGTTCGTCGAGGTCCCGATCAGCGTGATCGTGCCCCCGAAAATCGCCAGATAAGACAACGGGATCATGACCTTGGAGGCAGACATCCTCATTTGTCGGGCAAGCTGCATGAAGACCGGGATCATCACCACGACAATGGGCGTATTGTTCATGAAGGCCGACATGGTGATGATGACGACCACCAAGCCGACAAGCGTGATGACGGGCCGCGCCTCGACATGGCGGACGGCGAATTGCGTCACCCAATCCAGCGTGCCTGTGCGCACCAAAGCCCCCACGATCACGAACATCGCGGCAATCGTCCAAGGCGCGTGGTTGGACAGGACCTTCATCGCATCGTCTTGCGGCAAGATCCCAAGGACCAGCATCAACGCCGCCCCCGCCAGCGCCGTCACCTCCACCGGGAAGGTTTCCCGGATGAAAAGCGCCAGCATCCACAGCACGATAAGAATCGCGAGGACCGCCTGAACTGGTTGGGAGAGGTCTAATCCGAACACGCTTTTTCTTCCTTCACTTCTGGTCGTCCGTTCCGGGGCGGCTGGGCGCGGCGCATCCCTTTTGGGGTTGAGAGGGTCGATCACCAGCCTGCCGCGATACCAAGTCTATCCTATGGCCAAGCGCTGGCAAGCATCGCCCCGACGGAGCCTGTTTCCGGCAGCAATCAGCCAGAGGAAAATGAGGCTTTCCGGAAAAACGCAGGGGGCGTTGCCGCAAATTCAGGCGTCTTTTGGCGCCTCAGGGACGGGCCTCTTGCAAACGCCCGCCGATTCGGATCATCGAGACTTTCTGCGCGCGCCCCGTTTTGTCGTCGGTTTCCACATAAACACCCGAAAGCGTTGCAGGCCCCGCCGCAGGTTCAAACCGCGCCTTTGGCATCCCGGTGATAAAACGGCGCATCGGTTCCAGCTTTTGCATCCCGATGACGCTGTCATAATCGCCGCACATGCCCGCATCCGTCAGATAGGCGCAGCCCTTGTCCAGGATCTGCGCATCGGCGGTCGGAACATGGGTATGCGTGCCGACACAAAGGCTTGCCCTGCCGTCGCACCAATGGCCCATGGCCATCTTCTCGCTCGTGGCCTCGCAATGCATATCAACGATGATCGCCTGCGCCACACCGCCCAAAGGATAGGTGTTCAGAACCTGTTCCACCGCGGAAAAGGGGTCATCGAAGGGGCGTTTCATAAAGACCTGCCCCAAAGCCTGCACCACCAGAACCTTGCGCCCGCCCCGCGCCTCATAAAGCCGGGCCCCCTTGCCGGGCGCGCCTTTGGCAAAGTTCAGGGGCCGGATCAGGCGCGGCTCTGCCTCGATGGCTTGCAGCATGTCTTTCTGGTCAAAGGCGTGATCGCCCAGCGTCACGCAATCCGCGCCCGCATCCAGCAAAAGCTTGGCATGCGCCCCCGTCAGCCCCATGCCAGAGCTGGCATTTTCCCCGTTAACCACGACAAAATCGAGCTTCCACTCGTCGCGCAGCTTCGGCAGACGCTCTGCAATCGCAGTGCGCCCAGCCCGGCCCATAACATCGCCCAGAAAAAGAAGTTTCATGATGACGGGGATAGGCGGCGGCACAGACCTGCGCAAGGAAAAAGCACGAGAGTGCTTTTCCCGGCGGGGGCTGCGGCCTATCTTTGCGCCATGACAACCCTTCCCCCCCCGTTGACCGACTGGATCGCCGCCCAAGGCTGGCACCTGCATCCGCATCAGGAAGCGATGCTCAGCGCGGCGGGACGCCCCGCCACCCTGCTCATCGCGCCGACAGGCGGCGGCAAAACTCTGGCCGGGTTTCTGCCTTCTCTGGCCGAATTGGGCATGGCCCCGCCGGCAGGGCTCCATACGCTCTATATCTCGCCCCTGAAGGCGCTGACCGCCGATATCCGGCGCAACCTGCGCCGCCCCATTGAAGGCGCAGGCATGGCGATAAGGGTGGAGGACCGCACCGGCGACACGACCTACACCCAGCGCCGCAAACAGCGCGCCGACCCGCCCCATATTTGGCTGACCACGCCCGAAAGCCTTGCCCTGCTGTTGTCCTATGAGGATGCGCCGCGGATCTTCGGCTCCCTCCGCCGGGTGATCGTGGATGAGATCCACGCGCTGGCCGAAAGCAAGCGGGGCGATCAGTTGATGCTGGGGCTGGCGCGGCTGGGGCAGCTTGCGCCGGGGCTGCGTAAGGTCGGCCTTTCAGCCACGGTAGAGGACCCGCCCGCGCTTGGCCGCTTCTTTGCCCCCCAAGGCTGCGCCCTCTTGGAGGCAGACCCCGGCCCCGACCCCGATATCTCCATGCTGGAAACCCAAGCCCCCCCGCCTTGGGCGGGCGGCGGTGGCCATTACGCCCTGCCCGCCATCCTGAAAGAGGTCGCCCGCCACCGCACGACGCTGATTTTCCACAATACCCGCGCGCAGGCGGAACTGTTCTTTCACGCGCTTTGGCTGCAAAATACCGAGAACCTGCCGATCGGCATCCATCACGGCAGCCTCTCGCGCGAGCAGCGCGAAAAGGTCGAGGCCGCGATGGTCGCAGGCAGTCTGCGCGCGATTGTCTGCACAGGCTCGCTCGATCTGGGGATCGACTGGGGCGATGTTGATCTGGTCATTCAAGTCGGCGCGCCCAAGAACGTCAAACGCCTCGTGCAGCGGATCGGGCGAGCCAATCACCATTACAATGCGCCCTCCAAGGCGCTTTTGGTGCCCGCAAACCGCTGGGAGGTGATCGAATGCACCGCCGCCCTGCAAGCCGTTCAGGCCCGCACATTGGACGGAGAACCGCGCGGCCCCGGCCCGCTGGATGTGCTGTGCCAACATATCCTTGCCACCGCCGCCGCCGGACCCTTTGACGCCGATCAGCTTTACACTGAAGTCCGCCAAGCAGGCCCCTATGCCGATCTGGACCGCGCAAGCTTTGATGCCTGCCTCGATTTCACGGCGACGGGGGGCTATGCGCTGCGGGCCTATGACCGCTGGAAACGGCTGATGCTGCGCGATGGGCTGTGGCAATTGCGCGACCCCCGCAGCGCCGCCGTGATCCGCCAGAACCTTGGCACGATCATCGACATCGAGACGCTGAAAGTCCGGCTGAAATCGCGGCTCGGCGGGACCCCCTTGGGGGAGGTGGAAGAATCCTTTGCCGCCACCCTGACCCCCGGCGACACGTTCCTGATCGGCGGCCAGATTGTCCGCTACGAGGGCCTGCGCGACATGACGGTCGAGGTCACCCGAACTCCCGGCCGCGACCCGAAAGTCGCCGTGTTCAACGGCACGAAATTCGCCACCTCAACCCTGCTGGCACAGCGCACGCTAGAGATTATGAACCGCGAGGACTGGCCCGATTTGCCCCGTGCCACGGCCCATTGGCTGGGCCTGCAACGGCAGGTCTCCCGCCTGCCCGAACCCGGTCGCCTGCTGATCGAAAGCTTCCCCCAGGACGGGCGCGAGCATCTTGTGCTTTATGGTTTTGCCGGGCGCAATGCGCAGCAGACCCTTGGGCTTTTGCTGACCAAACGGATGGAGGATCAAGGGCTTGCGCCTTTGGGCTTTGTCGCCACCGACCATGCCACAATGATCTGGGGGCTGGAACAAACCCCCGATCCCGCAGCGCTTCTGGACCCGCAAACCCTGCAAGACGGGCTGGAAAACTGGCTCGCGGGCAATGCCGTGATGAAACGCACCTTCCGCTTTGCCGCGATCATCGCGGGGCTGATTGAACGCGCGCATCAGGGGCGGCGCAAATCGGGGCGGCAGGCCACTTTTTCATCGGATATCCTTTACGACACGCTGCGCCGCTTTGACCCCGATCACCTGATGCTGCAAATCACGCGGGATGAGGCGATGCGCGGCATGGTCGATTTTGGCCGCATCGCCGAGATGCTGGCCCAGATCGGCCCCCGCATCGATGTTCAGCGTCTTGCGCGCCTGTCGCCCCTCTCGGCCCCGCTGTTTCTGGAACGGGGCCGGGTGCCCGTTGAAGGCGTCGCCCGCGAGCGTTTGATGGAGACAGAGGCGGCGCGGCTCATGGCCGAAGCGGGGCTGGAATGACGCCCCCCGCCGGATCCCTCTCCTTCGAGTTTCAGGGGGAGGCGCTTTGCGCCCTGCCCTCGGGCGCGTTGTTCTGGCCCGGAAGCGGGATGCTCTGTGCCTCGGATCTGCATCTTGGCAAATCGAATCGCATGGCCCGGCGCGGCGGGGCGCTGCTGCCGCCCTATGAAACGCAGTCCACGCTTGCGCGGCTGGACGCCGATCTGACGGCAACGGCGGCCAAGACCGTGATCTGCCTTGGCGACAGTTTCGACGATCAAAGCGCCGAGGCAGAGTTGCCCGAGCCGGAGCGGCTTTGGCTTTTGCGGCTGATGGCGGGGCGCGACTGGATCTGGATCGCGGGCAACCACGACCCCGCGCCCCTGACGCTGGGCGGCAGCCATGTGATGGCAAGAACGCTTGGGCGCATCACCTTTCGGCATATCGCTGACCCTAAGACGCCTCAGGAAACGGGGCCGGAAGGCAGCCCCATGGGTGAGGTTTCGGGCCATTTTCACCCCAAGGCACGGCTGTCCGGGCGGGCGCGGCCTTGTTTTCTGCTCGACGCTCAGCGGCTGATCCTGCCTGCTTTTGGCACCTATACGGGCGGTCTTTGGGCCGATGACCCCGCGCTGCGCCCGCTATTTGGCGCAAATGCCCGGGCCATTCTGACCGGCGCGCGCTGTCTGGCCATCCCGATGCCCAAGGGCCCAAGCGGCTAGCCGAGGCTACCCGCCCTTGTGCCGCGCGGCACCCTTCAGGCCGTCAATCCCTCAGGTTCCGGCAGGCCATTGGCGCGGCAGCAAGCCGTCAGCGTATTGGCCAAAAGGCAGGCAATCGTCATCGGGCCAACGCCGCCGGGAACCGGCGTGATCGCCCCTGCCACCGCCGCCGCCGAGGCAAATTCAACATCGCCCACCAGCTTCTTCTTGCCGTCCCGCTCAATCCGGTTGATGCCCACGTCAATCACGGTCGCACCGGGCTTGACGTAATCGCCAGTAATCATCTCCGGCCGCCCGACTGCGGCCACCAGAATATCAGCGCTGCGGCACATGGCGGGCAGATCCTTGGTCCGACTATGCACAATGGTCACCGTGCAGCTATCGCCCAGAAGCAATTGCGCCATCGGCTTGCCCACAATGTTGGAGCGTCCGACCACAACCGCATGCAGGCCCGACAGGCTGCCAAGATGGTCGCGCAGCATCATCAGACAACCCAAAGGCGTGCAGGGAACCATGCTTTTCTGCCCGGTGCCCAACAAGCCAACGTTCGAAATGTGAAAACCGTCCACATCCTTGGCAGGATCAATGGAATTGATCACCAGTTCAGAGTTAAGATGAGAAGGCAGCGGTAACTGCACCAAAATCCCATGGATTTCCGGATCTTTGTTCAGCTGGTCGATCAGCGAAAGCAGCGTTTCTTCGGACGTATCCGCAGACAGCTTATGTTCGATTGAGGTCATTCCGACCTCTACCGTCATTTTTCCCTTGGAGGCGACATAAACCGCAGACGCCGGGTCTTCACCGACCAGCACCACAGCCAGCCCCGGCTTGATCCCCTGCTCTTCTTGCAGCTTGGCCACATGCTGGGCAACCTGCGCCCGAACCTTCGCCGCAAAGGCCTTTCCGTCGATGCATACCGCCGTCATGTTCACTCTCCGTCGGGCATAGGCCCCAATACAGTTTCTTCCCGCGCAATAGACCAATCGATCAGTTTGCGCCACAAAGCTTCGCATAAATCCGCATCCAGACCCTGCGATTGGGCCTCTGCGCGGACCTTTGTAACAACCTCTTCCACCCGGTCTTCAATCCGCGCAGGCAGGCCTTCGGAGGGTTTCAACTCTGCCGCGCGGTCGATGTAGAGGCTCCGCGTTGCCAGAAGCTGGACCAGTTGCGCGTCGATCCTGTCGATCTCGACGCGCAACTCACGCATATTTCGGCAGTCTTTCGGGGTTTTCATCGGGCAAATCCTGATCGGCTTTTCCCCGATCTGAACCAGTGAAACCGCAAAGTCCAGAGGACAAACCCGCGCGCCGAAAGAGACTTAGAACAACCCCTCGACATCGCCATCCGCGTTCAGGCGGATCACTTCAGCCGACGGAACGCGCGGCAGACCCGGCATGGTCATGATCTCACCGCAGATCGCCACGATGAACCCTGCCCCCGCCGAAAGCCGCACTTCGCGCACCGGAACCGAATGCCCCGTGGGCGCGCCCCGCAGGTTCGGATCGGTCGAGAAAGAATACTGCGTCTTGGCCATGCAGATCGGGAAATGGCCATAGCCCGCATCTTCCCAAGCTTTCAGCTGCGCCCGGATCGCCTTGTCGGCCAGCACTTCATCCGCGTGATAAATGCGTTTTGCGATGGTTTCAATCTTTTGCATCAGCGGCATTTCATCCGGATAGAGCGGCGAGAAATTGGCCCCACCGCCTTCGGCAAGCTGCACGACCTTCTTGGCCAGATCCTCGATCCCGGCAGAGCCATGCGCCCAGTGTTTGCACAGGATCGCCTCGGCGCCTTGCGCCTTGACGTAATCCTTCACCGCCTGCACTTCGGCATCCGTGTCGCTGACGAAATGGTTAATGGCGACGACAACCGGCACGCCAAAGCTTTTGACGTTGCCGATATGGCGGCCAAGGTTCGGGCAGCCCTTTTGCACGGCGGCCACGTTTTCAGCCCCCAGATCGGCCTTGGCCACGCCGCCGTTCATCTTCATCGCGCGCACGGTCGCCACAAGCACCACGGCAGAGGGCGCAAGCCCCGCCTTGCGGCACTTAATGTTCATGAACTTCTCGGCCCCAAGATCGGCCCCAAAGCCCGCTTCGGTCACCACATAATCCCCGAGCTTCAGCGCGGTTTTCGTCGCAATGACCGAGTTGCAGCCATGCGCGATATTGGCAAACGGGCCGCCATGCACGAAGGCCGGGTTGTTCTCCAGCGTCTGCACGAGGTTCGGCTGCATCGCGTCTTTCAGCAGCACCGTCATCGCGCCATCGGCCTTGATGTCGCGGCAATAGATCGGGGATTTGTCGCGGCGATAGGCCACAACGATATCGCCCAAACGCTTTTGCAGGTCGGCCAGATCATTCGCGAGGCAGAGGATCGCCATCACTTCAGAGGCCACCGTGATGTCAAACCCGGTCTGACGCGGGAAGCCGTTGGAGACGCCGCCCAGCGAGGTCACAACATCGCGCAGCGCGCGGTCGTTCATGTCCATCACACGACGCCACACCACGCGGCGCTCGTCGATCATCAACTCATTGCCCCAATAGATGTGGTTGTCGATCATCGCCGACAGCAGGTTATGGGCCGAGGTGATTGCATGAAAATCGCCGGTGAAATGGAGGTTCATCTCTTCCATCGGCACGACCTGCGCCATACCGCCGCCTGCGGCCCCGCCCTTCATCCCGAAGTTCGGGCCGAGGCTGGCCTCGCGGATACAGACAACCGCTTTCTTGCCGATGCGGTTCAGACCGTCACCAAGGCCAACGGTCGTCGTGGTCTTGCCTTCGCCCGCCGGGGTCGGGTTGATCGCCGTCACGAGGATCAGCTTGCCATTCGGACGATCCGCCAGCGAGGCGATGAATTCCTGGCTGACCTTGGCCTTGTCATGGCCATAGGGAAGCAAATGCTCGGACGCGATGCTTAGCTTTTCCCCAATCGCAAGGATCGGTTGCTTCTTTGCTTCGCGGGCAATCTCGATATCCGTTTTGAACGCCATGATCCGTGGTTCCTCCCTTAGGCTCGCCTCAGCGCGATTGCCATTTGTCTAGTCGCGACCGCAAGCGCCTGACACAGCGTTTCCGACCTATCGGCCCCCAAATTCGCCAGCCCCCGTAGCTTGTGCAAAATACTCCCCAATGGGGCTGCTTGGGAGGAGGCATGGGAACGCTTTGTCAATCTCTGCGTTGTAGGTTGGAGAAACGCGAAACCCGAAAGGAAGCCCATGGCCCCCGTCGCCCTCATATTCAACACATCCCTTGGCCTCGCCCTTGCATTGGGCGCGACGCTGCTGACCTATTTGTAACCGCGCGGGTGTGACAGCGCGGGGTTTAGGCCCCGCCGCGCCATGCTCTTTGATCGGGGATGTGCAGCGTCAGACTGTCGCCAAGGCACAACGCCCCTTCGCGCTCGACCCAAGCGGTGACGCCGCGCCGGCCTTTCGCTGCGGGCTTGAACGCAGCCCCCTTGCCGGGGTGGCGGGCTTCGATCGGTTTGGCGGGCAAGGTGCAGGGGCGGTTCTGTATATCGACAACCAGACTGGCCCCGCTGGGCGCGATCAGCCGTGACGACGGCGGAAGATAGCTGAAATCGGCAATACCCGACACCACCACCGTCGCCCCCAGCAAGGCTGGATCCATCGCCTCCAGCCCCATTTCTGCGGCGATCAGGGCCAAGTCTTCGGTGCTCAGGATCGAAAATTGCCGCGTGTTTCGAATTTCCGTGCCGCGCGGATATTGTGACAGCACGCGGGAACAAGAGGCGCGGAAACTGCCGCCATGCGCCTCGCCTTCGGGGCCGGAAAAATGGGCCATAAGGCGGGTCTGGGGGGCTGCCTCCAGCGCGGCGCGGCGGTCCTCCACCCGGCCCAGCCATTCAATCCGCCCCACAATCGCGGTCTTTTTCAACGCGGGCATGTCTTAAACAACCACTGTGAAAAAGACGCGCCGGAAGGGCATCAATGCCGCCCCATCCGCCAGCAGCGGATAAGCGGCCTCCAGCGCCGCATCATAGGCGGCGGTGAATTTCTGAGCCTCTGCCGGGGTCAACCGATCCAGATAGGGGCGCATCGCCGTGCTTTGCGTAAAGCTCCGGACCGGGTGGCCTTCGCCCAAGCCACTGATCTTCTGGACGTAATCCGTCTCCCAAGCTGTCACCTCGCCCAAACCGGCCAAAAGCTCCCAGTAGCGGCGCGCCGAGGCCACGGGCGAGGGTTGCTGCGCCTCAAACCGTTCCGGAAAAAGCGAGGCCGCGATATCGCGCAGAAAACGATGCGAGGGCGCGCCCCATTGCCGGGGCATTTGCACCGCCAGCGTCCCACCGGGGGCGAGCCCCGCCGCCAGTCGCGGCATCAGATCCTCGTGATTGGGCAGCCATTGCAGGGCGGCGTTTGAAAAGATCAGCGCGGGCGGCGCATCCGGCTGCCACTCCGTCAGATCCTGCGCGACAAACCGGGTGTAGCCCCCCGCCGCCTGCGCCGCCTCCAGCATCGCCGGAGAGCGGTCAACCCCCACCACCGGGCGACCCGGAAATCGGGCAGCCAGCGCCGGGCCAACCGCCCCCGGCCCGCATCCTAGATCCACCACCGGCCCCTCGGGCAAGGCCCCAACCCGCGCCAGCAGGTCCAAAGCCGGACGCAGCCGCAGGTCGCTGAACAGCGCGTAGCTTTCCGGGTTCCAGTCAGCCTGCGTCATGGCAACACTCCTTCGTGTTCTGGGCGCACTATTGGTCGGGACCGTTCGCGTCGCAAGCCTTTTGGCCGCGCCCTGCCCCTGAACGGCGGAAATCAGCAGGCCCCTCATGCAAAACGCCGCGAGGTTTCCCCCGCGGCGTCTTTCGTCTGTGCTCTGCCCTCAGGCCGATGGCTCCGGCTCCATCCCACCTTTGGGGGTCTTCGGCTTTGTCTTGGGGATCGCCACGACCGAAGCCGGGGTCCCGCCCGAGGTCTTGTCGTCGTCATCATCGCCGCCAAGCGCTTCGCCCGCCACGACTTTCTTGATCTCATCCCCGGTCAGCGTCTCATATTCCAAAAGACCCTTGGCCAAGCGCTCGAACTCTTCGTTCTTCTCGATCAGGATGCGGCGCGCGGTGTCATAGCCCTCATCGATCAGGGCTTTCACCTCTTCCTCGATCAGTGTCTTGGTTTCGGGCGAGACGGAAAAGCCCCCCGTATTGCCCTGATAGCCTTCATGCGCCTCGGCATAGTCAAGGTTGCCGATCTTGTCCGACATGCCCCAGCGCATCACCATGGCCCGCGCCAAGGCACTGGCCTGCTGGATATCGCCGGAGGGGCCGTTGGAGACCGAATCCTCACCCCATTTGATGATCTCGGCGGCTTTGCCCGCCATGGTCATCGCGATCCGCTCTTTGCACTGGTCCTTGTGCCAATTCAGACGGTCCATCTCTGGCAGGCTCATGACCATGCCCAAGGCACCACCGCGCGGGATGATCGTCGCCTTGTAAACCGGGTCACATTTCGGCAGCGCCATGCCGACGATGGCGTGGCCAGCCTCATGATAGGCGGTCATTTCCTTTTGCTCGGCAGTCAGGACCATAGAGCGGCGCTCGGCCCCCATCATGACCTTGTCCTTGGCCTGCTCGAAATCTTCCATCGTCACAAAGCGGCGGCCCACACGGGCGGCCATCAGCGCGGCCTCGTTCACAAGGTTCGCCAGATCCGCGCCCGAGAAGCCGGGGCAACCGCGCGCGATGATGCGCAGGTCAACATCCGGGCCAACCGGCACTTTGCGGGCATGGACGGTCAGGATCTTTTCGCGACCCTTGATATCGGGGTTGGGCACATGGATCTGGCGGTCGAAACGGCCGGGGCGCAGCAGCGCCGGGTCCAGCACGTCCTTGCGGTTCGTGGCCGCAACGATGATCACGCCTTCATTGGCCTCAAACCCGTCCATCTCCACCAGAAGCTGGTTAAGCGTTTGTTCGCGCTCATCATTGCCGCCGCCGATGCCAACGCCACGGGCCCGACCCACGGCGTCAATCTCGTCGATGAACACGATGCAGGGTGCGTTTTTCTTGGCCTGTTCAAACATATCCCGGACACGGCTTGCACCGACACCCACGAACATTTCGACAAAGTCGGAACCCGAGATTGTGAAGAAGGGCACGCCCGCCTCGCCCGCAATGGCGCGGGCCAAAAGGGTTTTACCCGTGCCGGGCGGGCCAACAAGCAACGCGCCCTTCGGGATCTTGCCGCCCAAGCGGCTGAATTTCTGCGGATTGCGGAGGAATTCGACAATCTCCTCCAGCTCTTCCTTGGCTTCGTCGATCCCTGCGACATCGTCAAAGGTCACGCGGCCATTCTTTTCGGTCAAAAGCTTGGCCTTGGATTTGCCAAAGCCCATCGCCCCGCCTTTGCCGCCGCCCTGCATCCGGTTCATGAAGAAAATCCAGATGCCGATCAGCACGAGGAAGGGAAGCCAGAGGCTGAGCAGGCTGAAAAAGCCCGACTGTTCCTGCGCTTCGGCCCGCACTTCGACATTGGCCGCGATCAGACGATCCGTGATCTCTTCGCCCTGCGGCTTGATCGCCACATATTGCGAGCCGTCCTTGCCCCGGATCAACACCTGTTCTCCGTCCAGCGTCACGCTGGAAACAGCGCCCGAATCCACCCGCTCAATGAAATCCGAATAGGAAATCGTGCGAGAGGACATCGTATTCTGCCCCCCGCTGAACAGGTTAAACAGCGCAAGGATCAGAACAAACAGGACAACCCAGAACGCGATATTTCGTGCATTTCCCACGAAGCTTCTCCCTTGGATACGCGGCAGCAATGGCCACCGGTTTGGCGCTTAAGATAGCCATTAGTTTCCGGTGTTCAATGCGATACTGGAAATAGGGCCTCCCCCGCGACAATTCGGGCCTTCCAACCTTCGGAAAACCCGGCCAACGGGGCAGCGATCAGGAGGTCATCGTACCATATTGCGGGGCTGACGACCAGCGCATCGCGGCTCAGCCCCGTGTCCCGCCAAGCCGGGCAGCGCGCAAGGCCAGCCGGTCCCAAAGCGGCGATTGTTTGTCCGGGGGCGAACGGCCCCTCCATGCGCCAGCGGCCATCCCAGATTTCGGTGGCGGGGCAAGCGCCGCCCAAGGCCGCCGCCTCTCGCGTGATCCAAAGCTGATCGCCGCGCCGCCGCAGCCGACAGCCCCACAGCGTGGCCGAGCGACCCTTGGTCATCGCCTCTTGAAACCGTGCGACCGAGGCCGCGCGGGGGGCATATTCCGCCCCCGAAATCCAGCGGAGCGCGGCCAAAACGATCCGCCGCGCCAGTTCGGGCTCTGTCGCGGCAAAGCCGTCCCTCTCTACCACAACCGCCCCCGCCCTGATCTGGCAAAGCGCGGCGCAAGCCTCAGCGGCAGCGCTTTCAAGGGCGGATTGTGCGCGGGCCAGATGCCGCGCGGTTCCGGCAAGCTGCGCAGGCGTAATCGCAAGCCCTTGTAAAGCTTTCAAAACCTGCCGTGCGCGGACGCGGGTAAACTTCGGATTGCTGTTGGAGGGATCGTCCACCCACCCCACGCCGCGCGCTTGCAAAAACGCCCGCAGGTCGGCGCGCGGCACATCCAGAAACGGCCGCGCAAAAACGGCCCCGCCTTGCCTCCAGGCCGGGCGCATTCCGCAAAGACCCTCAAGCCCCGCGCCGCGCGCAAGCCCCATCAGCAGCGTTTCCGCCTGATCATCGGCGGTATGGCCCAACAAGACTGTGCTGATGCTTTGGCGCGCCGCCCAATCGGCCAGCAACTCATAGCGAGCGCGGCGCGCCTGATCTTGCAGGTTCCCGCCAATCGCCCCATGCGACCAGCGCAAAACCGCATGTTCAAGCCCCAAAGAGCGGGCAACTTGCCCCACCATCGCAGCCTCGTCAGCGGCCTCGGCGCGCAACGCATGATCCACCGTGACCGCCTGCAAATCCCAGCGGCGCTGACGCGCAACGCCCGCCGCGACCTGCATCAGCGCCATGGAGTCACTGCCCCCCGACACCGCGACACCAAGGCGCAGGGTCGCATTCCCCGGCACGGCGGCCAGAACAGCGGCTTCAAGCGTTGCGGGAATGGCTGCGGCAGGGTCCGCCACTGGGGTCAGAAGCAGTTCAGCGCCTGCGCCGACGCAGCCGCATCGGCAGCGGGCTGCCCGCCGGGAAAGCGGTTGCCCACTTCGGCGAGGGTCACACAAGCTTCGGGCGTCTGGCCCAATTCACCCAAGGCCCGACCCACCTTCAACAGCGCCTCAGGCGCAAGCGGCCCCGCCATATCGGTGGAAAAAGCATCGAGCCAAGCGCGGGCGGCATTGCCGGTTTCGCCCAGATTGCTGAGCGCCTCACCGCGCTGATAATGCGCCTGCGCTGTCAGCGGTCCACCCGTATAGGTCTGGGCAAAGGCCGCAAAGAGGTCCGCGGCGGCGCGAAAGTCACCGGAAGCGAGCACCGCCTGAGCCCGGTCGAAATCCGCCTGTTCATTCGTCGCCAAGGAAGCGCCAGCCTCCGGCGCGGGGGTCGAGGGGACGGAAACCGCCGCCCCGCCGCCCAAGGTTGGCGTCTGGCCGATCGCGCCCAGATCGCCGCCCTCCAGTTCCACCAGTCGGAACTCCAAATCGCCCAGACGGTTGGTGCCATCCGCTACGATCTGGTTGATCCGAAACTCCAGCGCTTCGGTCTTGGCGGTCAGTTGGGTCAGCGCCGCCTCGAAGGCGTCAACGCGCCCAAGGGTGGAACTGCCGTCAAGCTGCAATCCCACGCCCGAGGTGGTCGACAGCTCCCGCCGCAATTCCAGCATCAGCTGGTTCATCACGACCAGTTCCTGCCGGATATCGGCCAGCGTCTGCGCCCGGTCCTGTGCAAGGGCCGACAGCGGCAGGACTGCCGCCAAAACGACGCCCAAACCCATGATCCGAAAGCTTTTGCTGCCCCATACCCGCATCAGATCAGCTCCCCGCGCCCAAGGACAGCACCGTCACGGCGCGGCGGTTGCGCGAATAGCAATCCTCAGAGGAACAGACTTCGACCGGGCGTTCCTTGCCATAGCCGATGGTGCGCACCCGCTCTGGCGAGACGCCCTGCGAGATCAGGAAATCGCGCGCCGCATTGGCCCGCTTTTCGCTGAGGTTAAGGTTGTAGATCCGCGTGCCCTGCTCATCGGCATGGCCTTCCATCACGACCGCATAGCCCTGATTGGTAATCAGCCACTGCGCCTGTTGCACCAAGGTGCCACGCGCCTCATCCGAAAGGGTGCTTTGATCGACCGCAAAGAAGATCCGGTCGCCCAGGGTCTGCTGGAAATACGCGACCGAGCGCGGATCGCTGGCCGAGCCAAGCGACGAGCTGTCAATCCCGCCGGCCCCCGTTCCGCCCATCCCATCGCTGCCCCGGAACCGATCCGGATTGTTACAGGCCGCAAGGCCGAACGCTGCCACGACCAGCAGCACTTTGGGGAGATATGACATTGTTTTCGTCCTTTTCTTCACGTTTCTTGGCCCGATTTGCGCCAGAGTAGCAGTTTTGATCGCCCAAGGTAATTGGGCAATATTCACGAAATCTTACGGCAACAGCGGCGACCATGCCGGGTCCGAGGCCGATCCGCCGGTTTCCACGCGCCGCAGGTTGCGCCCCGAAATATCGACCGAATAAAGCGCGGGCTGCCCGCCCTCGCCCGCCGTCTCACGGGTGAACATGATCACCCGGCCATTGGGCGCCCAGGTCGGGCCCTCATCGAGGAAAGACGCGGTCAACAGACGCTCTTCCGAGCCATCCGTGCGCATCACGCCAATGTGGAACCGCCCCTGATTTTGCTTGGTAAAGGCAATCAGATCGCCGCGCGGCGACCAGACCGGCGTGCCATAGCGCCCCGCCCCGTTGGAAATCCGCCGCGGCTCTCCTCCGCCCGCCGACATCACATAGATCTGCTGATTGCCCGAACGGTCGCTTTCAAACACGATCTGACTGCCATCCGGCGAAAAGCTGGGCGCGGTTTCAATCGAGGGCGCGCTGGTCAGACGGGTGCTGCTGCCCGAGGCGATATCCATCGTGTAAATATCGGAATTGCCCGATTGCGCGATGGAAAACACCACCGTGCGGCCATCGGGCGAAAACGAAGGCGCGACGCTCATGCCTTGCACATTGTTCAAAAGCGGGCGGCGCTGCACTGAGGCCACATCCAGCAACACGACCGAGGGCACGCCAGATTCAAAGCTGGTATAGGCCACGCGATCGCCCGAGGGCGAAAAGCGCGGGGCCAGCACGATCGAGCCGCTATCCGTCAGAAACTGGATATTCGCCCCGTCATAATCCATCACCGCAAGCCGCTTGAGCCGCTGGTTCTTCGGCCCGCTTTCAGACACGAAAACCACCCGGCTGTCAAAATAGCCGCCCTCGCCCGTGATCCGGCTATAGACGGCATCGGCCACCTTATGCGCCATCCGCCGCCAGCTTTGCGGCGTGCCCGCAAATTGCAGACCCTCGCCAAGCTGCTGGCCCGAAAAGATGTCAAACAGCCGGAACTTCACGACAATCCGGTCACCGCTGGCGCTGACCGCCCCGGTGATCAGCGCCTGCGCGTTGATCGCCTTCCAATCGGGATAAGACACAGGCGCATCAAAGCTGGACACCCGCCCGATATGGGCCGAGGCCGGGATTTCCCGAAACAACCCGGTTCCCGAAAGGTCCGAGGCAATCACCCGCGAGATATTGCGCGCATACTCCGAGGCCGCCGCATTCTCGGCCACAAAATCAGGGGCCGCAAAGGGCAAAGGCTCGATCACGCCTTCGGTGATCTCGATCCGCAACGGGCCATTCTGGGCCGCCGCAGGGGGCGCAAACACCCCGGTCACAAGCAAGGCCAGCAAGATTGCGGGGCTGAGGGCTCTGATCACCATCATTTGATCCTCATGTTCTCGGGGTTGAATACCATTTCGACATTACGCCATTGTTCATATTTTTCAGGGGGAAGTTTGAAGCCGGTGGCCCCGCAGCGGATAATCGCTCGTCTGGCGGCCTCATAGGCTTGGCGGGCAGCGCCTTCTGTCCCGCCGCTGAAATCAATCATCCGGATCGACCCCGCATCCGGCACGCCCGTCTCGGCGATGCTGACCGCTACCACAACCGTGGTGCGCAGCGCATCCGTCGACAGCGAGCCGACGTTCCAGCATTGCTGCACAGCAAAGCGCAGCGCGTCTTTTTCGCCGCTGGTCATCGGCGGGCCAGCGGGGGCTTCGGGCGCGGCCGCGGGGGCCGAGGATGTTTCGGCCATCGCAGCTGCCACCGCATCGGCAATCGCGTCGCGCGGAGCCTCGGTCTCGGCGCTTGCCGGGGCCGGATTATCCGCAACCACCGCGGTTTCGGTGCGCGCAGGGCGCGGACGCGGGCGGCTGGAACTCGACGGGGCCAGCGGTTCGGGCTTGTTGGCCTCGGTCGCAAGCTCGGTCCCGGCTTCTTCCGGGGCTGTTTCGGGGCGTTCTTCGACAACCACCTCGGCCTCCGGGGCCGCTTCGGGCGTCACGGCGGGGGTCGGGGTCGGGTCGGGCGCGGCATCGGGTGCGGGCGCTTCGCTGGGCTGCGGGGCCACGCGGGTGGCCGGGCGCGGGCGCGGGCGGTCTTCGGTGACCGGCGCGTTGATCGGCGGCTCAAGGCTGGCCACCGGGGCGGGTGGCGTCGGCTCGGGCGGCAGATCGGGGGCCGGCACCGCGGCAATCTCGGCCACATCGGGGGCAGCCTCGGGTGCCGGCGCGGGGCGCGGCGCCGGGGTCACAACAGGGGTCACGGGCGCATCCGGGGTGGGCAGGCGCGGCGCGTCCTGCGGCTCGGTCACCACAGGGGCGGGCGTTGCAATCTCGGTCTGTGCAGGGTCCGGCGGCGGCGCGGTGGGCGAGGCCGCAAGCAAAGCCTCAAACTCTGAACTGGACAACAGCGAGACTTCCGTCACCGCAACCGGTTCGGGGTTCTCATGCCGAAAGAACAGCCCCCCGATCGCCACATAGGCGATCAGGCCGATATGCCCGATCCCGGAGTAAAGGGTGCCCTTGTCCATCGTGAAGGCCTAGCCGCCTGTCGCGCCGAAGCTCGGCCCGTCCGTATCCGTCACAAGGCCGATGTTGCGAAACCCGCCCGCATTCAACGCGCCCATCACCTGTGCGACGCGCGCATAGGCAATCGCGCCATCGGCCCGCAGGAAGATCTTGTCGCTTGTGCGTTCCGAAGCAATGGCTTGCAGCTTGGGGATCAGCTCCCCTTCGGCCACTTCCTGCGTCTGGATCAGAATACGGCCATCGGCAGCCATGGTGATCGTCAGCGGCTCTTCCTGTTCGGTGGGCAAGGCCTCGGCGGCGGTTTTCGGCAGTTCAATCGGCACGCCGACCGTCAGCAAAGGTGCGGCAACCATGAAGATGATCAACAACACCAGCATCACATCGACAAACGGCGTCACGTTGATTTCGGACATGGCCGCAGACTGGCCGCGCCTGCGCCCGCGCCGCCCCCCGCCTTGCCGTTTCATGACCCCCGCCCCCATCGCTCAGGCGTCCAACTGGCGCGAGAGGATGGTCGCGAATTCATCGGCAAAAGCCTCATAGCCGCCGATGATCCGTTCGCTATCCGCGTTCAGCTTGTTGTAAAACACCACCGCCGGGATGGCCGCGACAAGGCCGATCCCCGTGGCCAAAAGCGCCTCGGCAATACCGGGGGCGACGACGGCAAGGTTGGTGTTCTGACTGATGGCAATCTGTTCAAACGCGTGTTTGATGCCCCAGACGGTACCGAACAGCCCGATGAAAGGCGCGGTCGAACCCGTGGTGGCCAGAAACGCGAGGCCTTGGTTCAGCTTTTCGCTTTGCTTGGCAATCGCCACATCCATGCTGCGATCAATCCGCGCCTGCGCGCCCGCAATCATGCCGCCATCCTGCCGATGGCTGCGCCGCCATTCCAGCATCCCGCTGGCAAAGATCTTCTCCGAAGCGCCTTTCGGATCTTCGCCGATCTTTTCAAACAACTCGTCCAGCGGCTCTCCCGACCAGAAAGCCTGATCGAAGGTCGCAGCCTCGCGCCGGGCCAAGGCAAAGGAAAGATGTTTGCGGATGATGATCGACCATGACCAGAAGGACATGACCAACAACATCAGCATGACCAGTTTGACGGTCAGGGTTGCGCGTGCAAAAAGCGCCAGAAGCGAGAAATCAATCTCTCGCGCCGCCGCAAGGGTATCCGTGTCCATAGCGCCTGCTCTGCTAAGGGCCGTTATTCGGCCTTTGATTAGACGCAATTCTATCCGCTTTCCGTCGCCAATGCCAATACATCACATTGTGAACGGGCAAAAAGCCGCCGCCAGACCGGTTATTTCGGGCAATACGCGTTTTTTTGCCGGTTTGGGGCCGGATCATGTTTCAGGGCGTGGGCAGGCTTGCCATAAACCGTGATCGCAAAGGCTCTGGCAGGCGGGCGGGTGCGCCTGCAGCCCCAAGGCAAACCAAGGTAACCTCCGCCTCAAACAAACGATCCTCCCCGCGCCAGACCGACTGATCAAGGACAATCCGCGCGCCAGAAACAGCTTTGGGCGCGGTCCGGACTTCCAGCAGGTCATCGTAAATCGCCGGGCGCAGATAGTCGGCCACCAGCCTGCGAACCGCAAAGACCAGCCCCGCCCCGGATTTCAGCGCCTTCTGATCGACCCCCATCGCGCGCACCCATTCCGACCGCGCCCGTTCAATGAATTTCAGATAATTCGCGTAATAGACGATGCCCGCAAGATCGGTATCTTCGTAATAAACCCGCAACGCAAATCGATGTGTCATCCGCCCGTTCCTTTTTGGCAGAGTGAAACAGGTCTGGGCCCCATCCTCAAGCCTCGGGGCCTATGACTTATCGATAGAGGAAATCCTGCCCCTTTGCCCCGAACCCAATCCAATTGAGAGGATTGCCGCGAAGGCCCCAGACAACGAAGGTAGGATGGTTGGGTTTGCCAACAGCCTTGCCTTTATTTGATCGCTTTTTGGGCAAGAAACGACCCTGAATTAACCGATCTTTCAGGGGAGTGTTGTTAAGTAACGTGTCGTCGAAAGGGTTTGTTATGCAGGCAATTCTGTTTTTCCTGATCCCGCCTGGCAGTGTGATGCTGTCGGCCCCCCTTTCTTTTGCCATGGGTGCACAGCATCACATGGCAGGCGTCGGCACGCTGGATATGGCGATTGTGGTGATCTGTCTGACCCTGACAGGGATCATGCTGATCACCGCGCCCGGCGACATCAAGCTGTTTTCAACCCGCCTTCGTTGGCAGGCGATGCTGCGCGGCGCGTATCAAAGCGGTCTTCGGCTGGGTGGCGACTTGTTGCCCTTGCTGCAAGGCGTGACCTTCGGGCTTGCGGCCACAGCCCTGATCCTTGTGTTGCGTCTGATCGGCTAAGCCTGTTGCGCCAGCGAAACGCGGGCAGCAAGGCGCAGGGCATGGCTTGGGTCTTGCGCCACCGCAGGCAACACCGCGTCATAGCCCGCCCGGATCAGCGCGCCAATCTCGGGGCGCAGGATCACCCGCTCTCCAGCCTGACCAAGCGGCGACCGCCCGACAAACGCCTGATCTGACCACAGCAGGATCACCTGCACGGCCTGACTAAGCGCAAGGGTTTCGGCGGGAACATCGGCCAGCGCCGCATCCATCCGAACAAAGACAAAGGCCGCGCGAATGGCGCCCTTTTCATCAAAGCGGAAAATCCGGTATTGATTGGCGTCCCCCGCCTCCAGCTTGGCGCAGAGCGGGCCAAGATCCGGGATCAGCCGGTCCAGATTGGGGACTTGCGGCAGTTCCGCCCAATCGCGGCAAAAGAACAGCATCAGGTTCGCGCCCAGTTCCATATCCGTTTCGGCCATCTTGTGGCCGGCGAGCGCCACGACAGCCTCAATCGCTCCCTTGACGACCGACAGGGTTTCCTCGCTGACGCCAAACACCACCGGCACAATCGGGCGGCCCCAGCGGGCAAACAAATAGCTGCCATCGCTGCGGGTAAAATGCGCCTCAACCTCTGCTGCGTCCATCGCGGCCCCCTTCGTGATACCGCCCGTCGCCTAGCGCAAGCGCCCCGCAACCTCAACCCGGCAGATCAGAAAAGGGGCAAAGGCCCGCGGCGACAAAAGGGTTACTTCGCCTCAAACATATCCGCCTGCCCCGCCGGGCGCGGCGGCTCCAACCCCAGATGCCGCCACGCGCGGGCCGCAAGCATCCGCCCGCGCGGCGTGCGCTGAATAAGGCCCTGTTGTAGCAAATAGGGCTCGATCACTTCCTCAATCGCATCGCGCGCCTCGCTCAGCGCGGCGCTGATGGTCTCCACCCCCACCGGGCCGCCGCCATAGTGATCGGCAAGCAGGCTCAGATAGCGCCGGTCCGCCCCGTCAAGGCCCAGATGATCGACGCCCAACCGTGTCAGCGCACGGTCCGCGATTTCCTGCGTGAGGCGGCCATTGCCCTCAACCAGCACGAAATCCACCACGCGGCGCAGCAAGCGCCCCGCGATCCGGGGGGTCCCCCGCGCACGACGGGCAATCTCGCGGGTGCCGGCCGGGTCGCAGGGCACGTTCATCAGGCCCGCGCCGCGCGTGACGATCAGGTCCAGCTCATCCTCGGTATAGAATTGCAACCGGGTCGGGATGCCGAAACGATCGCGCAGAGGCGTCGTGAGCAAGCCCAGACGCGTCGTCGCCCCCACCAGCGTAAAGGGTTGCAGGTCAATCCGCACAGTCCGCGCGGCGGGCCCTTCGCCGATCACCAGATCCAGCGCGAAATCCTCCATCGCGGGATAGAGCACCTCTTCGACCACGGGGGAAAGGCGGTGAATCTCGTCGATGAACAGCACATCATTCGGTTCAAGATTGGTCAGGATCGCCGCCAGATCGCCCGCCCGCGCCAGAACTGGCCCCGAGGTCATCCGAAACCCCACCCCCAATTCGCGCGCCATGATCTGCGCGAGCGTGGTTTTGCCAAGCCCCGGCGGGCCGTGAAACAGCGTATGGTCCATCGCCTCACCCCGGATACGGGCGCTTTCGATAAAGACGCGCAGATTGGCGCGGGCCTCGGCCTGACCCACGAAATCTTCCAGCACCTGCGGGCGCAAGGCGCGGTCGGCGTCTTCGGGCAGCCCAGCGGGGCGGAGCGTGGGGTCAGGCTGCATCGCTTATCCTTTCGGGGCCAGCAGCCGCAACCCGGCCCGGATCAACGCGCCCGTGTCGGCATCGGGGGCCTCGCCTGCGGCCTGTGCCACGGCCTGCGCGGCATCGCCCTGACCGTAGCCAAGATTGACAAGCGCGGAAAGAGCCTCGGCGCTATGCGCGGCCCGAGGGTTGGGCGGGGGTGCGGATTTGCGCGGCCTGGGGCTTGCCACAGGCTCGATCACGCTGTCATCGGCTTCGGCCCCGGCTGTGCTGGCCGGGTTCGCCCCCATCGCCATGATCGCGGGGGCTTTTGATTTCAGCTCCAGCACCACACGCTGCGCGATTTTGGGGCCGATACCGGGGGCGGCCTGCACCGCGCGGGCATCGCCCAGCGCAATCGCACGGGCCACGCCTTCTGCCCCCAAGGTTCCAAGGATCGCCATCGCGGCCTTGGCCCCCACGCCTTGCACGGTCACCAAAAGGCGGTGCCATTCCTTTTCCAGCATGGTGGGAAAGCCGAAAAGCTGCAGCAGATCTTCGCGCACCAGAAGTTCGGTGAACAGCGCCACGGCCTCTCCCACAGCGGGAAGGCTGGCCATCGTCCGGTCCGAGACATGGACGATATAGCCCACGCCGCGCACGTCGATCAGCACATGATCCGCGCCGCGATACTCCAACCGTCCGGCAATCTTGCCAATCATCCCCCGCCCCCCTTAGCCGGCCGCGCGAGCAAGCGCCGATTGCAGCCGCCCCGCCGATTGCAGATGATGCGCGTGACAAATGGCAATGGCCAGCGCATCGGCGGCATCAGGCCCGTTGATCTGTACGCCCGGCAGGTGGATCCGCACCATATGGTCGATCTGCGCCTTCGCGGCGTGGCCCACGCCAACCACGGTTTTCTTGACCGCGTTCGGCGCATATTCCCCCACCACAAGCCCGGCCTGCGCAGGCACCAAAAGCGCGATCCCACGTGCCTGCCCCAGTTTCAGGGTGGCGACGGCATCCTTGTTCACAAATGTATGCTCCACCGCCGCCGCATCGGGCGCATAGCGGGCCACAACCTCGCGCAGCTGGTCATAGAGGCTCAGCAATCTGGCCCCCAGATCACCCTCCCCCTGACCGGGGGAAGAGTGGCAGATTCCATTGGCGACATGGCTCAATCTGGCGCCTGCCACGTCGATCACGCCCCAGCCAAGGTTGCGCAACCCCGGATCAATGCCCAAAACCCGCATATCTGCCCCTTTTTTCTTTTGCCGAGAGTTAGCACGAAAGAAGAACATTCGCCAAGCCAATTGCGCCGGACTAGCGCCGATGGTCCGCTGTTTTTCACGAAACCGGGCAAAACCGCAGACAATACGACACTCGGGCAGCCAGAACCGACAGTGCCCTCACGGCCCCGTGAAACATGGCAAATTCATGACAATCAGCCATGCAGAAAACG
This sequence comes from Pseudorhodobacter sp., assembly GCA_029254215.1. Taxonomy (GTDB): domain Bacteria; phylum Pseudomonadota; class Alphaproteobacteria; order Rhodobacterales; family Rhodobacteraceae; genus Pseudorhodobacter. The sequence goes on along the minus strand of JAQWYA010000020.1, from coordinate 23,720 downwards.
CATCTCGGCCATGTGTTTTCGGCGGATTGCCTTTCACATTCTGCCCCCCTATCTGCCAGTCACGAAGCAAAGATGCTGTCAAATGAGGCAGCTTGAAAACAAGGACACCGGCCATGGCCACTTTTGAAACCGCTCGCTCCGCACCGTTCGGGGCTATCACCACCTACCAGATCATCCGCTTCTTCGGCGACATTATGGACCGTCTTGTCGTTTGGAACGATGCCCGCGTGACCCGCAATGCGCTTGCGAAACTCTCGGATCGCGAATTGGACGATATCGGCCTGACCCGCGCCGATCTGTACGAGATCGGCTCTTCCATCAAGATCTGAGCTTAAGGTGAATGCTCAGCGGAACACCCGCACCTCGACAAACCCGATGCAGATTTAAAAGGCCGCTTCCCGAATTGGAAAGCGGCCTTTTGATTTAAGACGAAAGCCGATAGCGCCGACGTCACAACCCGCGTGGCAGCAAGTCCCGGACCTGATGTGACACCCAAAGGGACATCGGATCGACCGTCATCAGAACCGCGCCGAAAGCGTCAACGCCGCCCTTCGCCGCCATCTCATCCAGCCGTTTGGAATAGGTCGCCTCGCCGACATAGGCATGGATGACGCCCTTCATCCCGAAAACCGCCAGCGCGACAAAGAGCAAGATCGACAAGAACCGCACGCCCGAGATGCCCCGCCGCGGCACCGGGCGCGCGCCGCCCCTGCCCGCTTCGGTCACAAAACGCGCACCGCTGGCATGCCCGGCTTTTATCCGGCCAACACGTTCGTAGAAATCCTGTAAATTCGGGTCATACATCATTACCACCCAAGCCCAAGAGGCGCCAAATGCGCATCCTAGGCCGGATTTAGGGCAGAATTAGGGCCAAACCCGCGCCGATCAGGTCCGGCGCAGCACCAGCGTTGACCATTCGCCAATATCGTCCCGGCTGACCAGCGCAAAGCCAGCGGCCTCATAGGCGGCGGTCACCGCTTCGGCCTGCACGCAGAGCAGGCCCGACAGAATGCACAACCCATCCTGCGCAATATGCTGCGCCATCGGCGGGGCCAGTTCAATCAGCGGGCCTTTCAGGATATTGGCGAAAACGAGGTCATAGGGGGCCGCCTCGCGCAGACGCGGATGGTCAAACCCGGCCGCCTCAAGGCATTCCAGACGGCCCTGCATGTTGTTGATCTCGACATTGGCGCGGGCCACATCCACCGCGACCTGATCGATATCCGAGGCGATCACTAAAGCCCCCGGCAGGATCGCCGCGGCGGCCATGGCCAAAACCGCCGTGCCGCAGCCGATATCGGCCACGCGCGCGGGCGCAAACCCGTCATTGGCCAGCTTGTCAAAGGCGCGCAGACAGCCCAGCGTGGTGCCGTGATGGCCGGTACCGAAAGCCACCGTCGCCTCAATCTGCAAGGCCACGCGACCTGCGGGCACCTTGTCGGCATCATGGCTGCCATAGACAAAGAAGCGGCCCGCATCGACCGGGCTCAGCTCGCGGCGGACCTTGGCCACCCAGTCAATCTCGGGCAGTTCGGACAGCGCGAAGGGGCGCGCGTCAAAGGCCATGGCCAGCAGATCCAGCGTCGCTGTGTTCGGATGCTCCAGAAAATACGCGCCGACTTCCCAGAGGCCCGAGTCATCCTCGATCTCAAAAACGCCAACCCCGGTGGGTTCGGGCTCCATCCGCTCCATCGCCTCGGCAAGGGCTTCGGCGGCATCCTGCCCCATCAAGGTGGTCAAAGCGGAATAGGTTGGCATCGGTCGGCCCTTTCTGAAGGCAAGTCCGGGCAGGAAGGCCCGGTTAGCGGGGCCTACCCCGCAGCATCGGCTGCGTCAAGTTCAGGCCGGTTTCGGCCTATCCACGCCGAATCAGCCCGCCAATCACCCGCCCGATACTCGCCAGCCCGATATCGGCGTAATCCATCTCTCCGCCGACCAGCGACAAAAAGCGGCGCTGCAGGCGCGGCGTGCGGTGCAGATGGCGCAAGAAACGCGGCGCAAGCTGGGGATGATAGACCAGCCGGGCCAGAAACCGGGCGCGGCGCAGTTCGGCCTGAACGGGGGCGAGGGCACGGGCATAGGCGGCAAAGGCCTTTTCGGGCGTGGCGATCGTTTCGGCGACCGCCCTTGCCGCCAACTGCCCGGAATGGAGCGCCCAACCGATCCCCTCCCCCGTCACCGGGTCCACCAAACCCGCCGCATCCCCGGCCAGCATCACAGCCCCGCGCCCCGGTTGCGGGCGCGGATCGCCAAAGGGCAGAAACGCGCCCTTGCAGGGCAGGCCCGCCGGGTCCAGCCCGCGCCGCGCCGCATAGGCGGCAAGCGCGGCCCGCAGATCCGCGTTCCGGCTCAGCCGACCGCCGACGCCAAGCGTCAGCCCGCCTGCCTTGGGAAAGGCCCAGCCATAGCCCCAGACCGCTGCCGTAAAGTCAATCTCGACCACGGGGTCCGGGGGCTGCCCTGCCGGGGCGGGAAACTCGATCTCCATCCCGAAGCCGATCAGCGCCGGGTCATAGGCGCGGCCATGCAGGGCCTTGGCCACCACAGAATTCGCCCCATCCGCCCCGATCAGGGCTTTCGCGCGCAGCACACGCCCGTCTTGCAGCGTGACCGAGGGCGCCTGAAGGTCCAGCGTGGCGATGCGCGCGGGGCAAAAGGCCACGGCACCCGCCCCCACCGCCGCCTCGTAAAGCATGGCGTCAAAGCGGCGGCGCATGATCATCGCAAAGGCGGGCAAACCCCGCTGTTCGCCCAGCACATCGCGCCCCGCCACCAGCCGAACCTCATGCGTGCTCAGCGCCTCCGGCCCCGGCAAAAGCCCGAAAACATCGCGCAATTCGCGCGCCGCACGCCGGGTAACCCCGCCACCGCACAGTTTGTCGCGCGGAAAGGCCGCCTTGTCGATCAGCGCCACGCTAAGCCCCAGGTCACAGGCCTTGCGCGCTGCAGCCGATCCCGCCGGCCCCGCCCCAATCACGATCACATCAAACGAGGTCAAGGGTTTACTCCGCAGCCGCTGCGACCATGGCCGCGCGACCTGCCAGGACTGGGGCCGTCATTGGCCCCGGCTGTCGATTATGCCCGCACAACCCCGCCCGGCCCCCAAAGGCCATCCTCAGGCGCAAAAATCCCCATCGCCTGCGCCAAACGGGCAAGCCATGGGCCTTAAAAACAGAGGTACCAAGCACAACCATACCCCGCTGATCAAGCACAACCATACCCCGCTGATACTGTGCTTTTTCCCGCCCGGCGAGGGAAAAACCGATCGTTTTTTGCGGATCCCACCTGATCTGCATCAAAGACCTCACATTCCAGTTTTGCCATATAAGCCGAAAGAGCGGAGGAGCACAGATGCTGGACCTTATCCCCCTGATTGACCGGATCGGCGAGGTGCCGACCTCGGGGCTGATCGGAGTGCTGACGGGAATCGTCTTTGGCGTGGCGGCGCAGCGGTCGTCGTTCTGCCTGCGGGCGGCCACGGTGGAATTCGCGCGCGGCCAGATGGGGCCGCGCGTTGGCGTCTGGCTTTTGACCTTCTCGACCGCGCTGGTCTGGGTGCAGGCGGCGCAACTCGCGGGGCTTTTCCGCGCCTCGGACGCACGGATGATGGCGGTGGCCGGGTCCTGGTCGGGCGCGGTGATCGGCGGGCTGATGTTCGGCGCGGGCATGGTGCTGGCGCGGGGTTGTTCGGGGCGGCTTTTGGTGCTGGCCGCCACGGGCAACCTGCGCTCCATCGTATCGGGGCTGATTTTCGCGGTGGTGGCGCAGATGAGCCTGCATGGCGCGCTCAGCCCCGCGCGCGACACGCTGGCCCGGCTTTGGGTCACGCCGGGCGGGCGCAACATTGATCTTCTGGCCTATCTGCATCTGCCGCAGGCCACGGGGCTGGTGCTGGGCCTTGTGCTGGCGGCGCTGGCGCTTTGGGTGTCGTGGCGCAACCAGATGCCGGTCGCCAAGCTGGTCTTTGCCTCGGGCGTGGGCTTTGCGGTGGCTTTGGGCTGGGTGCTGACCTTCTCGCTGGCGCAATCCAGCTTTGAGCCGATGAGCATCAGTTCCGCCACGTTTTCAGGCCCTTCGGCCGATATGCTGATGGCCTTTCTGGCACCGGAACCGGTTCTGGATTTCGATGTTGGCCTGATCGCAGGCGTGTTTATCGGCGCGTTTCTGGCCGCCGCCTGGGGCAAAGAATTGAAATTTCAGGGCTTTGACGGGGCAGGCTCGATGCGGCGCGCGATGATTGGCGCGGTGCTGATGGGCTTTGGCGCAATGCTTGCGGGGGGCTGCGCGATTGGCGCGGGCGTCACCGGCGGGTCGATCTTTGCCGCCACCGCTTGGCTTGCGCTTTTTTGCATGTGGATCGGGGCCATGGCCACGGATTTCCTGCTGGATCAGACCCGCGCCCCGGCACTGGCCTGACACCTGACTGCGCCCGCCTCAAAGAAAGCTTTGCGGGTCAATATCAATCGCCAGCCGGACCGCATTCGGCGGTTTGACCTGCGCCACCCAAGCCGCAATCGCCGCCTGCAAGGGGGCCGCCTTATCGGCCTTGATCAGCAGCCGCACCCGGTGCCGCCCCCGGACCCGCGCAATCGGGGCCGGGGCCGGGCCAAAGACCTGCGCCCCGATCTTGCGCAAAGGCCCGTCGCGCCGTGCCAGTTCCGCCCCAAAGTCGAATACCGGGGCAAGATCGGGACCAGAGAGGATGATCCCGGCCATGCGCCCGAAAGGCGGCACACCGGCTTGCCGGCGCTCTTCGGCCTCGGCCTGCCAGAAGGCCTCTTCATCGCCGCCCAGAATGGCGCGGATCACGGGATGTTCGGGCTGAAAGCTTTGCAACAGCGCCTCTCCCTGCAATTCGGCGCGCCCGGCCCGGCCTGCCACCTGCCGCATCAGCTGAAAGGTGCGTTCTGCCGCGCGCAGGTCCGACCCCTGCAAGCCCAGATCGGCATCAATCACCCCCACCAGCGTCAGCAGCGGGAAGTTATGCCCCTTGGCCACGATCTGCGTGCCGATGATGATATCGGCAGCCCCCGCCGCAATCGCCTCAATCTGCTCTTTCAGCGCGCGGGCCGAGCCGAAGAGATCCGAACTCAGCACCGCTACACGGGCTTGCGGGAACAGCGCCGTCACCTCTTCGGCCAGCCGCTCCACCCCCGGCCCGACCGGGGCCATCTTGCCCCCCACCCTGCAAGAGGGGCAAACCTCAGGCATGGGCCGCGTCTCGCCGCATTGATGGCACATCAGCCGCTTGAGGAAGCGATGCTCCACCATCCGCGCATCACAATGATCGCAGCCCACCTGCTGCCCGCAGGCCCGGCACAGCGTCACCGGCGCATAGCCCCGCCGGTTGAGGAAAACCAGCGATTGCTCCCCCGCCTCCAGCCGCGCGGTAATGGCTTTCTGCAAGGTCGGAGACACCCAGCGATCCCCCGGCAGGGTCTCAGAACGCATGTCGATCGCGCGCATCTTCGGCATTTCGGCCACGCCAAACCTCGCCCCCAGATCAAGCCGAGTATATTTGCCCGCCTGCGCATTCACCCAGCTTTCAAGGCTGGGCGTGGCTGAGGCGAGCACCACCGCAGCCCCCGTAATCGCCCCGCGCAGCACCGCCATATCGCGGGCGTTGTAGATGACCCCCTCTTCCTGCTTGTAGGAACTGTCATGTTCCTCATCCACCACGATCAGCCCCAGATCGCGGAAAGGCAAGAACAGCGCAGACCGCGCCCCCGCGACGAATTGCGCGCCGCCATCGGCCACCATCCGCCACAAGCGCCGCCGTTCCGTCATCGTCACACCGGAATGCCATTCGGCGGGGCGCGCGCCAAACCGCGCCTCCACCCGGTTCAGAAACTCCGCCGTCAGCGCGATTTCGGGCAGAAGAACAAGCGCCTGACGGCCCGCGCGCAGACATTCCGCCACAGCCTCCAGATAAACCTCGGTCTTGCCCGACCCGGTGACCCCTTTCAACAGCGTGGCCGAATAGCCACCCAACGCCACGCTGGCCACGAGCGCATCCCCCGCCGCCACCTGATCGCCCATCAGGCGCACCTGCATCGCGTCGGGGTCGAGCGGCGGATAGGGTAGATCGCGCGGGGCGTCCTCCTCCAGCACCGCGCCAGAGGCGACCAAACCCTTGATGACCGAAGGGGTCACCCCCGCCTGTTCCGCCAGTTCGGTCAGGGTGAAGGACAGCCCGCCATAGCTGCGCAAAACCTCAAGCACACGGGCGCGGGCCTCGGTGGCGCGGGGGGCCTCGCCACTGCCCAGCCGATAGATGCGGCGGCTTTTGGGCGGCGCATCCAGCCCCGGCGCACGGGTCGCCAGACGCAGCATCGCAGGCAAGGGCGTCAGCGTGTAATCGGCGGCCCGCGTCAGAAACACCCGCATCTCGTCGCGCATGGGCGGCACATCCAGCACCCGAAAGGCAGAGCGCAGTTTTGACGCCTCAAACCCGCCCGTGCCCGACCCCCAGACCACACCAAGGATCTTGCGCGGGCCTAAAGGCACCTCAACGAAATCGCCAAGCTGGCAGCCGCCTTCGGGCGCGCGGTAATCCAGAAGCGGGCCAAGACTACGGCCAAAAGCCTCTGTCACGGCCACGCCGATCGTCTGGCCCGCGGCCCAAATGCCCGTCTGCCCGCCCAACTCTGCCCCCAACCCTTTCCCAATGCCCGAACTTGCGCTAATACACCGCCAAACTCATCAGCAACACCCCAGCCCTGCAAAGGAAGCGCCCAAATGAAATTCTTTGTCGATACCGCCGATGTCGCCGCCATTTCCGAACTCAACGATCTTGGCATGGTCGATGGCGTCACCACCAACCCCTCGCTGATCCTGAAATCCGGTCGTGACATTCTGGAAGTCACCAAAGAGATCTGCGGCATCGTCTCGGGCCCGGTCTCCGCCGAAGTGGTGGCCCTGACCGCCGATGAGATGATCGCCGAAGGCCGCAAACTGGCCGAGATCGCGCCGAATATCACCGTGAAAGTGCCGCTGACATGGGACGGGCTGAAAACCTGCAAAACCCTGTCGGATGATGGGTTTATGGTCAACGTAACCCTGTGCTTCTCGGCCAATCAGGCGCTTTTGGCGGCCAAGGCCGGGGCGACCTTCATCAGCCCCTTCATCGGGCGTCTGGATGACATCAACCTTGACGGGCTGGACCTGATCTCGGACATCCGCACGATCTATGACAACTATGACTTCACCACCCAGATTCTGGCCGCCTCGATCCGCACGGCGAACCATGTGACCCAATGCGCCCTGATCGGTGCTGATGTCGTCACCGCCCCTCCCGGCGTGATCAAGGGTCTGGCCAGCCATGTGCTGACCGACAAGGGCCTTGACCAGTTCATGAAAGACTGGGCGAAAACGGGGCAGAAAATCCTCTGATTTTCGTGTAAGGTGCCGCGCAAACGCATCTTGAGGCCAAAATCAGCGGTAGGGCAAAGCGAAGATGATCGAACAAGACCTGCGAGACCGCATCATTGCGGAACCCGAGACCATTCTTGAAGACCATGACGTGATGCGCGCCCTGATTGCGGCCAATGAACGTGCGATGGGCAGCAATATCGTCGATCTGCGCGGCATCGCGATGGAACGGCTGGAAACGCGGCTTGACCGGCTGGAGGATACGCACCGGTCGGTCATCGCTGCGGCCTATGAAAACCTTGCGGGCACCAATCAGGTGCACCGCGCCATCCTGCAAATGCTCGACCCGCTGACCTTTGAGGAGTTCTTGCAGGTCGTGGCAGGGGATGTGGCCGAAACGCTGCGCGTCGATTCCGTGCGCCTTGTGCTGGAATCGGTTCAGGCAAAGGATGAACCCGCCCTGCGCAAACTGGGCGAGGTGCTTTATATCGCCGAACCCGGTTTCATCGCCGATTACATCACGGCGGGGCGTAATATCTCGCTCCGGCCGGTGACGCTGCGGCAGGTGGTCCCGGCCTCGGACGAGCTTTACGGCGACAAGACCGCATGGGTCCGGTCCGAGGCGCTGTTGCGGCTCGATTTCGGCAAGGGCCGGTTGCCCGGAATGCTGGTCATGGGGGCCGAAGACCCGCATCAGTTCAAGCCAACCCAAGGCACGGATCTTCTTGTGTTTTTCGCCAGCGTGTTCGAGCGGACGATGCGCCGCTGGCTGTCATGAGCCTGGCCATCAGCCCGGCGCTGCGGGCGGCGCTGGCAGAATGGCTGACCCATCGAAAGGCGCTTGCGGGGGCCTCTGACAACACGATCAAAGCCTATAGTGCCGATGTTTCGGCCTATCTGGCTTTCATGGCCGAGCATCACGGCGGCAGCGAAGGCACGGCGGCGGTTCTGGCCGTTGGCCCCGGCGACATGCGGGCCTGGATGGCGCAGATGCGCGGGCGTGGCCTTGGGCCCCGGTCGTTGGCGCGGGCGCTGTCGGCGGTCAAGGGGTTTACCGGCTGGCTGGCGGATCGCGACGGCCAGGAGGCCACGGCAGCCCTCTCGGCGCGCTCTCCGAAATACCGGCGCAAACTGCCCCGCCCGCTGGCCGAGGACGCCGCCCGCGACGTGCTCGACACGATCGGCGATGACGCCCGCGAACCTTGGGTCGCGGCCCGCGACACCGCCGTTGTCACCCTGCTTTACGGCTGCGGGCTGCGGATCTCCGAGGCGTTGGGCCTGACCGGCGCAGTGGCAAAGATGCCGCAAGTGCTGCGCATCACCGGCAAGGGCGGCAAAGAGCGATTGGTCCCGGTCCTGCCCATGGCCGCCGAGGCGGTTGCCGATTACACGCGGCAATGCCCCTTTGATCTGGGCAAAACCGACCCGCTGTTTCGCGGAATGCGGGGCGGCCCCCTGAACCCAAGACTGGTATCTGGCGCGATGGTGCGGGCGCGCACAAGGCTTGGGCTTCCGGCCTCTGCCACGCCGCATGCGCTGCGCCATTCCTTCGCCACCCATCTTTTAAGCGCCGGCGGCGATCTGCGCGCCATTCAAGAACTGTTGGGCCATTCCTCGCTCTCGACAACGCAGGCCTATACAGCGGTTGATACTGCCCGGCTTATGGACGTATACGCCAAGGCGCATCCGCGTGCCTGATCGGCCCCCGCCGATCGCCCGTTGATTTGAGATGGCCCGAGCAGGATCGGGCCGGCGCCCGACCGGGCGTTTTCCTGACCGCCCCCTGCGGCCTGCCCTCAGGCCCGACTGGATCGAATTTCTGATGACGCTGACCCTCAAGGCCCTTCTGGTTCATCTTTTCACCGCGACCGGCGCGGTTCTGGCCATGCTCGCCATGCTCGCCGCGGTGCAAGAGGAATGGTCCTTGATGTTCTGGTGGCTGGTCATCGCATTGGTGGTCGATGGCATCGATGGCCCCCTTGCGCGGCGCTATGACGTGAAAACCAACTTCCCCACCTATGACGGGGTGCTGTTGGATCTGATCATCGACTATCTGACCTATGTGTTCATTCCGGCCTTCGCGCTCTTCACCTCTGGCTTGCTGCCGGGCTGGACGGGCTGGATCGCGATCATCGTCATCACCTATGGGTCGGTGATCTACTTTGCCGATACCCGCATGAAAACAAAGGATAACTCCTTTTCCGGCTTTCCCGCCTGCTGGAATATGTTCGTGCTGGTGATGTTCGCCCTGACGCCGGGCTACTGGACGATCCTGACCTTTGTGATCGCTTTCACCGTGGCCATGTTCCTGCCTCTGAAGTTCATCCACCCCACCCGGACAGAACGCTGGCACCGGCTGTCGCTGCCCATGACACTGGCCTGGATCTTCTTTGCCGGCTGGGCCACTTGGGTCGATTTCCACCCGCAAAGCTGGGCGCATTGGGGGTTGATCGTGACCTCGCTTTACCTCGCCTTCGCCGGGATCGCGCAGCAGATCATCCCGGAGCGTAAGGCCGGCTGAGGCCTCAGATCAACAGCCCCGCGCCTTCCAGCTTCAACAGCGCGACCTTGGTTTCCACCCCGCCGGGGGCCGAAAAACCGCCCAGCCCCTTGGCCCCCAGAACCCGGTGACAGGGGATCAGAATCGGAATCGGATTGGCCCCGCAGGCCTGACCAATGGCTTGCGCCGGACGGCCCAGATCCTGCGCCAGATCGCCATAGCTGCGGGTCTGCCCATAAGGAATGGCCAGCATCGCCGCGCGCATTTCCGCCTGAAAGCCGCTGCCCATATCCAGCGGCAGATCAAAGCTGGTCCGGCTCCCGTCGAAATAGGCGTCAAGCTGGCGGCAAGCCTCGCGCAGAAGCGCCGTGGGGTCAGAGCGCCGCCCGGACCAGTCGATCCGGGTAATCTGGCCGCCTTCTTCGATCAGCGCGAAAGGGCCGAAAGGGGAATGGTAGACCGCTTGTTTCATCCCTCTCCCCCCATTGCGTAAAAAGGGGGCGCGAACGCCCCCCGATCCGGTCAGCCCAGCGCCGTGTCGCAGCGCGCGCAGGTGCCCGGATGGGCATGAGCGCCCACATCCGGCAGGATCTGCCAGCAGCGCGCGCATTTTTCGCCCTCTGCCATCTCGAACACCACGCCGATTCCCGGCACTTCGGGCAGGCGGAACGCCTCAGAGGGCGCTTCATCGCCGGTCAGTTGCAGGGCCGAGGTGATGCACAGCTCTGCCAGATCCACCGATTTCAACGCGGCCAGCATCGCGGCATCGGCCACATGCACAACTGGGGCCGCCTCAAGGCTCGCGCCGATGACCTTGGCCGTGCGCTGCACTTCCAGCGCTGCCGTCACCACGCGCCGCGCCTGACGCACCTTACCCCATTTCGCCGCAAGCTCCGGCTGCAACCACTCCGCCGGGGTTTCCGGGAAGTCGAGCAGATGGACCGACCCCTCATCTTCAGGGAAACGCGCCAGCCAGACATCCTCCATCGTGAAGACGAGGATCGGCGCCAGCCATGTCGTCAGGCGGTGGAACACCAGATCCAGCACCGTCCGCGCGGCCCGGCGGCGCAGGCTGCCCGCCGCATCGCAATACAAAGCATCCTTGCGGATGTCGAAGTAAACGGCGGAAAGATCGGTCGTGGCAAAGGCAAAGAGCTTTTGGAACACGCCCTGGAAGTCATAGGCGGCATAGCCCTTGCGCACCTCGGCATCCAGTTCCGCCATCCGGTGCAGGACCCATTGCTCCAACTCCGGCATATCGGCGGGGGCCACGCGTTCGGCCTCGTCAAAGCCCGCCAGATTGCCCAACATGAAGCGCATCGTGTTGCGCAGGCGGCGATAGCTGTCGGCCACCCCTTTCAGGATTTCCTTCCCGATCCGCAAATCGATCGTGTAATCCGACTGCGCCACCCAAAGCCGCAGGATATCCGCGCCATATTGGTCGATCACCTCTTGCGGGGCGGTCGTATTGCCCAGCGACTTGGACATTTTCATGCCCTTCTCGTCCAGCGTGAACCCATGGGTCAGCACGCCGCGGTAAGGCGCGCGCCCCTTGGTGCCACAGGCTTGCAGCATCGAGGAATGGAACCAGCCGCGATGCTGGTCCGTGCCCTCAAGATACAAATCCGCGATCCCGTCGGCAGAGCCGTCCTCACGGTCGCGCAGCACGAAGGCATGGGTGGAGCCACTGTCAAACCACACGTCCAGCACGTCAAAGATCTGCCGGTAGGCCGCCGGATCAACGATCCCCGCTAGAACCTCTTCCTTGAAGCCCGGCACATACCAGACATCCGCGCCCTTTTCCTCAAAGGCGGCCAACACGCGGGCATTCACCTCGGCGTTGCGCAGCAGGAAATCCGGGTCGGTCGGCTGCGCGCCTTCCTTGACGAAACAAGTCAGCGGCACACCCCAGGCGCGTTGACGCGACAAGACCCAGTCGGGCCGCGCCTCGATCATCGAGTAAAGGCGGTTGCGCCCGGTCTGCGGCGTCCATTTCACAAGGCTGTCGATGGAGGTCAGCGCGCGGGCGCGGATCGTGTCGCCATACTCGCCCATCCCATCGTCCAGCGGCTTGTCGATCGCCACGAACCATTGCGGCGTGTTGCGATAGATCAGCGGCGCCTTGGAGCGCCAGCTATGCGGATAGCTGTGCTTGACCTTGCCCTTGGCGAACAGCTTTCCGGCATAGGCCAGTTGCTTGATCACCTCGACATTGGCACCACCCTCCTTGCCATCGGGCTTAATGATGACCTGACCGCCGAACAGCGGCAGATCGCTGCGATAGCTGCCATCCTCCAGCACGTTATAGGTCATCGGAAGGTTGTATTTCAGACCGATCTGATAGTCGTCATCGCCGTGGCTCGGCGCAGTATGCACAAAGCCCGTGCCCGCCTCGTCGGTCACATGATCGCCGGGAAGCATCGGCACGTCAAAATCCCACTCGCCATTGCCATTCTCCACACCCCGGAAGGGATGGGCGAGGGTCAGGCTCGCCAGATCCTCGGCGCGGACATCGCACAACCGGCGGATCATCTCTGGCCCCGAGAGCTTGGCCTGCGCAAATGTCGCCTCGGCCAAGGCATCAGCAAGGATCACCCGGTCACCGATGGTCGCCGTGCTATCCTCGGGACGCCCGATGATCTCGTAAAGCCCATAGGAAATCCCCGGCCCAAAACACACGGCCCGGTTCTGCGGGATCGTCCAGGGCGTGGTTGTCCAGATCACAACATCGGTCTTGGCCTTGACGAAAAGCTGCGCCTCCGGCCCTGCCGAAACCACCGGGAACCGCGCCCAGATCGTGTGGCTGGTGTGGTCATGATATTCCACCTCCGCCTCGGCCAACGCGGTCTTTTCCACCGGCGACCACATCACGGGCTTGGACCCCTGATACAGCGAGCCGTTCATCAGAAAGGCCATGAACTCGCCCGCGATCACGGCTTCGGCGTGGTAATCCATCGTCAGATAGGGGTCGGGCCAATTGCCGGTGATGCCAAGACGCTTGAACTCCTCGCGCTGGATATCGACCCAGCCTTCGGCGAACTTGCGGCATTCCTGCCGGAATGAGACGATATCCACATCGTCCTTGTTCAGCCCCTTGTTGCGGTACTGCTCTTCGATCTTCCATTCGATCGGCAGCCCGTGGCAATCCCAGCCCGGAACATAGCGCGCGTCAAAGCCCATCATCTGCTGGCTGCGCACCACCATGTCCTTCAACACCTTGTTAAGCGCATGGCCGATATGCAGATGCCCGTTGGCATAGGGAGGGCCGTCATGCAGCGTAAACGCAGGCCGCACCGAGGCCCGCGCCTTGTCGCGCAACCGGTCGTAAACGCCAATCTTTTCCCAGCGGGCAAGCCAATCCGGCTCACGCTGCGGCAAGCCTGCGCGCATCGGAAACTCGGTCTCGGGCAGGAAGACGGAAGTGCGGTAATCGGGCATATCAGGGGTATCGGCGCACATGGGCTGCGGATCCTATGTCTTGAATGGGGGTCAACAGGGCAAAGAAAAAGCGGGCGCGGCCCATCAGGCCTGCGCAACAATCCTCCCGGCGTCTGAACAGGTCAGAGCGCCGGGCCGCTAATTCGATGGGGCATCACAAAGACCTGTCGCATGGCCGCGCTTATACGCCCGCTTTCCCCAAGGGTCCAGCCATCCAGTGCAGCACGGGCCCAGCTATTTCTTCTTGGCAAAAATACCTGCCGCAACAGCCTCCTCAGGCACCCGGTCCGGCTTGCATGTCCCGCTCTCCAAACACCCCCGTCAGCGCCCGGCTGATCAGGTTGCTCACCTTCGGGCGCGGCAGGGCGGCAAAGGGCATGGGGCGGCACAATTCCATCGCGGCAATGCCGACCCGCGCGGTCAGGGCGCCGTTCATCACCCCCTCGCCAAAACGGCGCGACAGCTTGCCCAAGATCCCGCCCCCCGCGACAGAGCTGATCAGATCATCCCCCAGCGCCAGCGCACCCGTCGCCAACAGATGCCCGAACACGCGTCGCAGCAGCTTAAAACTGCCCATGACCCCCGACCGCCCGCCATAAATCGCGGCGATCCTGCGGATCATCGCCAGATTGGCGAACAGCGCCACCGCAACATCCGCCAGTGCCAAAGGCACGAGGGCGGTCACCATGGCCACACGGCGCGCGGCGGCCTCGATCTCAAGGCGGGCAGCGGCATCGAGCGAGGCCAGCAACTCCCCCTCGGCCAGATCCAGCAAACCATCGGCATCCATCACCTCAGGCCGCCGCTCGGCCAGCCGCGTTGCCCCCCAGCGCAGATCGGCGCGGCCTGCGTAAAGCCGCCCCAGATGGTCCACCGCCCGCCGCGCCTGCGCCAAATCGCCCGAGGCACGGGCGCCTTCAGCCTCCGCGCGCAGACTGTCCAGCCGCGACAGGCGCAAAAACCCAAGCCCCTCCCGCAGCGCCAATACCAGCAGGGCCGCAATCGCCAGCCCTGTCAGGCCAAAGGCCACCCAGCCCAGCACCGAATTGCGCGCCAGCAATCCGGTCACGAAATCATAAACCGCCACCGACAGCATGAAGCTGAACAACGCCCCCAGCGCGCCCAGAACCCAGGCCCCTAGCCCCGACGGCCGCGCCCCCGCAACACCCGCCGCGGCCGCCGTCATCGCCCGGCCCTGCGGCAGATCAAGCTCCGGCACCGGAGGCGCATCCGACGGCGTGGCCCCCGGCGCATCCTCCAGATCAATCAGCACAGGTCTGGTCTTGGTCATCTCAGGACACTCCGTTTCAGCGGCAAGGGCCTAGCCCAGCCGGTCCGACAGCAGGAAATCCGCAGCCCGGTCCAGCCGGATATGCGGTGGCCCCTCGCCGGGTTTCAGGGTCAGCCGGGCGGGGGCAAAATTCATCACGGCGTAATCGGCCTCCAGCCATTCCGAGGCCCCTTTGCGCGCGGGCGTCAGCAGATGCGCGGGGTCCTGCGGCAATTCGCCGGGATAGAAGGCCGCCTGTTTGCCACTGCCCAGCACCATGCCCCGCACAAAGCCGCGCTCCGCCCCGTCATAAGGGCGCAATTCCTCTACCGTGGCGCGCAGCGCGGCAATCGACATCGCCTGCACCTGTGCGCCCGCAAAAGCCGCGCGGTCGCGGGCATCGCGCAGCAAAGCCTCGGTGATCGCGGTCAGGCGCGGATGCTGCGAATGATGCAGATGGTCGGCCTTGGTCGCAGCAAACAGGATCCTGTCCACCCGCTTGCCCAGCAAAAGATTGCTCAGAAACCCGTTTGCGCCGGGGCGGAAGGCGGTCAGGATCTCGGCCATGGTGCGGCGCAGATCTTCCAGCGCTGCCGGGCCGGAGTGGATCGCGCCCAGCACATCCATCAGCACGATCTGCCGGTCCAGCCGCGCGAAATGATCGTGAAAGAAGGGCCGCACCACACGGGATTTATAGGCTTCAAAGCGCCGCTCCATTTCCCGCCAAAGACTGCCGCGCGGCGTCTGGTCGGGTTTGGGCAGGGGCGCGAAGGTCAGAACCGGGCTGCCTGCCAGATCGCCGGGCAGCAAGAACCGCCCCGGCGTGCAATCCGACCAACCCGCCGCCCGCGCCGCCACCAGATAGGCGGTAAAGGCCCGCGCAAGCCCCTGCGCGCGGTCTTCTTCCAGCCGCAACGCTCCATCCTCGGCGCGGGCAAGGGCCATGAATTTCGCAGCCTCGGTCCGCGCATCAATCCGCGTCAGCGTCTCTTCGGACCATTGCGCATAGGTCTTGCCCATCAGGCCCAGATCCAGCAGCCATTCGCCGGGATAGTCGATGATATCCAGATGCACGGTGCGCGGCCCCGCAAGCCCGCCCCAGATCCCGCCGAAAAAGCCCCCCGGCTGCACCCGCAAGGACAAGCGCAGCTCAGAGATCGCACGAGTGCTCTCGGGCCAATGCGGGCTGGCCCCGGTCAGCGCACCCAGATGCGTTTCATAGTCAAAGCGCGGCAGGGTATCATCGGGCTGCGGCTGCAAGAACGCCGCCCCGATCCGGGGGCTGGCCGAAAACTGCGGCATCCGGCCCCGGTCCAGCAGGTTCGCCACCAGCGAGGTGATGAACACCGTCTTGCCCGCCCGCGACAGGCCGGTGACGCCCAGCCGGATCACCGGCTCGAACAGGGCCTCCGAGACGCCCGAGACCGTGTTTTCCACGCCCCGCGCGACCCCATCCGTGATCCTGCCCAACACCACTTGCGGTTTCCTTCCTTGGCCCCGCCTCAAGATAGGCACCCAAGCCCCCGGACAAAAGGGGGAAAGGCGGGAAACGGCGGGGGCTTGTCATCGGGGGGGCGAAAAGGGTAACGCAAGGCCCATGCCCCGCTATGCCCTGAAAATCGAATATGACGGCCAGCCCTTCAACGGCTGGCAGCGGCAGGCCGAGGGCCAGCCAACGGTGCAGGCCGCGATCGAGGCCGCCTTGGCGCGGCTTGATCCCGGCCCCCATACCATCGCCGCCGCAGGCCGGACCGATGCGGGCGTTCATGCCACGGGTCAGGTCGCACATTGCGATCTGTCGCGCCCTTGGGACCCGTTTCGCCTTTTGGGCGCGATCAATGCGCATCTGCGGCCCGCACCCGTCTCGGTCGTGGCCTGCGCAGAGGTGCCCGAGGCGTTCCACGCGCGGTTCTCTGCGATGGAACGGCGCTATCTGTTCCGCCTTGTCAGCCGCCGGGCGCCGGTGACGCATGATCGCGGGCTTGTCTGGCAGATCGGCCATGATCTGGACCTCAGCGCGATGCAGGCCGGGGCGCAGCACCTGCTGGGCCCGCATGATTTCACCACGTTCCGGTCTTCGATGTGTCAGGCGGCCTCGCCCCTCAAGACGCTGGACGAGGCGAAGATCGAGGAAATCGCCTATCCCGAGGGCCGCGAGTACCGCTTTCATTTCCGCGCCCGGTCGTTTCTGCACAATCAGGTGCGCTCCATGGTGGGCACGCTGGAACGGGTCGGCGCAGGCGCATGGCCACCGGGCCGGATTGCCGAGGCGATGGCCGCACGCGACCGCGCCGCCTGCGGCCCGGTCTGCCCGCCACAAGGGTTGTATCTGACCGGCGTCGGCTATCCGGCAGACCCGTTCGCGCGCTAGTTCAGATCCTTTAGCAAGCGCCCATGGCGGCGCAGTTCCGTCAGCACCTGCCCGAAAGTCTCAAACCCGCGCGCGCGCACCATCGGCAGCATCTTCAGAAACGCCTCCGCCGTGGCAATCGTATCGCCAATCGCGGTATGGCGAACCTCTTGCGGAATGGTGATGCCCAAGCGGTGACAGAGCGCGTCAAGGCTGTGGGTTTCGTGCTGACCAAAGACCACGGCCGACAACAGCACCGTATCCAGAACCGGATTGTCAAACCCCGCGCCGATGCCTTTTTCGTGCCGCTTCAGGAAGGCCATGTCAAAGGGCGCGTTATGGGCAATCAAAACCGCCCCTTCCGCAAACTTGTGAAAAGCACGGCCCACCTCGGCAATCGGCGGGGCGCTGGCGACCATCGCTTCGGTCACGCCATGCACCTCGGTCGAGGCAGCAGGGATGGGCCGCCCCGGATTGACCAGCGTGTCAAACACCTCGCCCGCGACGCGGCGACCATTCACGATGCGCAGGGCGGCGATCTGCACGATCTCATCGCCCTGCGCGGGCAAAAGCCCGGTGGTTTCGGTGTCAAACACCACATAGGTCAGATCCGCCAGCGGCGTATCGGCAACCAAGGCGTTGCGTTCCTTTCCCAGCAGGTCGAAGTCATAGACGACGGCGCGGGTGATCGGCTTTGGCCGCGGGCCTTCCTTGCGTGCGGCAGGTAGCGGCAAGACCAGCGCCTGCGCGCTTTCAGGCCCGGTTTCGGGCCAGATATCGCTGTGATGCGCGGCCAGAAGGCTGCGCCCGGTCATGCCCAGCGCCGCCCCGTCAATCGGGTCGCCAAGCCAATCATCCAGCCGTTTCAGCGGCAGCGGTGCGCCCGTCCATCCCAAACGCAGCAGAATATCGCGCCCATCCTCAACCGCATCCAGCCGGAAGGCGGGGCCTGCGCCCTGCCCGACCAATCCCGCCACCAGACGGTCCAGCAGGGCGATGATCTCAAACCCGTTGCAGCGCAGAAGATAGGGGGCCGGGGCGGCCTCAAGCCTTTGGCCCGCGCCCTCCATCCGCGCCCGCAAGCCATCCGCCAGATCAGACAACCGCGTCACCGAGACGGAAATCCCCTGCCCGCCCCCCTCATCCTGACGCCGCGCAAGCTCGGTCACGGCAAGGCTCAGCGCCTCGGCCTCTTGCTGCAGGGCGGTCAGCAGCGCCGGGGCCGGGGCCGCGCCGGGATCGACCGCTTCAAGCAAGGTGCGCAGGTTGGTCGCGGGGCGGCGCAGGTTGTCCAGCATTTCGGCCAAAAGCGCCTCGCGCTGCGCCTGAAGGGCCAGATCCGCCGTCACATCGCGCAGCGTCAGAACATAGCCGGGGCGCGGGCCGGTGTCGGAGGGCAAAAGCCGCATCCGCGCCGCCAGCACCTGCCGCCCGTCCTGCGTGGAGCAGATCAGATCGCTGGCCGCCTCATTGCCATCCGCCCCGCCCAGGCGCGCATGGGCATGCAGGATCGGGCCTTCGCGCAGATAATCGAACAGCTTGCGGTCCAGCCCCGGCCCCGCCCCGGCAGTGGCAACGCGCCCCGGCCCGACACTGGCCGCCGCCCCCATCAGCTCCACCGCGGTGGAGTTGTAAAAGACCAGCTGATGATCGGCCGAACACAGCAAAACCCCCACCGGCACATCCGACAAAAGCGCCTCCAGCCGCGCCTTTTCCGCCGCAAGCCGGGTGGTTTCGCGGGCCACGGCCTCGGCCAGCGCATTGCGGGTTTCCGACAGGCTCAGCGCCGCCGCCGAGGCGGCAGGGGCCAGATCGCCCAGATAGCGGCCTGAATGCGCCTCGACCGCGCCGGCCACATCGGCATGGGCGCGGGCGCGCAGATGGCCCGCCAACCCTTCGATCGGCTTGGCCATGTTCAGATCGAACAGATACCAGATCGCCGCCGCCAGCCCCAGCACCCCAAAGCCGCCGATCAGCCCCGCCTGCACAAAGGCCGGGGCGAGGTCCGGCACGCCCGCCCGGCGGTAGGCCAGCAGCAACCCCGCCACAATGGCCGCAATCCCCCCCAGCCCAAGAGCCGCAAAGAACAAAAGCACCCGCAGGCGCAGGCTCAGGCGTGTCAACATGGCTCCCCCCTTCCCCCTTGATCTTGCGCGGGCCTAATCCCCCAGAAGCCGCCGCACCTCAGAGCGTAACTCTTTCAACTCAAAGGGTTTCGAGATGAACCCATCCGCCCCAAGCGCCAGCCCCTTCTTGCGTTCCACCGCCGATCCGCGCGCCGTCATCATCAGGATGCGCACATCCGACAGCTCCGGGTCCAGCCGGACTGCCTGACAGATCTCATAGCCAGAGACCTCGGGCAGCATGATGTCCAGCAGAACGAGGTTTGGCCTCAGCGCCCGGATCCGCGCCATCGCCTCGCCGCCATTGGCCACACGTTCATGGCCATAGCCCTCGCGGGTGATGAGGTAATCCAGCGCCAGCGCGATGTTATCCTCATCCTCCACCACCAGAATGCGGTGCTTGTCGCTGCTTGGGTCAGCCATGGCTTGCCTCCTGACAGGCGGCGCGTTGCAATTCATCCTCGGGGCCGACAACCTGCCAATCGCCGCCCGAAAGCGCGCCTTCGGCGTCAATCGTCACCCCGTCCACCAGATCGGCGCGCCGCCCGCCCGCACAATCAAAGGCCAGCGGGATGCGGGTCGTGGGCATCCAGCGCGCGACAATCATCGCCTCTGCCAGCCGCAGCGTCCCATCCACCTGACTTTTCAGCATTCCCGTCCGGTCCAGCGCCACAAATCGGGTCGAGACAGGGAAGATGTAGGTCCAGGGCCGATAGGCCACCCGGTCCGTGGGGGAGGTCAGAATGATCACCTCTTCGGGCAGGGCCGCCGTCGTGCGCCCGTACCACGAATATTCATTCCAGACCGAGAAGGCCAACATGCCCGCCCCGATCGCTGCAGGCAGCGCCCATTTCGGAACCTTGCCACGGGTCAAATGGCGTAGCACCACAAAGAGCCCCATCAAGGCGACCCCGGCGGCGGCAGTGGCGATCATATCCATCAGCATGGTCAGGTCTCTTTCACGAACGGGCGCCTCGGGATTGGCCGATGGCGGATTGCATGGTGCGCACAACGACAAAGGCGTCGCGCAGATGAGAGCGTTCAAAATCCGACAGATCTGACGGGGCCATGAAATTGCCGGGCTTTGCCCCTTCGCGGATCTGGCGCGCCTGATTTTCCAGCCGGATCTGGGCGATCATGTCATAGGCCTCGATCAGATCGCGCGCCCCGGAATGCGAGATGACGCCCGCAGTCTCTGCCGCGACCAGACGCGCGCGGGTGTTGGCGGCGGGCAATTGCCCGATCAGCGCATAGACCCGCCCCAGATCGGCCACCGGCACAACGCCCGCATGTTTCAGGTCGATCTGGTTCTTGTATTCGCCCGACCGGATCGTCGCAAAACCGCGCAACAGGCCAAGCGGGGGCGAATGCGTCAGGCTGTTGGCGATCATATGCGCAACGAAGATCGAATTCTTGGCCGCCATGCCCAGCGTTTCGGCCTGCAAGTCGCGAAACAACGCAGCGGTGCCGCCGATGGGCCGCAGATCGAACATCACGCTGGCCAGCATCTGCGCCTTGGGGTCGGGCTTGGCCACCCATTTGCGGAAATACTCGCGCCAGACGCGGACCGGCTGGCACCACATCGGATTGGTCGCCATCATGTCACCGGGGCAATAGAAATAGCCCGCCGCATCCAGCCCGTCGCTGACGAATTTCGCGAGGGCGGCAAAATAGGGCCGGTCGCTTTCGGTCATGGCATCGTCGATCATCAGGCAATTGTCCTGATCCGAAACGCCGGTCTGTTCCTGCCGCCCCTGACTGCCACAGGCCAGCCAGAGATAGGGCACGGGGGGCGGGCCAAGCTCGGCCTCGGCCAGCGTCAGCAGGCGGCGCGTCACCGTATCGGCAATATCGGTGATCAGGCGCGTGACAACCTCATGCGCATTATGACCCGCCACCAGCTGCGCCAAAAGCCGCGGAATCCGCGCGGTCACGGCAGCCATCGCCGCCACATCCGCAGCCATGGAGGCATCGCGCACCAGTTGCGCCGAAGATACCGCCTGAAACCGCGTCAGATCGGTCTGCGTGACCATGCCAACCAGCCGCCCGGCCTCCACCACCGGCAGATGGCCGACGCGACGTTCCAGCATCACATGCAGAATGTCCGAGCCAAGGTCCGAAGGCGTCAGCGTGATCGGATCGGGCGTCATGATCGCGGCCACGTCGCTTTGCGCAGGCAGCCCCGCCGCCAGCACCTTGTTGGTCATGTCCCGCGTGGTGACGATGCCCAGAAACGAGGCCCCCTCGGTCACACCAAGGCAGGACACATGGTGATCGCGCATCTTTCGCGCCGCCACCTCAATGCTGTCCTTTGGGCCGATGGTCACCGGCGCGCGCGCCATCAGATCGCTGACACGCTGCGTCGTCAGATCGGCCCCGCGCCCCTCGCCCGACCGGCCGCGGCTAAAGAACCTCTCAAACGCCGGAGAGGCGGCAATCAGCGATTTGAACCGGGCGGTCGGCAAGCACAGCACCACGCTCGGCTCTTTCGCGCGGGCCGTGGTCACGGCCAAACCATCGCGCATCAGCCCGCGTTCGCCAAAACTGTTGCGCGGCCCCAGAAGCGAGATCAGCCCGCCCGAAGGCTCCAGCACCTCGACCGCGCCGCGCTTGACAAGATAAAGCCCGGCCAAGGGCTTGCCCTCGTGGTAAATCTCTTGCCCTTCGGAAAATTCGTGACGGATGAAACATCCGGCGACATCGGCCAACTCATCCTTGGTCAGCGTGTCATAGGGATGCACCGTTTCCAGAAAACTCAGGATCGTCGTTACCGCCTCATCCATTTTCTGCCCGCCTTGTCGGTGTGGGGGGTGCCCCCGCCCGCCGGATCTCTCCGACGGGCGGGGGCCTTTTTCGTCAGCCGTCCTTAGTGACCGGTGGCCGCGCCCGCACCTTTCGGCACGCGGATCGATTCCACGAGGTCCTGGATATGGGCCGGCGGGGCTTTCGTCGCATTCGACACGACATAGGCCACACCAAAGTTCACCAGCGCGCCAATTGCCCCGAAGGAGGTCGATTTGATCGACAGCAGCAGCGGGTCAGCATCGCTAAACGAGTTGGTGCCCGGAATGAAGAACCAGCCCTTGTGCAGGAAGATATACACAATGGTGATCCCCAGACCGGCGATCATGCCAGCCACGGCCCCGGAGTTGTTGATGCGCTTCGAGAAGATGCCCATCATCAGTGCCGGGAAGATCGAGGAGGCTGCCAGACCGAAGGCCAAAGCCACGGTTTGGGCCGCAAAGCCGGGCGGGTTAAGCCCCAGATAGGTCGCAACCGCAATGGCCACCGCCATCGAGATCCGCGCGGCCATCAGCTCCCCCTTCTCCGAGATGGAGGGGTTCAGGAAGCTTTTGATCAGGTCGTGACTGATGGCCGAAGAAATAGCCAGCAGCAGACCCGCCGCAGTCGACAGAGCCGCCGCAAGACCACCCGCTGCAACCAGCGCGATCACCCAAGACGGAAGCTTGGCGATTTCCGGGTTGGCAAGAACCATGATGTCATTGTTCACGGTCAGCTCGTTGCCAGCCCAGCCCTTGCCTTCAGCGGTCGCTTTGAACGCTTCGGACTTGTCGTTGTAGAACTGGATCTTGCCGTCGCCGTTCTTGTCTTCGAACTTCAACAGACCGGTGACTTCCCAGTTCTTCATCCACTGCGGACGCTCTTCATAGGAAACCGGCTCGGATTGCGTGCCCTGCGGGTACACATTGTCGATCAGGTTCAGACGCGCCATGGCACCAACAGCCGGAGCCACGGTGTAAAGCAGCGCGATGAAGACCAGCGCCCAACCGGCCGAAGACCGGGCGTCAGACACTTTCGGCACCGTGAAGAAGCGCACGATGACGTGGGGCAGACCGGCGGTGCCGATCATCAGCGATACGGTGAACAGGAACATGTTCAGCGTGGTATCGGTGTGGCCGGTGTACTTGGCAAAGCCCAGCTCCTGCACAACCTGGTCCAGCTTGGCCAAAAGCGGCATCCCCGAGGCGGTGTGCTCCGAGAACAGGCCGATCGGCGGCAGGAATTGGCCGGTCAGTTGCAACGAGATGAAGATCGCCGGGATCGTATAGGCCGTGATCAACACGACATATTGCGCCACCTGCGTGTAGGTGATGCCCTTCATCCCGCCCAGAACGGCGTAGAAGAACACAACGCCCGCGCCGATGAACAGGCCGGTCGAAGCCTCGACCTCCAGAAAGCGCGAGAAGGCAACGCCCACACCGGTCATCTGGCCGATAACATAGGTCACCGAGGCCACGATCAGGCAGATCACCGCCACCAGACGCGCGGTCTGGCTGTAGAAACGGTCGCCGATGAATTCCGGCACGGTGAACTTGCCGAACTTGCGCAGGTAAGGCGCAAGCAGCATCGCCAGCAGCACATAGCCGCCCGTCCAGCCCATCAGATAGGTGGAGTTGTCGTAGCCAACGGCGGAAATCAGGCCCGCCATCGAGATGAAGGAGGCCGCCGACATCCAGTCAGCGCCCGTGGCCATCCCGTTCAGAACCGGGTGAACGCCCTGCCCTGCGGCATAGAATTCAGCGGTCGATCCGGCACGCGCCCAGATTGCGATCCCGAAGTAGAGCGCGAAAGACGCCCCCACCACGAGCAGGTTAAGAGTAAACTGATCCATTTTTCCTGTGTCCCTTACTCTTCAACGCCGTGTTC